>CANNQU010000012.1 GCA_947507965.1 Bacteroidota bacterium
AGAGGATTCCCCTTTCCGGATCATTCTTTTGATATGGTGTATTCAAATAATGTATATGAGCATTTAAGATTTGAGGAGATTACGGTGAGTGAAACTTTTAGGGTTTTAAAGCCTGGTGGAATCTCCATTCATCAAATTGATTTAAGAGATCATTTTTGCTTTGATGAAAACAATAGGCTTGTTTTTAATATGATGAAGTACACCAAAGAAACCTGGTGGTCGATGACGAGTAATCGAGTTTCGTTTGTAAACCGATTACGGATTAGTGATTGGATTGTCTTGCATGAAAAAAATGGTTTTACCGTTTCCATTCTTGAAAAAATGGGAAGTCGCATCATTGGTGATTTGTATCATGCGAAATCTTTAAAAATTAATTATTTGCATGCCCTTTCTTATGAAGATGCAACCACGACACAAATACTACTAAAGGCAACAAAAAACGGTTGATTTTCAAGCAAAAAAAATGCACTCCATTGGAGTGCATTTTTTTTGATCTAAATTAAGGGTACCTAAAACTTAACTACAGCCCAAGCTATTGCCACAGTTCAAGCACTTGTAACACACACCGCTTCTTACGGTGGTATGAAAACATACATTACAAATGGGGGCGTCGCTTTGCTGGTTTTTCAAATGCTCGTTCATCTGGCTTAAGCTGGCATTGGTGTTACTTGCTTGGCTAACTACCGAAGGCATATCGCTGGGCTCTGCAACTGCTTTAATGGCCGGCGTTTTATCTTCCGCATCGCTAAAGTTATTGATATTACTGGCATCAAAAGAACGATTGGGTTTTACTTGAACCAAATCGTCGTTATCCAGGTATTCGAAGCCTAACAAACGGAATACGAAGTCAACAATAGAGTTGCAATTTTTGATATTATCATGCCCTTCAACAAAGCCGGCAGGTTCGAAGCGAGTGAAGGCAAATTTCTCTACATATTCTTCTAATGGCACTCCATATTGCAAGCCTATTGAAACTGCAATTGCAAAGCAGTTCATTAAACTACGAACGGTAGTTCCTTCTTTATGAAGGTCAATAAATATTTCACCTAAGGTATTATCTTCATAATTTCCTGTTCTTACAAAAACGGTTTGTCCGCCAATTTTCACCTTTTGGGTGAAGCCACCACGTTTGTTGGGTAAGCGTTTCTTTTCTACAATATACGACAACTTACGTTTGAATACGGTATCGGTGCTTGAGTTAATGATGCGTATTGCGGCATTCAATACCTCATCCGGTGTTAGTTCTGCTACTCTTTTATTGGAGTTTTCTGCAATAATTTGCTCTACCACCTCCATGCTGGCTTCGCCGATGGTTTCTATATCGTCTTTCACCTCACTCTTGGTACTTAACGGTTGTGATAGTTTGCAGCCATCACGGTAAAGGGCATTGGCTTTCAAGCCAAGACTCCAGCTCATTTCATAGCACGCTGCTATTTCTTCTACTTTGGCTTCGTTGGGTAAATTAATTGTTTTACTAATAGCTCCACTCATGAAAGGCTGTGCTGCAGCCATCATACGAATATGGGAGTGGGCGTGTAAAAAACGTTGTCCGTAGTTGCCATTGCGATTAGCCGTATCAAACACGTGCAAATGTTCTTCCTTTAAACCAGGAGCCCCTTCAATCATCATCGTTCCGCATACATAGATATTGGCTAATTCCAACTCTTTCCGACTAAAACCCAATGAACGTAACATATTAAAATTAGGTGCATCATACTGTTCTTTCGTAAATCCTAGTCGAGCCATGGTGTCTTCACCTAAGGTAAATTTATTGAATACAAACTCTACCTGAAAGGCCGTTTTTAACTGTGCTTCTACGTTGGCAATATCGTCCTTGGTAAAGCCGTGTGTTTGCAATGCATAGTGGCTAAGACTTTCGCAGCCCAACAACGTGGCCCGTCCAATAATATATTTCTCTATCGTATCAATATCACTTTGGGCATAGCCCAAATTATGGAGTGCCGAAGGTACCGCCTGATTCACAATTTTGAAGTAACCACCGCCACTCAGTTTTTTGTATTTCACTAACGAAAAATCGGGCTCGATACCGGTCGTATCGCAATCCATTAACAGTCCAATGGTTCCGGTAGGAGCAATAACCGTGGTTTGCGCATTGCGGTATCCAAATTTTTCGCCTAGAGCCAATGCTGCATCCCATGCGTTGCAGGCTGCCGTTAACAAATTAGCAGGGCAATATTTAGGGTCTAGTCCAACAGGCTTAACCGATAAGCCTTCGCAATTTTCAACGGTATTATAAGCGGCATAACGGTGATTACGTATCACCCGAAGCATGTGATTTTTGTTTTCGTTATATTTAGGAAATGCACCTAATACTTCAGCCATCTCGGCCGATGTAGCGTAGGACCGGCCGGTTAAAATAGCAGAAACAGCACCACATATTGCGGTAGCCTCCGGGCTATCGTAAGAAATGCCGGATACCATAAGTACGGTTCCTAAATTGGCATAACCCAATCCTAAGGTGCGGTAGTCATAGCTTAGCTGTGCCACCTCAGGACTTGGGAATTGGGCCATTAACACCGAAATTTCGAGTACCATGGTCCAAAGTCGGGTAGCATGTTCTATGGCTTTTATATTTAATTCACGCGTATCATGGTTGTAAAACTTCATTAGGTTTAATGAAGCTAAATTACAAGCGGTATTATCCAAGAACATGTATTCGCTGCAAGGGTTGCTTGCGTTAATTCGGCCACCTTCGGGGCAAGTATGCCATTCGTTAATAGTCGTATCAAATTGAACGCCAGGATCGGCGCACGACCAGGCCGCTTGGTTTATTAAGTTCCACATGTCGCGCGCTTTCACGGTTTCCATCACTCGGCCATCGGTACGAGCGATTAAATTCCAATCCCCATCAGCCTGTAAGGCTTCGAAAAATGAATTCGGAATACGTACCGAGTTATTACTGTTTTGACCTGAAACGGTAGCATAGGCTTCTCCTTCGTAACCACTATCGTAGCCGGCAGCAATAAGGGCCGCCACTTTCTTTTCTTCGCCCATTTTCCATTTTATGAACTCCATCACTTCAGGGTGATCTAAATCCAGGCAAACCATCTTTGCAGCACGACGGGTTGTTCCTCCACTTTTAATGGCACCTGCCGCCCGATCGCCAATTTTCAAAAAACTCATCAACCCACTGGAGGTTCCGCCGCCACTTAAATTTTCTCCTCCACCGCGTATTCTACTGTAGTTGGTGCCAACACCACTGCCATATTTGAATATACGTGCTTCACGAACCCATAGATCCATTATTCCGCCTTCGTTTACCAAGTCGTCATCGACACTTAGAATAAAGCAGGCATGAGGCTGTGGTCGCTCGTAAGCGGAAGTCGATTTTTCTAATTGACCCGTTCTCGGGTTTACAAAATAATGACCTTGAGGTTTTCCGGTGATACCGTATTCACTATGCAAGCCGGTATTAAACCATTGTGGCGAATTGGGAGCCGTGTATTGCCCTACGATAGTATAGGCAATTTCGTCATAAAATTTTTGTGCGTCATCGGCAGTAGCGAAGTATCCATACTCTTCGCCCCATTTGCGCCAGCAATTGGCCAAACGGTGGGCTACCTGTTTGATGCTTTTTTCTCCCCCGGTTGATCCATCGGGTTGAGGTACTCCGGCTCTTCTAAAATATTTTTGCGCTAAGATGTCGGTTGCCGTCTGCGACCATGAGTTCGGCACTTCTACATTTTGTAATTCAAAAATAGTTTTTCCGGAAGGATCTTTGATGATACTTGTGCGTAAGTCGTATTGAAATAAGTCGTACACATTCGTGGCGTCTTTGGTGAAATAGCGGTCTATCTTAAGACCTGTTGTTTTTAGTGTAGATTTTTTTGCCATGAATGTGGTAGGTTATATGTTTTAACTTATTGATTTGTCATTTAATCGTCACCAAAAAACAGGGTGGAGAAAACTCTCCCTACTTACTCTTTACAGTTTTTAATAAATTATGAAGAATAAGATATTTTGGAACTTATGCTGACAAATGTAAGGGGAAAATGAAGTGTTTGTCGGTACGTTTTCCACACCTAATTTTTTCCACATCGAAATTCAAGTACAGTCTTGCTTTTAACCTGTGGATACGAAACTTACGTGCATAACTGATATGGATTTGTGGATTGAAAAACAAAGTGCATAAGTTGTGTCTATTCTATTAATTTAGACGAGAAGTAAGTGAATTATTTCTTTACTACCTTCCGGGCACTAAACTGTTTTTCGTCGGATATTTCGAGTGTATATAAGCCTTTGCTGAGCCTCGTGAGGTCTATCTCGAAACGATTATCACCTTCATTAAAGAAAACGTTTCTTTGATAAACGGTTTCACCCAAAATGTTTTTCAGAAAAATTGTTCCATTTTGGGCCGCAAACTTTCCGGATATATGCAAGAGTTGATTTGTTGGATTTGGAAAGATGTTGAGGTTAAAATAGTCTTCCAGAAAAGTAGCTATTCCAACGTTACTCGAGGTGAGCGTATCGGCGGCAGAAAGCAGCCACATTTTGGGGTCGAAGGTAATAGTAGAGGGCTTAAAATTTAATGGTGAATTGAAAATTTGCCCTGAAGTGGTATGATTAAAAATAATGGTTGTATCGCGACCGGCAGCTTGAAATCGAATCGGCACCGGCATTTCATAAAAGGAAACAGAAGTATGCGAGGTTGTTTGATTTATTTTCACCTTCATATTCCCAGGGCTATAGGCACATTCAATTTGATAGGAAGGGTATCCTTCTCCGTAAAACCATTGATTAAAGAAGTTGGTTAGATTTTGTCCGCTGGTTTGTTCTAAATGGGCTTTTAAATCGGATGTTTTTGCATAGCCGTAGCTAAGTTTTGGGTCATTTAAATAATTTTTCAACGAAAGAAAAAACAACGAATCACCCATTTTCCAACGCAGCATGTGTAACAAATAAGCTCCTTTATTATAACTTAATCGACTGGAGAAAATTCGTGAAACATTGAGTGTATCCGGACAATAAACACTGCCTCCCGGAGCACTTGTAATGCTGGTTCGGGCATTTTTTTTCCAGGTGGTAAAGCTAGCCGGAGGAAGGAGGAATTCTTCGGTTAACGCCTCCAAATAGGTGGCGAATCCTTCGTTTAACCAGATGTCGCTCCAACTCGCGCAGGTGATTTTATCGCCAAACCATTGATGGGCACATTCGTGTGCGATGAGTGGCATTGAATAACCTTGGATAAAACTCATCGTTTGATGCTCCATGCCGCCACCCCAACCAAACTGCGCATGGCCATATTTTTCTTTTCTAAAGGGATATAGTATCGTCAAGCTATCATATAATTTGATGATTCCTTTGATTTTTAGTAGCGATGAAACGGTGGCGGAATCTTCATGGTATAAATAATTTAATAGTTGAAGTGTATCGTTGTTGCTCAGCACCAAATAATCTTTATAAACATCATAGTTGGTAACCGCTATAGCGATTAAATAGGCCGCAATAGGATAATGACTTTGCCAATGATAGACTTTATTGTTTCCGTTGGTAACCTCCGAAATTAATAATCCGTTGCTTGCTACCCGGTACGTTTTTGGCGTCGTTACGACGATGTCGATCGAGTCGATTTTATCGTTTAAGCTTTGCTTACAGGGCCACCAGTCTTTGGCTCCATTGGGTTCCGATAACGTCCATAATACCGGCGAACCGGCATGCGTAGAAACAACGAAAGAGCCCATCCCGGAAGCATTGGGACGTCCATGGTAAAACACACTCACCGAATCGAGTGTTCCTTTATTAAGGGTTAGTGAAAGCGTGATTTTTAATTGATTGGCATTGCGTGTGAACGTTTGTTTCGTGGCATGAAAGATAACGGAATCTACCAAAAGCGTATCGGTGAGATCGAAATCCATGGTGTTCATGACATTCGTAACCGGCACGAAATAGGAGGTTATTTTTCCTTTTATATAAAATATAGTGGGCGCTACTTCCCATACTAAGCGATGATATTTCAAGTCGTAATTATCGCCAACCGAAGCGGATCCTTCCGGCAGTAACATTTGTTGGAAAGCCGTTTGTTCCATCTCTGCAATATTCAAAAGGTCTTTGCATTCTATGTTTTGAGCTGATGCGGTAGCACACGAAAAGATAAGGAATGAAAGAATAGAAATAAATCGTCTTTGAAATAGCGCGAATGGCTCAGCGGTGATTAAATATGATTTCGAACGGGTATCCATCGGTGTGTTTTATAATAATTTAATAGTTGATTTAATCGATATGACTTTTTTTCGATAGCCATTTTTTTTTGGAAAAATGGGCATCCGTACCAAAAGACGAATATAGTGTTTTAAAGCAATCTACGAGCAACGTCATTAGTAATAGGGTGATAATGCAACGAGGGGATGGAAGTGGTTATGAAACAAAAATAAAAAATCCTTGTTCAAGTAATCGAACAAGGATTTGAATCGTTAAAACGAAAAACTATTGTTGCGCCGGTCTTTCAATTAAGGCTTTACGCGATAATTTTACTTTGCCCGTCTTTTGGTCCACATCAAGCAACTTTACTTGAAGCTTATCACCTACATTTAATACGCCATCCATTGTTTCCAAGCGTTTCCATCCTATTTCACTGATGTGTAATAAACCATCTTTTCCCGGCAGATATTCAACGAATGCACCAAAAGGCATAATTGATTTTACGATACCATCATATACTTCTCCAATAACAGGCACAGCCACAATAGCTCTTATTTTACGCATGGCAGCCTGTAATCCTTCGGCATCTGCCGAAGACACGGCCACTACTCCTTTATTATCTTTCTCTGTGATGGTAATGACGGTGCCCGTATCTTTTTGCATCTGCTGAATGATTTTACCACCCGGGCCTATAATGGCTCCGATAAATTCGGAGTCGATAATCAACATTTCCATACGAGGTGTAAATGGTTTGAAATCGGCGGCCGGTTTGGCTATCGATTGGTTCATCTCACCCAAGATATGCAAACGTCCTTCCTTCGCTTGTATTAAGGCTTCTGCCAATACTTCATAACTCAGTCCGTCAACTTTTATATCCATCTGGCAACCCACAATACCTTTCGCGGTACCGGTTACTTTAAAATCCATATCGCCAATATGATCTTCATCACCTAAAATATCTGATAAAATAGCATATTCGCCTTTGCTATTACTAATCATTCCCATAGCAATGCCCGAAACGCCATCCGATACCGGCAATCCTGAATCCATCAAGGCCATCGACCCTGCACATACCGTAGCCATGGAAGAAGAGCCATTAGACTCTAATACATCACTCACAATACGCACGGTGTAAGGGTTTTCAACGGGCAACATACGCTTCAATGAACGTTGTGCTAAGTTACCGTGGCCAATCTCTCTACGTCCTGGGCCACGATTGGGTTTTACTTCACCGGTAGAAAATGCCGGAAAGTTATAATGTAAAAAATAACGGCTATAACCTTGGTTCATCGGACTGTCCAATAACTGCTCATCCAGCTTGGAGCCAAGCGTTACCGTTGCCAAGGCTTGCGTTTCGCCACGGGTAAACAAGGCCGAACCATGTGCCATTGGTAAATAACTAGGCTCACACCAAATTTGCCTTACCTGATTTAGCTTACGGCCGTCGAGACGGCTGCGTTCCTGCAATACCATATCACGTATCGCTTCTTTCTTTGTTTTAGAGAAGTATTTCTTGGCTAAGCTTCCTTTTGCCGCCAATTCTTCTTCCGATAAGGTTGCTTTATACTCGTCTAATACGGCATCAAATTTACTTGATCGGTCGTCTTTACTTGATGGAACCTTTGCAATGTCATATAATTTTTGGTAAGCAAAGGCACGAACCGCTTGGGCTATTTCTTCATCATTTTCTTCATGCTTATACTCACGTGTTGGTTTTTTACCTACTTTTTCTACGAATTGATGAATCTCAATAATCTGCTTCTTGATGTGGGCATGTGCAAATTTTAATGCTTCAATCATCTCCTCTTCTCCAATTTCGTTGCATTCGCCTTCCACCATATTAATATCATTGGCATTTCCGGCAACAATGAATTCTAAGGTAGCACGCTCCAGATCGATTTTGTATGGGTTAATTACCAATTGTCCGTCGATTTTTGCTACTCTTACTTCACTGATTGGTCCATTAAACGGCAAGTCGGTAAGGCATATTGCGGCACTGGCGGCTAGTCCTACCAAGGCATCGGGCTTAATGTTGGGGTCACTGGAGAGTAACCAGATATTCACCTGGATATCGGCATGGTAATCATCGTTGAATAGCGGGCGGATAGCTCGGTCAACCATTCGAGAGATCAGAATTTCGTAATCGCTCAGGCGTGCTTCACGTTTCATGAAACTTCCTGGGATACGACCTACGGCAGCGAATTTCTCTTGGTAATCAACCGATAAAGGTAAGAAATCAGTGCCTGGTTTTGCATCTTTTGCAGCTACCACAGTAGCTAAAATTAAGGTGCCACCCTGACGGAGTACGACAGAGCCATGAGCTTGTTTGGCTAGTTTGCCAGTTTCGAGGGTGATAGCCTTTCCATCACCAAAATCAAGTGTTTGCGTAATTGGGTTCATCTTGAGATATATATAATTATGTGTGTTTTAAAAAATTAGGATACAAAAAAAAGCTATAGGAAAACAGTTTTACAAGCTGTCTGCCTATAGCTTTAAATAAATTTTCCTTGGAAAATTACTTGCGAATTTCCAACTCTTTAATAAGAGCACGGTAACCGTAAATATTAGTTTTGGCTAGATAGTTTAACAATGAGCGACGCTTTCCTACTAATTTAATCAAGGATAACTCCGTAGAATTATCTTTCTTGTTTACTTGCAGGTGTTGCGATAAATGGTTGATACGAGCAGTAAATAGGGCTATTTGTCCTTCAGTACTTCCGGTATTTTTCTCCGACTTACCATGTTTTGCGAATATTTCTTTTTTGTGTTCGGCAGATAAAATCATCTTTTATTTTATAATTTGGCCTGCAAAAGTAAGGTTTTTATGTGGAAAAACAAATAGACCAGATAAAATAATTGCAAAGCTTGGGGGTTAGGGGTAGAACAACAATTAAAAATGGTTGAATTGGCCTTTTGTATTTTGATTTCCGGACTTTAATGCGTTACTCTTTACCGCTCATTACGACAGCATTAGAAATATTTTCTTAGAAATCCCCTTCCGACTACTTACTTTTGCAACCCTTTTTAGAATCATTAAATGAAGATTTCGGCGTCAATTTATAGTTCAAAAGATAAATCCTTGTCGGAGATAATTACCGAATTGGATCACCATGAGGTTGATTTTTTTCATGTTGACTGCAATGATGAGCATCGGGTTTTTGAAGATATCGCCTATATAAATGATCACAGTATCACGCCCGCCGACGTGCATATTATTTCGGCAACGCCTACCGATTATTTTGCAGGCATCGCTCGGTGCCAAGTGCGGCAAGTTTCTTTTCAATATGAAAATTTTACAGCACCCATTGATTTTCAGTTGCTTAAATCTTTGGCACCGCATACCGAGATTGGGTTGGCTATCACTTCATTAACTTCTGTGGATGTTTTTGAGTTGTATGTTGACTCCTGTAGTTTTGTATTATTGATGACAACGACCCCCGGACAAAGCGGCGGGGTGTTTGATAAAAACACGTTTCGCAAAATTCGCCAGTTTCAGAAGAAATTTCCGGGAAAAAGAATCCAAGTGGATGGAGGTGTGAATGCTGAGGTAAGTTTTATTTTACGCAACCTGGGGGTTGATTGTGCTGTAGTGGGCTCTTATTTGTTTAGCAAAGGTTATGTGGGTGCTGCATTACTTAATTTGAAAAAGCAGGTAGTAGGTTCACATTTTTTACTGAAAGATTTTATGTTGATGATGGATGAGTTACCCGTGCTGGAAGAAAGCATGATTACTTTTGAAACAGCCCTACAAAAAATAGAAGACTATAAGATGGCCTTTACCTTAGTTACCGATGCCAACGGAATGCTGAAGGGCCTTATTAGTAATGCTGATGTGAGAAGAGGGCTGCTAAAAAACAGCCAAAACTTACAAAATATAATGGCCAACGACATCATCAATCCGAACCCCTTACGGATGAAGGAAAACAAAACCATTTACGATCTACTCTTATTTATTAAACAAGCTCCATTTCCACTACAATACCTGCCTGTAGTTAACGATGAAAATAAACTAACCGGCAGTATATTATTTACCAATTTAATTAAAGGCGAATTATAAATTATGATTATTCACTTAAAAAAAGAGATACCAACAGCCGAAGCGAAACAAATAGCGCATAACCTAGAAGCCATTCGATACTATAATGGCACCCATGAGATACTGATTACCCCTTCGGCAACCAAAACATTACACCCCGATATCATTGCAAAATCGGATGGACACTGGGTAATGGATACCGATATTCAACTGGCTAGCCGTAACTATAGCGATACCTTACGTGAAATTAAATGGGGTACGACGACCATTGGCGGCACCTCAAAAAATACTCCGGTCATTGCCGGACCGTGCTCCATTGAAAGCTGGGAACAAATTGAGGAGTCGGCGAAGCTCTTGGTAAGCCTTGGAATCACTACCTTACGTGCCGGCTGTTTCAAGCCTCGTACATCTCCCTATAGCTTCCAGGGATTGGAATTGGAAGGACTAAAGATGTTAGCAGAAGTGCGTAAACAATACCATTTGAATATTATAACGGAAGTAAAAGACTCTTCTCATGTTGATGCCGTAATTGAATATGCCGATATCATTCAGGTAGGTGCTAAGGCGATGTACGATCAAAGTATTTTACGACGCTGTGGGGAAGCAAGGAAACCGGTGTTGCTTAAACGAGGTTTTGGTACCACGTTGCAGGAGTTCGTGCAAGCGGCAGAATTTATTTTGAGTGGAGGTAACGAACAAGTGATTTTATGTGAACGTGGTATTCGTACCTTCGAAACGAAAACACGATTTACGTTTGATTTGTGTGGAGCCGCTTACTTAAAATTCCATACCAACCTGCCGGTAATACTCGATCCAAGTCATGCTATGGGTTATGCTTATGGGGTGCCCGATTTGGCAAAAGCATCGGTAGCGTTCGGTTGCGATGGGTTGTTAATTGAGGTACATCCAACGCCTAAGCTGGCAAAAAGTGATGCTTCTCAACAATTGGACCATCCTACCTTCAAACAACTTTTTGAAGAAATGAAAGCAATTGCCGCTGCCGTAGGAAGGAATTTAATTTAAGGAAAGAAAATGGTAAGGATAAGCATGATGAATTAAAATTTCGGAAGGTAAAGTAGATGCCCTGATTGCTTCGTGAAAAATTGCTTTCAGTACATCGTGATTCAATAATCTTTATACACAGTCAAACAAGAAACACCCCAAAATTATGCAAATAAAACTCCTTATCCTGGATGTCGATGGCGTACTCACCGATGGTGGTATGTACTACACCGAAAGTGGCGATGAATTTAAACGATTCAACACCAAAGATGGGTTGGCCATACAACGGGTCGTTTCTAAATACAAAATTATAGTTGGTATCATTAGCAGCGGTCATAATATTAACTTGATCCAGCGACGTGCCGATTTACTAGGAATCAGCAAAGTTTATGTAGGAAAAAAAAACAAACTAACGGTTTTACGGCAGTGGTGTAAAGAATTAAATATTACGGTTAATGACATCGCCTATATCGGCGACGATTTAAATGATTTGAAGTGTATGCAAGCCGTTGGAATAGCAGCATGTCCCGCTGATGCCGTTGATAAAATAAAAAACATATCCCATATTATACTCAACCGAAACGGTGGGGATGCCTGTGTTCGGGAGTTTATTGATATGCACTGGGATATTTAAAACGAAGCCGGTACGCGATGGAAGATAATCAGGGTGCCTTCGGTATTCTGTATTTAATCTCTGTTATTTCTTTATAAAAAGTTATTTTTGTGGCATAATCTAAATATTTCAATAATGGCGGAGTTTCAATTGGTGATGCCTAAAATGGGCGAAAGTATTACGGAGGCAACGATTATTAAATGGACCAAAAACGAAGGGGATCATATCGCTTTGGATGAGACGTTGCTTGAAATTGCTACCGATAAGGTGGATAGTGAAGTGCCTAGTTCTTATGCCGGGATATTGGTTAAAAAATTGTTTAATGAAAATGATGTTGTTCAAGTAGGAGCGATAATTGCCTTGATTTCAGATGCCACAGGAGCTGAATCGGGTCAACCGCATATCGCGGCAGTGGCCATGGAGAATAAAGTTGCGGAAGTGGTAAAAGAAGCTGCGACGGCCTTGGAGGATAAGGTTGTACTGCTATCCAATAGCATGAAGCCGAATATCCAGGGTAATCGTTTCTATTCGCCCTTAGTTTTAAATATTGCGCGCACCGAAAATATTGGAATGTCGGAACTCGAAGGCATGGAAGGTACAGGGGCAGAAGGAAGGGTAACCAAAAGAGATATTATTTTGTATATTGAAAACAGGGGTCAGGCGGCTAAAATAAACGCCATGGAGGCTCCTGTTGTGAAATTAGAAAACGAGGTTTTGAAACCTCTTCCATTAACCAAGCCTTCGAATATTCAGCCGGCCAACATTACCACTTCAAAGGTTACCACCAACGCTGGCGATGAGATTATTGAGATGGATAGAATGCGTAAACTTATTGCCGAACATATGGTGATGAGCAAACATGTAAGCCCACATGTAACCAGTTTTGTTGAGTGTGATGTAACGAATTTAGTACGTTGGAGAGATAAGGTGAAGAATTCTTTTGAGAAAAAAGAAGGTGAAAAAATTACGTTCACCCCCATTTTTATTGAGTGTGTTGTAAAGGCGATCAAAGATTTCCCCATGGTAAACATCAGTATCGACGGTACGAATATTATCAAACGAAAAAATATTAATATTGGAATGGCCACGGCATTGCCTTCCGGAAATTTAATTGTTCCAGTAATTAAAAATGCCGATCACATGAATTTGGTTGGGTTAACTAAAAGTGTGAATGATTTAGCGGGTCGAGCACGACAAAATAAATTATTGCCAGATGATATTCAAGGAGGAACGTTTACGATTACCAATGTTGGAACCTTTGGTAACGTAATGGGTACTCCCATCATATTTCAGCCACAAGTGGCCATACTTGCCGTGGGTGCAATTCGTAAAAAGCCCGCCGTGATTGAAACGGCCGAAGGTGATATGATTGCCATTCGCAGTATGATGTTTCTGTCGTTGAGTTATGATCATCGGGTGGTTGATGGCGTTCTTGGCGGTAGTTTTTTACGGAAGATAGGTGACTATCTGGAAGCATGGGATGTGGATAGAGAAATTTAATGACCGTATTTTATAATTCTGTTATCTTGAAGGTTTCTAGGCTTGTTTAAAGCTCATTTTCGTGTATAAACACGTTCACCTCAAATCTATTTATTTCTCTAAATTGCACACTACATGCTACGTGTTGCAATCGTTTTTGCATTTTGGATTTTCTTTCAATCCTCCAATGCTCAGGTAACTTCAAATCGGAGGGTGAAAACGATTGAATTAAAATCGGATACGACCGTATTCGACACCCTACCGGTGGCCGATTTTAGGTTACTGTCATATGCATCATTCGATTCCTTGAGCTATACGATTAATGCTATAAATGCATCTATCATGAGTTCTCAACGAGGTATGGTAACCATTTCCTATCGGGTTTTGTTTGATCCATTTCATGATCATTATTTCCATAAAGATCGAAAAGCAATACAACGATTTTCAAGCGAGAAAGGCTATGATTATGGGTATATTCCTTCGCATAAAAACAGGGAGGAGGAAGAATCAGGGTTAAGTAAAAGTGGTGTCATTTCTCGTGGCATTAGTATCGGTAATAACCAAGATCTCGTACTTAACTCCATCTTTAATTTACAACTAAGTGGAAAATTAAATTCTGAATGGAATGTGCTGGGCTCTATTAGTGACGATAATACACAACTTCAGCCCGATGGCACCACGTTGCAACTTCAGGAATTTGACAAGGTTTTCATCAAATTGTATAATGAAAAAAAACAGGCCATCGTTGGCGACTTTGAGTTGAAACCCGATGTCTCGCAAAGCTATTTCATGAATTATTATAAGCGAAACCGAGGCGTGTATTTTACATCCAAAGATGCACTTGACTCTCTTCGATCGATTCGGTATGCTGCCAGTATAGGGGCCGCCAAAGGAAGGTATGCACGACAAACGGTGCCTGTAGTGGATGGTAATCAAGGGCCTTATCGTTTAAAAGGTAGTAATGGCGAACTTTATTTATTGATTAATGCCGGCAGTGAAAGAATTTATCTCGATGATAAACTTCTTCTTCGAGGTTATGATAATGATTATACCATTGATTATAATACAGGGGAGATTTTATTCACCTCCAGGCGATTAATTATTGCTACTAGCAGGGTGGCTGCCGAGTTTCAATACACCGATAGAAACTATTCCAGAGCTGTGATGAATAGCTTTGTTGAATGGGAACAGGACCGACTCAATGTGCGACTGCACTACTACAGTGAGAAAGATTTAAAAAATCAGCCGGTACTCTTGGATCTTAATGATGCTCAGAAACAGAAATTAGCTGCGGTTGGCGATCGTGTTAATGAAGCGTATAGCTCGTCAGCAAAGGAAATACGGCTTTATACCGTAGAAAGAATTTTGTACCGTAAGGTAGATACCTTAGGCTATTTTGGGGTTTTTGTGTTGGCCATAGGGAACACCAACGATACTGTTTTTTACGAAGTTGTTTTTAATGAAGTGGGTGAAAACAAAGGAAATTATCGATTGCTTAAAAGTGATATGAATGGTAAGGTTTACCATTTTATGCCGCCAATAAATGGCGTATTACAAGGTAATGCAGAGCCTCTGCTTCCGCTTATTGCACCTCAAACGCTACAAAATATTTCCCTCGGCGTGGATTATAAATTCAATAGGCACCAACGTATTTCTGTGGAGTTGGCAGGAAGTAATTATGATAAAAATGATTTTAGTAAGAAAGATAAAAACGACGATTATGGCTATGCTGCTCATACCCAATGGGAACAGCATTTTATGTTGTCGAAAAAGGAGAAGCCACTGGAATTAAATACCATAACTTCTTTCGATTATTTAAATAAGAATTTTAAAGGAGTGGAACGATTTCGTGATATCAATTTTGCCCGAACTTGGAATAGGCAGCTACAGCAAGTATCGGAAGCTAGCTCACCGATGATGGAATACAACACGAAGTTTAATCTTCAGTTTAAGAAAGCATCGGATCAGTCGCTTCAATTGGGTGTTCAGCAATATAGAAGAGAAAAGGAGCAAGATGGAATACTGTATAACGCAGTACTCGACATGAAACAAAAGAACACTACATGCAATGCCTCATGGGAGCTTATGCAAAACAAGCTGCAAAGCCTGAACAGCAGAAATAACAGTTTGTTGTCGAATATTGGTTTGATGCAACAACTCAATAAAACGATAGCCGTAGGTGCCGAGGCAAAGCAGGAGAGTAGTCGGTTTCTATTGACCGGTAGCGATACGTTGCAAGCGCAGAGCTTCTTCTATTCTCAAGGTTTGATCTATGTAAAGTGGCTTCTAAAGTCTAGTCAGTTCAAAATCGATTTTTTGCGTAGAAATGATGATGCTCCTTTACTAGCCCATTATAGCCCGTCATTCAGCACCAATATTTTTTCGGCCAATGGTTTGTTGCAGTTTAAGAAACAAATGGTGCAGTTTCAAGCGCAATTTAAAACGCTTGAAATTCATAATTTAAACCTTACCAACTTAAAAAACGATCAGGGTATTACCTTCCAGATTCATCATTCGTATCAAAGTGATAAGCATGTAATACAGCATAATTTACAGGCAAATGCAGGTAGTGGGCAAGAGCAACGTAGGATTTATACCTTCTTTGAAGTGCCTGCTGGACGGGGTTCCTATGCCTGGCGCGACTATAATGGCGATGGAATAAAGCAACTTAATGAATTTGAGCAGGCCTATAATCCCGATGAAACAAAATATGTGCGAGTGCTCATTCCAACCCAGGATTTCTCGAAGGTAAATTACTTTGCCCTTTATGAAACTTTTGTCTTGCAACCCTACAAGGTATGGAGCTCGAAAACGGGTATCAAAAAAATGGCTAGTAAGTTTGAAAATCGGCTCACGTATAAAAACGAATTAAAACAATATGCTCAAAACCATCTTTTGGTCACCCCATGGTCTCCGGTAAATAATGATACCTCCCTTATCAGTAATAATTTTTATCTTGAAAATAATTTAATTTTCAACCATCCCTTCAATCGTTTCGACTTGCACTATAACTACCGTAGGACGGGCAATACAAGCCTTTTATCCTATGGCTTAGATAGCCGCAATCGTTTCGAAAATGAGTTGGTAATGCGCTATACCTTTAATACCATAAGTTTTCTTCAATGTTATCTCTTGGATGGTATGAAGCAATTTAATTCTCAATTTTTCGCTTTCCGTAATTATCGTTACCATTATCAGAGTTTCGAGCCGAAGCTGAATTTGGAGATCGAACGAGCGCTTCGAATTACCCTGAGATCGAAATATTTTATAGCAAAAGGAAATAGTTCACTCGACCCTAAAACCGAAACGATAGAGGCAGGCCTCGACCTTCATTGGTATCTCAGTTCACAAAGTTTTATGGATGGCAGGGTGAATTTCGTGCGTATTAAATTTAGTGGAGATCAAAACTCTACGGTGGCCTATGAAATGCTGCAAGGGCTTAACAACGGGAATAATATTTTAATTTATTTAACCTTCCTGCATCAACTAAGTAGTACCATGCAACTAAATTTAAATTATAACGGTCGTGCGGCGCAAGGCAAATCAATGATTCATACCGGTGGGGTAGAAGTGCGATATTTGTTTTGAGACGAGCGTTAATCCAGGTCGGTTAATAAAATAGCAAGGTAACAATCCCATTGTAATTATGTACTTTGTTCTCGAAATCAACAATACGTATGCGATAAACAAAATTGTCGTCACTTAATTTGTTGCCGATATAGGTTCCATCCCACGACGGTGTTGTTTCTTTTTTGTCGGAGACATAAATTTCTGTGCCCCAACGGTTCCAAATGGAAAGTTCATATTTCTTAGCATACCAACAATAGGGTTTAAATCGGTCATTTAGATGGTCGTTATTGGGGGAAAAAACATTGGGAATATGACAGAAAAAAACCGGATGGATATACACGGGCTTCAATGTCGTATCACTGCATCCATTATCGTCAACGCCAATTAACATAACTTGGAACGTGCCGGTATCAAGATATTCATTTCTTATGGAGGTATAGTCAAAGGTTGAATTGGAATGGCCGTTTCCAAAGTCCCAGTAGTAATGTAATCCTTGCATTGAAGTATTGCTAAATAGTACAAACGTATCGGTAATCAATGAACGTTTTGGACTAAAGGTAAAGTCGGTTTTCGGTTTTGGAGCCACGGTAACGAACGACGAGGAAATATGGGTACACCCATGATCACTTATGGCTTTTAGCGTTACCAAAAAGCGTCCGATGGTTTTATATATTTTTGTTGGATCTTTTAACGTACTACTACTGCCATCACCGAAATTCCATTCGTAGGTGATGGAGCCATTCGGGATGGTACTTTGATTGGTAAAAACAAACCATTGATTATTGATACATTGAGATGTGTCATTCACCTCAAAAGAGGCTATAGGATGAGGCCACACGTAGACTGTATTGGTCGATGAATCAAGGCATCCTTGCTCGCTGGTTACCCTCAGTTTTACATTATACGCTCCAATGTTTGAATACGAATTGGTGGCTATTGGTGTTGCCGCATACTTGCCGTCGCCGAAATCCCAGAAGTAGCTTAGTGTTCCACTCATAATGGTGGAGGTATTGGTAAATACAAAAGCGTTGCCGGAGAGGCATTGGTTGGCACTATTGGTTGAAAACGACGGCATTGGTTTAGGATACACCGTAACACGTGAAGAGATGGTGTCGATGCACCCAAAAGAGCTGATGGCAATTAATAATACGCGATAGGTTCCACTTGAAGTATAGGTTTTGATAGGATTTATCGCGAGAGAAGAGTCTCCGTCACCGAATCGCCACCGATAAGACATCGTTCCACTGGCAATACTGGAGGTGTTGGTGAATGTAAAGCGATTTCCGGATAGGCATTGGAAGGTATCAATAAAGGAAAATCCAGGAATAGGTTTTGTATAAACCATCACTATTTTAGTGGTTGAATCGATACACCCGGTATTGCTTTTTACAATTAGTTTTACCGTGTAAGTTCCACTAACCGAATATATTTTAGTTGGGTTTTTAGCGATGGATATGTCTCCATCACCAAAATCCCAGAGGTAGCTGAGGGTTCCAATAACAACGGTGGAAGTATTGTTAAATATAAAAAGGTTTCCATTAATGCATTGGTTTGCATTATTAATGCTGAATATAGGTTTCGGTAAGAACACCTGAACTGTTTTCGTTATGGAATCGATGCACCCAAAGTTGCTTGTTACCATTAGTTTCACCGTATAAATGCCGATGGCTGAATAGGATTTAACAGGATTTAATGCGGTTGAGGTATCCCCATCACCAAAATACCAAAAATAGGTTTTTGTTCCACTGCTGATGGAAGAAGAATTGGTGAAAATAAAGGTATTGTCAGTGAAACATTGATTGACATTATTTACCGTAAATGCTGCTGCCGGTTTAGGATAAACCACCACCACCCGTGTGATTGAATCCTTGCATCCGGTAGTACTGGTTGCTATAAGTGTTACATTATACGTTCCGCTGTTGGCGTACGTTTTAATTGGGTTTGTTAATGTTGAAGAGCTGCCATCACCGAAACGCCAAAGATAATTCAAGGTTCCGATTACCATGGTGGACGTATTGGTAAATGAGAAGCTATTATTATCGAGGCATTGACTCGTGTTATTAATCGTAAATAATGGTATCGGCTGGTAAACAATAACATCAACCATTGCTGAATCAAGGCATCCATTGCTGCTTATTGAAATTAGTTTTACCGAGTAGGTTCCACTCGTAGCGTATGTTTTAATAGGGTTTATTGCCGATGAAGTATCACCATCTCCAAAATACCATTTCTGTGTTAAGGTTCCACTGGTGATGCTTGACGTGTTGGTAAATAGATATTGGTTCCCGGTAATGCATTGGTTAAGGGTGTTGATGGAAAATGATGGGGTCGGTTTCGAGTAAACCGAAATATTTCGCATGGTGGAGTCAATACATCCAAAATCGCTGGTCACCTTTAATTTGACGGTAAACGTTCCATTGCTTGCATAGGTTTTTGATGGATTGGTGGAGGTTGAAAAAGTGGCATCACCAAAATCCCATTGATAGGTCATGGACCCTTTATTGATAGAAGAAGTATTGGTAAAAACAAAGTTATTCCCATTAACACACTGCGTGCTGTCGTTCACCAAAAAAGATGGGTTTGATGCTGGATTATAAGCTAATAAAATACTTATATTGGAAATGCAACCGGATACCGACGTTAAGGTGCAAATGACATTCGTTCCAACTACCGGGTTTCCTATAGAGATTTTCTGCGTGTTTTGGCCCGTCGACCAATTATAGGATGTAAAGCCATCAGGTGCCGTTAAATTTACGGTATCATTGCCCACACAAAAACTGGAGATGATATGCAAGGGTTGACATTTGCCAGCGATATAAGCGTATCCAAAATGTCCTCCTTTCGAGCAATCGCCCGTTCTAAACTCCAGTTTGATGGTTTGTCCAATATAATTCCGCAGATCCACACCATTGGTAGTCCAGTCTTTCCATAACACATTTCCGCAGGTATTAAATCCCGTCGCGGTATTCCCATAAACAATATAGTAGGCGCAGGTTTGAATCATGGCGCCTGTTGCATCGCGAATGGCAATTTCAAACCTGGGTTGCTCTGCTGTGGTATGATTTATGGGGTTTTCTACAACGGGTGCATAACTAAATAAAAACAAGGCATTGGTTGAATCTACGGTCATTGAATAGGATAACCCCTCCGATTCGGAATTAATATTATCATTACCAAGCCGGGCCGAACGGGTATATCCGGGAGGTATCATTTGCAGCCCTCCACACGAATGTGGGTCGGTGCCTGCGGTAGAGATGATGGTATGCCTGCCGGCTACAATACCGGTGGAGGTAAGCGTTATAGGACAACAAGTACCGGTTTTACCAACCCAGTTCGTGAAATTGCTCAACGAAAAATTCAGGTTGGTACAATTCTGCCCTTCTCCTGCCAATGAAATAAGTATTGCCCCAAAGATGGCCAAACGTTGAAGAAGTTGCGATGCCCGGTTCATGGTGTTTTACAACGGTAAATGTAAATATTTTTTTCAACTAAATAAATTATTTTACCATGATGGGAGGTTGTTACTGATTATAAATTACCATCAGGAAACAAAAGGGAAGCAAAACGTTGTTTGTATTTATTTTCGATGATTCAATTTCTATTGAATCACCAATTGAATGCTGCTTCGTGTACGTTGCTCTAATAATATTATTTTATCCTTAACATATTCCACTTGTTGAATACTGCGCACATTACGGGCTGTAAAGAGCTCGCAGCCTTTATTGATTCGAATATTAAATTGAAGTGAAAGGGCATCTTGTAATTTTTGCAGGTTTTCATCGTCTGTATTAACGCACGCACTAAAGCTAATGGCCGAGTTTTGCATCAGGTTTGTTTTGATGGCATGCTTTGCAAAAACTTCGAATATTTTACTGAGGTTTTCTTCCACGATAAACGAGAAGTCTTTACTTGAAATGGATACCAGTGTTTGGCCACTTTTAACGATATACACAGGCATTTTAATTAGGTCGTGAGGAGAACTGCTTACCGTAGTTCCTTCCTCTTCGGGCGCTACAAATGACTTCACATACAAGGGGATATTTTTGCTCTGCAATGGTTGTATTGTCTTCGGATGAATCACGGTTGCTCCATAATAAGCTAGCTCTATGGCCTCATTATAATTTAAGGCATCGATTTTCATCGTGTCCTTAAATCGCTTTGGATCGGCATTTAAAACACCGGCAACATCTTTCCAGATGGTTAGGCTTGTTGCCTCAAGAGCATAGGCAAAAATGGCGGCGCTATAATCACTGCCTTCTCTTCCAAGGGTGGTGGTATTATTATTGGGACTGTTTCCAATGAACCCTTGGGTAATTATTATTTGTTTTTCAACGAGTGGTTTTAGCTTGGAATGGATAATTTGTTTGGTCTTATTCCAGTCGATTTTTCCTTCCCGATGGCTGGTATCGGTATGTACGAAATTGCGGGCATCCACCCAGCGGTTTCTAATATTGGTTTGATTCAAATAAATGCTAACAATTTTAGTGCAGATAATCTCACCGAAGGAAACAATTTGGTCGTAATGAAAGTCGAAAGAGCCTTCGGGGGTGCCACTGATAAGGCATTCGAGCTCAATAAAGGTGTTTTCAATATCATCGAATCCATGAGGGTGAATATCACTGATAAGATCTTTGATGATGTTATCGTGATATTGTTTTATTTCATCAAATAATTTTTTAGTCTCCCCGGTTTGTTTGAAATATGAAGTCGTTAAGCGTTCTAAAGCATTGGTTGTTTTCCCCATTGCCGAAATGACGACAAGTAGTTTTTCTTTTCCGAAACGTTTTACAATTTCGCCAACGTTACGCACGGCAGTGGCATCTTTCACCGATGCTCCTCCAAATTTAAATACTTGCACTTTATTTTGTTTTTTTTTGAAAAGGGTGTATTAAACTATTTTTGTTTGTAGGCAAATATATCCATTCTATTTAAATGAAGGATAGCATAATCTACTTCCACGCACATAATGAAAAACGATCTTACCCGTGATGATCGTATTGACTTTATTGTCTCACTAATTCTACTCTTCGATTTAATGCTTTCCCGTCTTCCGTTGTATTGGTTGCAACCGGACAAAGCGACCCTACTCCATCGGATAATAGGCGATTAGCATCAATTATTCCTTTCGTGATTACGTATTCTTTTACAGCTTTTGCCCTCTCTTTAGAAAGGGTTATGTTATTGGTGAATATTCCGGTATTATCTGTATGTCCTACAATAATAATTTTTTCGGATGGATTTGCCTTAAGATAATCAATAACCGCCTGCAATGCCTTTTCCGATTCGGGCTTTATGATGGATTTATTTACATCAAAGAGGATGCCATACAGGGCAATTTTGCCTTCTTTTTCAATGGCTTCTTTTAGTTTAACTTCTATATCTTGTTTCATGAGTTCCACCTCTAAGATAGTCACAATGAAGTTTTTCACATCAGCCGAATTTCCTGCCGAAAGCTGCACATACACCTCTTTCTCGTTCAGGCTGGCGGTGAGCATGGTTTTATCATTAGAAAGCACTTTTCCTTTCACCTTAAGAATTGCATTCGTGTAGTTTTCAATAATTTGGGAGCTACTGAATTTTCTAGTTTCGCCTGTATTTTTAAAGTAGGTAAATCGATGATATTTACCTCCTTTGTTTAGTTTATTTGACTTTGCCGGACTGCCGTTATAATAAATAAAAGTATGATCCTTAAATTCGCTTTCTTCACAATCGGAGATATGGAATCCGGGAAGGCGGTTTAAGTAAGCTGGTTCGGTGTTTTCACAGCCTATTTTATCTTGAGCAGAGCAAAAGATGGTGAAACTCAACAGGAGCGTTAATAGCGGCATTTTCAAAGTGGTAGTCTTCGGTTTCATTGGATTCATTTGGTATCTAGGCTGGGATTTTAATTTTTAATGGAGACAAACTTTTTTCGACTATTTTGGCGGCGTGATGATATGTTTGTATTATCGAATGGTATTTTGTGTCTTCGAATTTTCAATGAAAATTCTGATGCCATCTTTCGGTGCTGTTGCTTCAATACCAAATCGTTTCTCAAATTTTGTACTATCGAAAATATAATCTTGTTCATTTTGATAATTCATCTCTGGAAACTCTTTCATTATCGGTATAAACAATCCAAGTATTTTTATCATCCAAACAGGTACTAGCTGAATTTTAGCATCTACCTTAAGTTCATCTGCGATTAACTGAATCCATTGCTTATTCGTTATTTTCTCTTTTGTTGTAGGGACATGCCATACCTGATTATACGCATCCGTTGTGTTTCCGAGTAATGCGGTTGCCTTAGCTGCATCGCAGGTGAAGGTATAGGTATGAATTTTATTGATATTGCCAAATGCCTGTGCTTTTTTTCCTTTCATGAAATTATCAGCAACCATCATTTTCAAGGCACTGTTATTATTATCAGGTCCGTAGAAATCGGCTGACCTGGCTATAAGTGCTGTTAAGGAGCCCTTCTCAACTTCGGTCATAATCATTTCATGAAGTTGTTGTCTCACCGCACCTTTTTTACTGGGTGCATGAATTGAAGAAGTTTCAGTCATAAAAGGTATTGTCGATTTATCATACATATAAACGTTATCAAAAAATACAAGTTTTGTATGATGAGCCTTACATGCATCGATTACTGCCTTCATAAACGATGGCCATGTTTTTTGCCAAACACTTAAATTATATTCGAAGCCAATGACAACATAAACGACTTCGCTTCCGGCTATTGCTTTGTCTATTTCTGTTATATTGTTTACATCAATTGGGTAAAGTTCATCTGTTTCGTTTACCTTTTTTGGGGTTCTGCTTACCAGTCTAATCTGATTCGTATATTTTTTTAATTCTTTGGCTAATGGTATTCCAATAGCTCCACCTGATCCTAGTATTGTTTGCATATTGATTATTTAATGATTGATTAATTATTTATTTATGTATTTGATCTCTGTGCAGGCTTGCCGATAACGGCTGTGGGTTTAAGAAGTTAGCTTTTGTGGGGCAACGTACCGTTTCAAAGTAACAGAAATATTTGCTCCCAACAAAAGCAAATTGAGCAAACCTTTTGTTATGCCCAGGCCAGTCATCATTCTGTTATTTCCGTTGGTCCAATTTTAAGTTTCATATTCAATGCGTCCTTAATTTTGGGAATTAACTTAGAAAGGGTCAAATAAGAATTGTCTGTTGCATTCAATATTAAAACTGGTATAGAATACTTTTTTAAATTCTGTTGAAACTTTAAGTTCTTGTCGAATGTAAGGAGTACATCAAAATTATCAGCAATCATTAAACGCAACAATTCACCATTTTTCTTGCCATTCCAGCCTTTGTCCCATACCGTAAATGTTTCATGATTCGCGAAGTCGAGCTTTAATCGTTTGGGTAAATTTTCGTCAAGTAGTAGTCTCATAAATATGTTCAATATTTTTTGAGCTTACTATTTTACCAGCAATTTCTAAAACAGCAATTGCATGTTCCTTTGATACAGAAGGGAAATCAAGTAAAAACGCATCCAAAGAAATCCCTTTTTCGAGATGCATAAACAACGATTCTATTGGAACACGAGTTCCCATGAAGACAGGTTGCCCACCAAGTATATCAGCATCAATATTGATTATTTTTTTTATCGCTTCCATAATTCAAATATACGAATAAATCATGTTAAATCTAGTAAGGAGGCCTGGGCGTAACGTATTGCGAATTTGCATTTGTTTTTTTGCTTGTCCAAATATAGCGTTTGAGCGCTAACCCGCAAAAAAATGACGCAAATTTGCTGTTACCAGCTAGTGGTGGCACACAGATACGTTTTGCTTGCGTGTCCGCTCATTTAAATATAAGTTTAATGGTTTTTCTTGTCAATAAAATTGTCAAGAGAGTGCCAAATAATAAGAAAAGAAATATATGCAAATTACTATAAGGTGGTTCTACATGTCCTGAATTGTCTAGATAAAATAGGTCGACCCAAAGCGGCGGGTTGTTGGAATGATAATAACAAAAGTCGTCAGGGAGAGGCAGAAGGCTGGGAATTAAATGGAAGTCGATAAGGTATAAACCTATAAAGAAAGCGAGTCCAATAATTACATATGATATTTGTCTGAGTATTTCCACAAACTCTATTTGCTGTTTATATTGAAGGAAAAAAAGGCCCGAAAATAACCGTTCTCTAAAATGTAGGCTGCATGCCTATATTATACATAATAAAACTCCATTTGTCGGTGGTTTCATCGATGACCTTGCTGGTAGGCTTGCCTGCACCATGCCCTGCGTTTACATCAATACGAATAAGTATTGGGTTGCTGCCTTGCTGGTGTTGCTGCATGGTAGCGGCAAATTTAAAGCTATGGGCCGGTACCACCCGATCGTCATGGTCGCCGGTGACGATCATCGTGGGAGGATAAGCGGTATCTTTTATGTTATGTAACGGTGAATATTTAATCAAATATTTAAAATCTTCAGCACTGTCGGCACAACCATAATCGGCACACCAGCCCCAGCCTATAGTAAAACGATGAAAACGTAACATATCTAATACACCTACACCTGGCACACAGCAAGCAAACAAGTCGGGGCGTTGGGTCATACATGCTCCCACAAGCAACCCACCGTTGCTGCCTCCTTCAATAGCCAGTCGTTTGCTATTGGTGTATTTTTCTTTTATCAGATATTCGGAGGCCGAGATGAAGTCGTTAAATACGTTCTGCTTACGTTCTTTCGTTCCGCTCTCATGCCACTGTTTGCCGTATTCTCCGCCACCTCGGATATTTGGAATAGCGACCACTCCACCTTGGTCGATAAACAACAAACGAGAAACACTGAAGCCCGGTGTGATATTAATGTTAAAACCGCCATAGCCATATTGGTAACAAGGGTTGTTGCCATTTAACGCCAAGCCTTTTTTGTAAACAACAAACATGGGAACCTCTGTTCCATCGGTGCTTTTATAACGCACTTGTTTCACTTCATAATTCTCCGGTTTGAAATTTGTTTTGGGTTGCTTGAAAATCTCCGATTTGCCGGAAGCCACATCGTATTTAAAAATGGTAGGAGCGTAGGTAAACGAAGTGAAGGAATAAAACAACGTCATATCTTCTTTGCGTCCGCCTAGGCCACCGGATGTGCCTATGGCGGGCAGCTCAATTTCTTTTTTGTTGCTTCCGTCGGTATTCAATACATATATTTTGGTATAGGCATCTTTTAGGTAGGTAGCAAATAATTTACCTCCCCCGGTGGAAGCTCCTTCAAGTAATTCTTTTTCTTCCGGTATAATTATTTTCCAGTTGGCCTCCGCGGTGTCGTTCGCGTTGATACGCACGACCCTTCGGTTATCGGCTTTGTAGTTCGTGTTCACTAAAAAATAATCCCCTTCGTTATCAATCACTCCAAATTCATATTTCATATTGGCCCAAAGTGTTCGCCATTGTTTATCGCCTTTACTTAAGTCTTTAAACATCACGATATTGCCATCGTTGGCGCCATCGCCGATATATAAAAATAAATAACGTTCATCTTCGCTTATTGCTGCACTATGATAACGCTTCGGGTTTTTCTCATCGGCATAAATCAGCTCGTCTTTACTTTGTGATGTACCTAATTTATGATAGTAAACTTTATGCCCGTTGTTTTGCGAACTCAAGGCATGTGCGCCGGGTTTATCGTAACAGCTATAGTAGAATCCGTTCTTGTACCATGTCGCTCCACTAAATTTAACCCATTCAATTTTTTCGCTTTCCATTTCCTTACGAGTAGCAACATCCATCACGTGTATCTCGTTCCAGTCGCTGCCGGCCTTGGCGAGGTTATAGGCACAGTATTGATGATCCTTGCTAAAACTCATGCCAGCTAAGGCTGTAGTGCCTTCCTTGCTTAATTCATTGGGATTTAAAAACACCTCCGGTGATCCATCCAATCCTTTTTGAATATACACCACACTTTGATTTTGTAATCCATCATTTTTTGAAAAGAAATAATTTTCTCCTTCTTTCGATGGCTGTGAGAATTTCTCAAAATTAAAACTCTTCTCTACTACTTCATGAAATTTATTGCGGAAGGTAATCTTATCTAAATAGTCGAAAGTCACCTTGTTTTCTTCGATTACCCATGCTTTGGTGTCGGCTGCGGTATCATTTTCGAGCCAGCGGAAATTCTCTTTGATGTCGGTGCCATGAAAGTTTTCCGTCGTTTCTACTTTTTTCGTTTCCGGGTAAGATACTGCGATGGCCGCATTAGGATTTTTCCAAGTTTCCATTTTTGAGTTGTTGCAAGAGAATAATGCAAGGGTTGAAAGGATGATGATTAGATGTTTCATTTTTTAGCTATTGAGTTAGTATGCTTTTTGTTGTGGTGAGTAAAAGATGATTCCTGATATCTTATTTTTTTTGTATCGTTTTTTGTTCAATTCTTTTTTCATAATCTACCCCTTGAAAGATGCGATGCACATAGATGCCAGGGGTATGAATTTGATTCGGGTCCAATTCACCGGCAGGCACTAATTCTTCTACCTCGGCAATCGTTATTTTTCCGGCCATTGCCATCAGTGGGTTCATATTACGTGCCGTGGCTTTGAAAATAAGGTTACCTTGGGTATCGCCTCTCCATGCTTTCACGATGGCGTAATCGGCATCGAAGGCATATTCCATCAGATAATCTTTCCCATTAAAATTGCGTACCTCTTTTCCAATGGCTACTTCGGTGCCTACTCCGGCAGGGGTATAAATTACCGGCATGCCATAGCCGGAAGCCATGCAGCGAGTAGCTAGTGTGCCTTGTGGAATAAGTTCTACCTCCAGCTCACCACTTAAAAGTTGTCGTTCGAATTCTGCATTTTCACCTACATACGATGAGATCATTTTTTTTACTTGTTTGGTTTGTAGCATTAAACCAATTCCAAAGTCGTCGACACCGGCATTATTGCTTATGCAAGTTAAGTTTTTTGTGCCTTGTTTTACCAATGCTTTTATGCAATTTTCGGGGATGCCACATAGCCCAAATCCTCCCAGCATAATGGTGGCTCCATCTTGAATGTCATGGATGGCTTGCGCCGCATTTTCAACTACTTTGTTCATGTCGTGTCGTGTTAATCCAATAATCTGTTAATTATTTCAAGTATTTTTAAGCGTAGCAAATGTATGATTCCTCGGTCAGGATAAAAATAGTAATGTAATTTTAAGAGGCGTTTTTGTTTCTGAAAATAATTCTCATCAACCAATTGCACTTCTGAAATCATTAAATCATTTCCTCTCAAATGATGCGTCACATTTAATTCGGGTGGCATTAAATCGAGTGCATAGCCCTCAATGCTTTTCATGCAATGCCTGGAGGTAAGAATGTATTTTGTTTTTATTTTGGAAAGATTTCGTATTCCCAAAATGTCGCAGGTGATTTCATCTTGTTCAAACCCTGAGATTCTCACGGCTTCACCGTAGGCATCGTAAACGGCCTTGCTTCTTTCCAATAGAATAAAGTGATAGGATTCTTGCACACCTTGTTGCATCACGCTTTGAAACGCATGTCGATAAGTTTTTTTATTCACATGTACACCCATCTCACCGAAATTTGTGGTTAGTGAAACATGAGGATATACCCAATATTTGCATTCGTGAATCAAAAAGGTATTGAACTGCTTTTCCCATATCTCATCACTCCAGTTTTCGTATCGTATGGGTAAATCAACGTTGACTTTTGACTTCTTAAAAGCCTTAAAATTATGCCATTGCTGCTTCGTAATAAGTAATCCACGGGAGCATGCCTTCTGATAGAAGTATCCGGCAGATCCATCCTGGTTTTTTAGAAATGGATAATCACATACTTCGTTTCGCTCATAGTTATACAAGCTTATTCCGGCAATATGTTCGTCATTTCGATAAAAATTATAGGCATTAACAGCATAATGGAAGATCGATGGCGACACCATCAAGTCATCTTCTAAAACCAATACCGCTTCAATGTTTTCCGATTGCTCCATCGCCCATAAATTATGTTTATCGGGGCCTAACGGTTTTTCATGTAAAATTACTTTGATATGGAAATGTTGGGTGAAAAAGTTCTTGCTGAAATGGATTACTTCATCGGCAGCCCCATAATCCAAACTTATAATTAGTTGGAAGGGCTCTCTCTTTTCGGTTGCGATGGCAGCATCCAATAGGCTAATCAGCAAACGCTGCAAACTATATAAACGCCGGTATCCTAAAATAATAATGGTAAATGGGTATGCCATGGGTTAAACTCGGTTTCAACTTTAAAATGAGGCCTCATTTTCTCGCTATTTTTTCTATCTTTGTTTTGCAAATTAAACAAATTTACCTTCATGGAAGAGAAAGATGAAAACCTTTGGCGGATAGCTCAGAAAAGAGCAAAATTCAAGAAACATTTGGCCGTGTACTTCGTGATGAATGCATTTTTCTGGTGTATTTGGTATTTAACGAATGCCGATCACGACGCAAGTCCTTTTCCATGGCCTGTATGGCCGTTATTAGGATGGGGCTTGGGAGTGGTGTTGCAATATTTCGAAGCATACCATACCGATTTAGGCTGGAGTGCGGAGAAAGAATACGATAAGCTAAAGAATAAGTAGTATTGATGGCTTTGCCCAGATTTTTTAGCGTGGAGGAATATATTGACTATTTTCCTTTGCACGCTGTGGTATTGCAAAAACTTCGTCAACGTATTGTAAGTATAAGCCCTAAAATAGTAGAGCGTATTCGATATAACGGTCCGTTTTATGATTATTATGGCATGTTTTTGTTTCTTGCCGTTCAAAAAAACAAGGTTGTCATGGGTTTTGTCGATGGATACTTAATGAGCGATGAGGCTGCCGCTTTTGCGCCTTTCAATCAAAAATACATACGGCATTTAAGCTTTAAAACAGGTCACGAGATTCATGATGATATCCTTGTTCAATATCTTCATGAAGCGATGCTATTGAAGGAGATGAAACAAGTGAGCCTCAAGTTAAGGAAGTAAACATCAATCTATATCATCATTCGAATCTTTGAAATTTACTTTTTAAAATATTAATTAGTATTCATTAATTTCGCTCCATGATTAATATTACAGTAATCGGCAGTGGTACCATGGGTAATGGTATCGCCCATGTATTTGCCCAAAACAATTTCAAGGTAACCGTTGTCGATGTAAAAATGGAGGCCTTGGAAAAAGCCAAAATCACCATTTCGAAAAATTTAGACCGGCAAGTTGCCAAAGGAGCTATCGACGAAGCGGTGAAGACCAATACATTGAGCAACCTCACCTTTATCGACAATTTAACGGATGGCGCAAAAAATGCAGATTTGGTTATTGAAGCGGCTACCGAAAATGTGAATATTAAACTGGAAATCTTTAAAACATTAGATTCCATTTGCAAGCCGGAATGCATTTTGGCAAGTAATACCTCTTCCATTCCCATAACCAAAATAGGCTCTGTAACAAACCGTCCCGACAAGGTCATTGGAATGCATTTTATGAACCCGGTGCCGGTAATGAAACTGGTAGAAATTATTAAAGGTTTTAAAACCAGTGATGAAGTGGCCGATACCATTGTAGCCTTATCTAAGCAAATTGGGAAAGTTCCTGCAGTGGCCATCGATATGCCCGGATTTATTGCCAATCGTATTTTGATGCCGATGATTAATGAAGCCATCGAAACCTTGTTTCAAGGTATTGGAGGTGTGGTGGAAATTGACACGGTGATGAAATTAGGTATGGCACATCCGATGGGACCGCTTCAACTGGCCGATTTTATTGGATTGGATGTTTGTCTTGCCATTTGCAATGTGCTTTACGAAGGCTTTGGTAATCCTAAATATGCGCCGTGCCCTTTATTGGTAAATATGGTAACCAGCGGAAGCCTAGGGGTAAAAAGTGGTTCAGGGTTTTATGATTATAGCGGTGGCGTAAAAGAGTTGGTTGTAGCCTCTCAATTCAAATAAATTAAGAACGAAATCGAAGATGAACGATAAAATAAAAAATATTATTTCTGCCTCTATTGCAGTAAAACAAGCGTTTTTGAATGATGCGAAATTAGTTGCCGAATTACGCCTTATTGCTGAGGCGATGGTAACGTGTTTGAAGGCAGGCCATAAAGTATTATGGTGTGGTAATGGTGGCAGTGCCGCTGATGCTCAGCATTTGGCTGCCGAGCTGTCGGGTCGTTTTTATACCGATAGAGCGCCTTTGTATTCGGAGGCTTTACATGTGAACTCTTCTTTTGTAACGGCTGTAGCTAATGATTATAGTTACGACGTGGTTTATAGTCGTATGGTGCAAGGTTGTGGTAGAGCAGGCGATATTATCGTAGGGATATCTACTTCGGGCAACTCTAAAAATGTAATCCGTGCCCTGGAGGTAGCACGCGAAAAGAAGATGATTACCATTGGCTTTACGGGTAGCCATGGAGGAACAATGAAGGATCTCTGCGATTTTCTGATCAATATCCCTAGTAATGATACGCCACGCATACAAGAGAGTCATATTTTAGCCGGTCATATTGTATGCCAGTTGGTAGAAGAAGCGATGTTTAATTCCTTGTAATACGTTTGTTTTTTAATTTCATGTCAAAAAGTAGTAAATACACTATATCCTATGGTATTCCCACGTTACGTTTATCGATTGACACCCATCGCCTAGAGCCACCGGAAGCATTCATTTTAGAATGTTTCTATGGTTAAATCCTATTTTTTTTTATATTTGCCCTGAAATTAAATATTTAAATAATGTCAAACCACGATCACCACGAGTCAAAGATGAATGAATCAGAAAAATTTGTTCCGCTTTCGGATAATAACAACAATTTATCGAAGTGGAAATTCGTGCCCCTTATTTTATCGTTAGCTCTTATTCTTATTGCCCTGGTTTCGGCAATTTCTAAAGTGGGGTATCTTAATAATGAAGAGCAGGTGCATTGGAAACACACCAATCACGCAACGTCTAAGGATAGTCATGAAAACAAATATTATAAAGAAACGGAATCGTCAGGCACGGAGATGAAAGCAAAAGAAGGAGAGCCATGCGAAACCAAGTGAAATGACGCACCCGATACATCTCCAAGGTAAGCCTCAAAAATATCAAACCCTTCCGTAGTGGATGGGTTTTTCTTTTATGCCTAAAATTAAAAATACCGAACGAGGGAAGGCTGGAGAAGCATTGGCAGAAGCCTACTTGAAGGAGCAAGGGCTTACCATCTTAGATAAGAACTTTCGTGCCAAGCGTGCTGAAATTGATCTCGTCGCTACCGACAACAAGGAACTAATAATTGTTGAAGTGAAATTACGACAGAATAATCGATTCGGTTTTCCAGAGGAGTTTGTTTCAACGCAAAAAGAAAAACTTTTGAAGCTCGCAGGATACACCTATAAGGAAATCAACCATATTCACATGTCGTTGCGTTTTGACGTGATTGCTATTAGCATTGATGAGAAGGAGATTATTCATTATAAAGATGCCTTTTAATGGATTCATTTGAAGTAAGAAGGTAAGCGCCAAGCGATGCGTCATCAGGTGCTTCCAAAAGCCGTTAAAAGGCTTGACGTCGACGATGATTTGGGGTTAGTCCATGGCGTATTTCCGAAATTCACATGCAACCGTCATGTCATTTTAAAGTCTAAATTTTGCATTGCCAGTTTTTTTTATCAAATTGCATAAATTACAATTGACCTAACCATGAAAAAATTTTTACTTCTTCTTTTTTTTAGCATTTCCATCCTCACCGCACAGTCGCAAGTGTATTGCACTCCTAGCTACACAGGATATGGTTATGATCAACCCAATCCGCCCAATCCGCCGATCCACTTTACTTCGGCCACCTCATTTACTCATATTTACAAAGTTCAATATGGAGATATAAATTTCACAAATTTACAGCCTACATGGTATAATACCATTCCAGCCTATCAAAATCAAACCGGTACACCGGCGGTGCCTACCAGTTGTGTGCGTGGGTTCTCCTATCCGTTAAGTATTCAGCTGGGAAATGGAGCCAATCAGCAAACCTTAAGTGTTTGGATTGATTTCAATGGGAATAAAACCTTTGAGCCATCCGAGCGAATCATCTTCCAAAACGACCCTGCCAACGCCGGAACGCATATTGTAACCGCCGTCGTAAGCATCCCAGTGAATGCTGCTTTAGGTATCATACGTATGCGCTGCGCTACCAAGTTTGGGGTTAGTGCCACCCTAGATCCTTGCGTGAATAATGATCCACTGACGCCCAATGGCGGAAACAACTGGTCGCAGCAATTTGTTGATTTTGCGATGAATGTGGTAGCCGGTCAACCACAGATATTTCAGTCGGCCACCACCACCCAAACTATTTATGACGATGTAACCAAAGGCAGCACCAATAATCAAATTATTGGTATCGAGGTGGTTACCAATAGCAACGGATCGCTCAATCCATTAACGGTTGGTGATATAAATTTTAGTGCCATTGGTACTACCAATCCCAATGAAATTACCAAAGCCAGGTTGTTTTATACCGGGCTTAAGCCAACCTTTGATACCACGGCTTCGGTAGGGAGTACGATTACGAATATATCGGGTTCATTTTCGATCAATCCATCACAGCTGTTGTTCCCTGGAAAAAACTATTTTTGGTTGAGTTACGACGTAAGCAGTTCGGCTGTTTTGGCGAATAAAATGGATGCACGATGCAATTATGTTACGGTTGCCAATGTTCAGCGGGTGCCTACCATTGTAAGTCCTACGGGCAACCGACAGGTGGGCTATTGCATTAGCAAAGGCACACAAAGTTTTTATGTTTATATCAATAGTGTACGAATGCATACGCTGAATAATTTCTCCTATTACAATACGGTGGGTTATGATAATTACCTGTATCTGCTCGATACCATTACCAAAAGTAGTTCTTCAGTGGCTAAAGATTCTGTTTATCTCATCATCGGAAATGGTGTTAATAGTGCAAATTATGCTGCGTGGATTGATTTTAATCGAGATGGATTTTTTGATAATGTTACCGAGTTGATTGTATTGGATACCATTCAACGATCGGTAGGTAATTCATTATTAGCTGAGAAAAAACATGTCTTCAATATCCCGGTCAATGCGGTATGCGGAAAGACGAGAATGCGAATATCTACTCAGAGTGCCACGTTTCCGGGTGCATGCACCAACCCTACGTTGATCGGCGAAGTCGAGGATTACAGTATCATGATAAAGGAAAACGGACAACCGGTAGCCGACTTTAAAGGCTCTACCATTTGCAACGGCGATTCCACGGTGTTTACGGATCAGAGTTTTGTTTTTGGCTCCAGTTCATTAACGAACTGGTTATGGGACTTTGGCGATATAGCATCCGGAAGTAATAATACGTCAACACTTCAATTCCCAAAACACAAGTTCAGTGCCTCCGGGGTTTTCAATGCTAAACTTACCGTTACCTCATCCTCGGCAGGCGCTCCTACCTCGGTAGTAACGAAAGCAGTAGAAGTAGAAAAGCCATCTGCTCACTATAGTTTGAGTAGCACCTCCATCAATATTCCAATTCAGTTCTCTGATGCTAGTACCGGAGGAACAATGGTACAATGGGCTTGGAATTTTGGTGATATCGCTTCCGGTGCCAATAACACATCGAATTTGCAAAACCCAATGCATACTTTTGCCAGTGCCGCAGTATATAATGTGCGGTTAATTGTTACCAGTAGCGCCGGTTGTAAGGATACCATCATGAATCCGGTGCTTATTCAATTAGCCGTTCCCATCGCCGGGTTTACAAGCAATTCATTTGGTCCTTATGTGGGTGCGCCTACTAATTTAATCGATGTTACCATTAATAATCCAACCTCTTGGCTATGGCTTTTTTCTCCTAATAGCGTGAGTTTTATGTATGGTACTTCCGCTAGTTCTCAAAATCCGATCGTGGGCTTCAACGCACTCGGTACCTATAGTGTAAAACTTATCGTGTGTAATGTTTCGGGGTGCGATAGCATAACAAAAACCTTTACGACTAAAAACTACAGTAAGCCTGCCGCTTTATTTACGGCTTCGCCTACCTTTGTAAGGGTTGGTCAAATTGTTTCGTATCTTGATTTAAGTACCAACGACCCCACCAACTGGCTCTGGAATTTTGGCGATAATATAACCTCTACGATACAATATCCACAGCATTTCTATAATACAGCCGATACGTTTACCGTGAAGTTAACGGTAAGTAATCCGGCGGGCATTGATAGCGCAAAAATCAATCAATACATTATTGTTACCGATGGATTTTCGATGTGCGATAATACTGCCGTTTCTACCAACTTTAAGAGTGGTGTAATAATGGATAGCGGTGCCGGTTCAGGTAACTACGGCGATAATGAATCTTGTGGTTTCTTAATTAAGCCTGCCTGCAGTGGCACCATCAAATTCAAGTTTCAAAAACTACGCATGGCGGCCAACGATTTTGTTCGAGTTTATGATGGCGATAATGATAGTACAGGTATTCCATTACATACCGGTAATGGATTTACTGGTACCACCGTGCCCGATACCTTATACGCTGCAAGTGGCTCTTTGTTTATTCGAATGCAAACGAATAATGTAAGCAACGACAGTGGATTTGTGGCCCAATGGATTGCCGATGATAATGTGAAACCCAAGGTAACCATCGTATCGGATACCATTGGCTATGTAAATGGTTTGATACGTTATACCAACCTTACCACCGGGGCCGGAAATACCTACAAGTGGGATGTCAATGGCGATGGTATTAACGATAGCACAACCAAGGATGCGACCTACCGATTTACTTCCGTAGGAACGTATGTGATTCGTTTGATTGCAAAAAATTGTATTGGAAGTGACACCGGTTTTTTCACCTTGAAAATTGTTATTCCTACCAGAATACCTCAGGCCGACTTTGTTTCCAATAGGGTAGTCATTGATTTGTATGATGATATTAAGCTTACCGATTTATCGCAATATGGGGCATCGCAATGGAAGTGGGACGTAACTCAGGATGCCACTTCTAGTGCCGCTGGATTTGTGTTTTCGAGTAATACCAACGATACGATGAGCAATCCCATCATTGTTTTTTATGAGCCTGGGTATTACACTATTTGTTTAACAAGTACCAATAGTATTGGAAGCAGTATTAATTATTGCAAGTCGGCATACATCTATGTTAAAGATCGAGCCATCATGTGTTATCCAATCAATACGAGCACTACGAAGCAGGGAAAAATTTTCGATAGCGGCGACAATACCTCTGGTTATAGCTCGAGTGAAAACTGTGATTTCACCATTGCCGTTCCTTGTGTAGCGAAAATCGTGCTCACGTTTAAGTCATTTAGCTTCGCCGTGGGCGATTATCTTCGAATATACGATGGCATGGATTCTATTACGGGCATTCCTTTATTTAATGGCTTGGGCTTTTCGGCAGCGTATGGCCCGGGTACGTTAACGTCATATAGCGGCTCGTTTTATTTTATTGAGCGAACCAATGCAACGCTTAATGCGGCTGGATTTGAAGCCGATTGGACGGCAGTGGAAAACGATTCTACGAATACCTTTTTACAGCTTACAGCCAACGATACAGGATATGTCAACTCCGTTCATATCTTTAAAAATGTATCCTTACCCAATAAAGTTTTTAAATACGATTTTGATGGCGATTTCCTCTTCGACACGATAAGCAATAGCGCTATTTTCCCTTTTAAATTCACTGCTGCGGGCACGTATTTCTCGGCCATGAATGGTGCCGATTGTGGTAGTTTAGTGGCCACTAAAAAAGTAATTATTTTAGGCGTTACTCAGAAACCCGCGGCCAACTTCGATGCTGATATAAAAAATCCTGACCTTCGCGATACGGTTACCTTGTTTAATCTCTCAAAAAATGGCGCTACTGCCTTTACCTGGGTTATTACACCGGCTACCTATACCCTAGTGAAAAGTACCCTCTCCAGTGGGTTGGTGCGTATCTTGTTTAATGCTCCAGGAGCATATTCGATTTCACTTACCGCCGGCAATAGTTTTGGAAACGATATCCTTACCAAAACCGCATTTATTAATGTTCATTCTCAATGTAATCCTACCTTTCTTTCCGGGCAAACGACCACGGGAATTTATCGTGTACAAGTAGGCTTGATGAACCATGTGTCAACGCAGGTTTATGGTTATCATGATTATGCTCAAACACAGATGGTGTCGCTTGAAAAGGGTTCTTCCGGTAATTTTATCGCCGTCGAACGCCTCTCATCCACCCTGAGTCAAACGTGGAGCATATGGCTTGATGCCAATCAAGATGGCCAGTTTTCTTTAACCGAACTGGTAGGACAAGTGGTGAATTCAACGACCAATGGTATCTCAGGCACCATTAGCATCCCTAATACGGCCCTTCCTGGGTTCACTCGTTTGCGTTTTGCGGCCTACTTTGGTGGTGCGGCGTTGGATGGTTGTAGCCCCATGGCGAATGGCGAAGTAGAAGACTATGGCGTACTTATTATTGGCGACAAAACAAAACCGGTGATTACAATTCTTGGTAATAACCCTGATAGTGTAGAAATTGGTTATGCTTATCTCGATCCGGGAGCTACAGCATTGGACAATGTAAATGGAAACATTACGGCCAATATCATAAAAACGGGTGCCGTGAATACAACCATTTTAGGCAATAACCAGTTGATGTATAATGTTACCGACAGTAGTGGAAATGCTGCCGATCAGAAAATTAGGTTGGTGAAAGTTACCACGGATAAAACAGCTCCAAACATCACTCTTATCGGGCTTGATACCATTTATGTGGAGGTTCATTTTCCTTATACCGAGCCGGGTGCCACGGCCACTGATTTAGCCGATGGCATCATCACAAACAAGATTATTATTGCAGGTACTGTCGATACGTCAACAATAGGAAGCTATACCATCACGTATCAGGTAACGGATAACGCGGGGAACATAAGAATCGTATATCGAAAAGTAATTGTACGTGATACCACCAAACCGGTTATTACATTGCTTGGTTCGGCTATCATGAACATGGTAAGAGGTACCTCTTTTATCGACCCTGGAGTGTCCATCACTGATAATTATTATAAAAATCTGATTCCTTCAATTACGGGTACCGTGTTGGTCACCACTCTCGGACAATACATCCTGCTCTATGATGTTACCGATGGCAGTGGCAACAAAGCCATTACAGTGCAACGTACGGTAAATGTTAACCCTCCGGCTGGATTGCAAAACATGGCTTCATTAAATGGGTTTGAGGTCACTCCTAATCCTGGACATGATCTATTTAAAGTAAACCTTAATTTTTTTAAAGCGCAAACGGTATTAATTAAACTTACTGATATTAATGGTAAAATGCTGCAGGAGTTTGCTGTTGAATTGGAACGTAAGGAGATACTCTTGAATTTATCTAATTATGCTGAAGGGTTATATCTTTTAAGTATAACAACAAGTGAAGGAAGTGTGGTACGGAAACTTTTAAAAGATTAAAAACAATAAGGTACTATAAGTGCCAATGGGTTCCGTTTTCATTTGAAAATTGGACCCATTTTTTTGTTTTAGATAGGCTATGTTAGTTGCCCATTTTTAACCATAGGTGACACTTTGGTGCCAATCAATTCAATTGATTTAGAAAGCTTTTCATGCGATAAACCGGCATCCATCTGGAAGGTAAACCTTGATATTCCACCAAGCGCTTCGCTATGCCTTAGGATTTTCGAAGCTATTTCATCAGGACGTCCAACAAGTAAGGCTCCTAATGGACCATTTTGAGCATCAAATCGGGCTTTTGTAACTGGAGGGTAACCACGCTCTTTTCCTATGCGGGTAAACATTTCTGCATAGCCAGGATAATAGTCATCTATGGCTTCTTCTGTACTGTTAGCTACATATCCAAGAGAGTGCAGCCCAACGCTTAATTGTTCGTGCGAATACCCTGCTTTTTCCCCTGCCTGCCGGTATAAATTGATCAGTGGTCTGAAACGATGCGTTTCTCCTCCGATGACAGCTACCATAAGTGGTAACCCAAGTTCTCCTGCTCGTATAAATGAAGCGGGTGTGCCGCCAACACCAAGCCAGATGGGTAATTTACGTTGAAATGGTCGTGGATAAATTGGTTGATCCTTGAGTGGTGGACGAAATTTCCCGGTCCAATTTACAAATTCATGAGCACGGATCTTTAACAGGAGGTCTAATTTTTCCGAGAAAAGTTCATCGTAGTCATTCAGATTTAAACCAAATAATGGAAACGACTCTACAAACGATCCACGTCCTACTACTATTTCTGCCCTACCTCTTGAAATTAAATCTAAGGTTGCAAAATTTTGGAAAACCCGCACTGGATCTGCTGCACTAAGTATCGTAACAGCACTTGTCAATAGAATTCGCTTGGTTCGTGCAGCAGCAGCTGCCAGCAGCATCGTCGGAGCAGAGTCCAGAAACTCTTTCCGATAATGCTCTCCAATACCGAAAACATCTAAACCAACGTGGTCGGCCAGTTCTATTCTTTCCAGTAGCTCGATTAACGCTTGTGAATTATCTGCCTCTGAATTTGTTGGTGCCGAAGCAAAACTATCTATTCCTATCTCCATGATACTTTAAATTTTAAGGATGCATCGAGGATTCACTGAAGAACTTTCAGTTTAACTTCCTTGCCCATTATTGATATTTTTTTGGTTGATTTTCATTTTGTATAAAATTTATCATCACCCCATTTCACAGGATTGTTTATGATGTAATTCGATATGTTGTGATACGATTTTTCATTTCGAATAATGTGTTCATGGTAATTTCGTTGCCATAATTTCCCGTCAAAAGAATTCCATCCAAATGTTTTAACCCCACGAATATAGGCAACGGTTGTTATTGATTTAAAAGCGTCCATCATATCACCAATGGTTTTGGTGGGGGCAAACCCTTGTGGTTGCCTTTTTTGGATTGTCATGTCATCATTTTGGATTACCATGTCATCATTTTGGATTATCATGTCATCGTTTTGGTTTATCATGTCATCGTTTTGGTTTGCCCTGTCATCGTTTTGGTTTGCCCTGTCATCGTTTTGGTTTATCATGCAATCGTTTTGGTTTGCCACGCCATTTTGGGCGACCACGCCATTTTGGGCGACCACAAGGGTCGCCCCTACGATTTCCAAAATGGCGTGGAAATGATTCGGCATTATAATATATTCGTGTAATTTAATGTTTTTGAATCGTTCGGATAATTTCAACCATTCGGTTTCAATCATTTTTCCGGCATCGTTCAATTCCATGTGTGCATCCATATTGGGGGCAATCCTATGGGGGGCAACGACGATTTCACCAAACCGGTAAATTCTGTTTTCGCAACATATCGTGATAAAATACAATCCAGCCTGCGAATAATCGTATCCTTTTAACCGAATTGACCTGCGGTGACGTGTGTTTGTCTTATAATGGGTCATCCGTTTTTTTATTTTTTTTTCATTTTCGCTTTTTGAGCATCACCTACTTTACAACTATAGTCAGGAATAACGCAAAAAAACGTGTTTCTATTTTCAAAAATTACGCATATCAGAAGAAGTTTTCATGTTTTTCATTGCGTTTCTATCCGCAATCGGTCAAGCGGATTGAGCATCTACCGTTTAATTTCCCTGTTGTTCAAGCTATCCTACAGTAAAATTACCTTCATTTCAATCGTTGGTGGCTTTGCTATAATCGAAACTACTTTACAATGGTCATCTCTACTCTTCTGTTACGTTGCTTTCCTTCTTCTGTGCTGTTACTCGCCACCGGCCTGTCGGGGCCATAGCCTTTGGTGATGAAGTTTTCAGGTGCAATTCCTTTACTTACCATATAGGTTTTCACGGCATTCGCTCGGCTTAAGCTTAAGGATTTGTTGAAAACGCTACTTCCGGCATTATCGGTATGGCCTACGATGAGCAACCGATACGCTGGATTTCGTTTCATTATTTCTACAATCTTATCAAGATCAAGTTCACTCTCTTTTTTAATTTCACTCTTCGAACTGGCAAATTCCAGGCTTTTAAATGCTTCTTCCAATATTTTTTTATCATCGGCATTCAGGTTCACCTTTTCTACTTTCACCACATCTTTCTCTTTTTCAGGACAACCGAAATTAGCTGCAGTACCTGCAATTAATGGGCATTGGTCATCCGCATCGTTCACCCGGTCGCTATCCGAATCAGGGCACCCCATCATTTCTAACGTTCCCGGTATATCAGGGCATTTGTCGGTGGCATCGGCCAGGCCATCTTCATCTTTATCCGGACAGCCGTTGAGTTTTCCAGGGATAGTAGGGCAGGAGTCATTTTTATCGGCAAAGCCATCACCATCCGTATCCGGACATCCTTTGAGTGCTATCGGCCCTTTCATGTCAGGGCATTCGTCATCAATATCTACCAAGCTATCACCATCGGTATCGGGGCACCCTTTCCATTCTAATGGCCCTTTCATATCGGGGCATCGATCTTCCATATCGGCAATGCCGTCTTCATCTTTATCAGGGCAGCCATGCGTTGCTAATACGCCAAACACGGTTGGACATCGATCTTCCTTATCGGCAATGCTATCTCTGTCTTCATCGGGGCAGCCAAAGGTAGCGATAGTGCCTGGTAAGGTAGGGCAAGAGTCATTTTTATCGGTAACGCCATCTTCATCCAGGTCGGGGCATCCCTTTAAGCTCGGTAAGCCAAAAATATCGGGGCATTCATCTAAATTATCCGGTACCCCGTCTTTGTCTCTATCCTGCAATTTTACTTCGATTACTTCTTTCTCTTTCTTTACTTTTTTCTTTTTCTTATGTTTATAAATATTGATCGATGCTCCTCCATAAATGTCTAATCCCGAAACTTTTCCTATTCCAAAAGCACCGCCAATATTATCACTCCCGATATATAAAGAATTAAGGGCCGAGATGCATAATCCTAGATTGGGGTTGCGATAGCCATCGTTTAATATAAATGGCATGGTAGCACTAAACCACCGTGTTTCAAACCTTGGAGAAACACTAAGAGAAGAGAACATACGAATACCCTGAGTAAATTTACTTCTCACACTTTGGATTAGTGATGCATTTACATACACATGATTCACGATTCGGTAATCGAAACTTAAATTTAAGCTGGTAGGCAACGCCATCGTAAAAGACTTAAAAGCACCGGAAGTGGTTAAAAGATGGCTTGCAATAGCCGTGTCATATTGCCTCGAATTAAAGCCTTTTAACCCCTTGGTAATGATTACCTCATTATTGCCTTTATAATGCGTTACGTAAGCCGATTGAGGGTTATTATACTTAATGGAGCCTATGTCAACCAAAGAGGCGGCAGCACGAAATAGGTAAGCTCCTTTTTTGCCATTACGTTTTTCATAAACAACCCCTAAATCAACACCCAGTCCTTTGCCCAATCTTTTTTGATTTTTTATCAGATTGTCAAACACCAATTTCGATTTAAAGTCGGAGTGGCTGCTGGTAAAGGTATCCAATTGAAATTCGGATAGTGGTTTTTCGGCATAGCTAAACTCATTAGTGAAGCCAATTTCCATATCGTAATTGGCATACAGCGAGCTATCAAGGTCGGTGGAATGTTTAAAAAAAGTAAAGGTTGTACCTCCGTTGGTGAGGTAGAAGGCCCCTAATCCATTTAACGACTTTACGGTTAAGCCAATGCGCAGCATCTGATCTTTATTGTCGACGATAGCAAATGCACCGCTTACTCCTTGTTCCGACCAGGCATTTATATTGAGAGAAAAACGGTTTTCAGTAAAACGTAAATTGGCCACATCAATAACCGTTGCTTTCGATATATTATAAATATTACGTGCCAATTTCTCATCGATGCCACTGAACTGCATTCCAAAACGCACCCTATTCCAAAAAAATCCCAGTTGAAGTTTTTTAATTCCTATCAGCAGTGAAGGGCCTCTTATATCGCCGGTAAAGCTGGCATATTTATCTTTTCCATCAATATTTTCTACGACATTTCTGTCCAGTGTGAATCCGGTTTGAGTATTAAAATAACTGGAGTCTTTTATCGCTTTCACCACATTAAAACCTTTAAAACCTAGATAATTGTTATAGGCGTTTACATCGAAGGTGGTTAGATGAACAGCAATCAACGTTTTATTTCCCATGGCAGGATTAAATAAAACACTGTTGAAAGCCCCATAGTTGTTATTTACTAGCCCTAAATAATTCTGCCCGAGGCAGGCTAAAGAGATGAAAAATAAAGATATAAAAAGTATGTGTTTTTTCATGATACGGGAATCTTTGAAAACGATGGCAAGTTAGCAAATTGATATCGAACCTTACCAAAATATTCTTACCGGTCATGGCCACCTTGCTTAGGCAAGTAAAACCGGAACATGCGATGGTGGTAAGTTGAAAATCATTGCATAGCATGAGCAACGATCTTGCGATCGTTGCTATTAACCAACGTTCTCGATACAATCTAAAATTATTTTCAAAGCTCCCGTAAGCTCCTCCTGCGTGATGGTTAGTGGGGGTGCTATACGAAGCTTATTCGAGGCAAACAAAAACCAATCGGTAATAACGCCATGCTCGATACAGGCGTCAATTATTTTTTTATTTTGTTCGAAATCATCAAATTCAATGGCCCATAATAGCCCTTTGCCACTGAGGCCCTTTATTTTAGGGTGCTGTAGCATGGAGACAATAATTTTCTCCTTCGCTTCGATGCTTTGAATTAACGCTTCTTCCTCTATTACTTCAAGGCAAGCTAAGGCCGCCGCACAGTTTACCGGATGTCCTCCAAAGGTGGTGATATGGCCTAATATGGGGTTATGGGTAAGCATTTGCATGTTTTCATAGCTTGAAATAAACACCCCGATGGGCATGCCTCCACCAAGACCCTTAGCGAGCACTAAAATATCCGGTATTACTTGGTAATGTTCAAAAGCAAAGAGTTTGCCTGTGCGACCAATACCGCATTGAATTTCATCGAATATTAAGGTCACACCATAGGTGGTGCAATGCGATCTCAATTTTTCCAAGAAGTTACTGTTGGGCAATTCAGCACCGGCTTCCCCTCGGATGGTTTCGACAACCACAGCCGCAGTTTTAAAGGTGATATGTTTAAATTCGGCTTCGTTATTATATTTTAAAATTCGGGTATCGGGTAATAAGGGTCGGTAAGCACTTTTAAATTCTTCATTACCCATGATACTCAGGGCTCCATGGGTGCTTCCATGATAGGCGTTTTCAAAAGAAATTAGTTCGGTTCGACCAGTCATTCGTTTGGCTAATTTGAGCGCACCTTCAATGGCTTCAGCCCCACTATTAACAAAATAGCTGCAACCTAAATTTTCGGGTAAAAGGGAGGCTAATTTCTGTGCTAAATTCGTTTGCGGCGACTGTATATATTCTCCATATACCATCAAATGCATAAAGGTTTGTGCTTGCTGTTGCACCGCCGCTACAACCTTGGGATGGCAATGCCCTACGGCGCTTACTCCAATGCCGGAAATCAGGTCGATATACGCTTTCTCATTTTGGTCGAAAAGCATGATACCTCGGGCTCGTGTAATTTCTAACAGTAGCGGTGATGAAGAAGTTTGAGCTTGTTGGTTTAAAAAAATTTGCCTTGGTGTTAACACAAGGCAAAGTTAGATGAATTGAGGTAATAAAACCATGAAGATATCACCCGATTTATAGTTGCTTTTGTGCCCCAGGGTCGTTTATTTTGGGCCTTGTCTTTTCTGTAGTAATTCTACCAGCTTCTGCCTGAAATCTGCTTCCGCTTTGATGAGACGAAGCACTTTTCGGGTTGGAATTACTTTTTTAAATTCGGCATAATATTTTTTCTGTAAGTCAAGCTCTGCTTGTTTTAGAGAAAATATTTCTGTTGCTTTCTTTTCAGCCTCCATATCGGTAAGGGCAGCATAATCTAATTTATCGATATCTACTTTGTTGTTTTTGCGCATGGCTTCCAGTTCTGCCCTGTATTTATCATATACCGGCCAAAAAACTTTCGCTTCATCAGTGGTCAAATTTAACTCTTGCGTAATAAAGGCAATTCGGTATTGCTCAATTTTTTCTTTTTGATTTTGTGCTCCTGCACTAATCGAAAGAAGGGAGAGGATAAAAATATATTTTAATGTATTCATGATATGGATATTTTTAAAGGTTACATTTCATTCATTAAATCGCTTTCGTCTAATTCATCGAGGATGTTTTCTAAATCTTTGCCCTCCATGGAAAGATGTTGTGGTAATTCTTTTACATCGATATGGGTCATCAATTCTTCTTCTGAAATCTCACTTTTAGTTAAAACGCTTACAATTTCAGCCGTTGAAAAACTATCGGTATTGAAGTTGGCTACGCTTTGGCTTTCCAATGGTTTGGAAAAGATAAAGTACCCGATGCTAATGCCCATGATAAGGGCTGCCGCTGCCGCGTAGGCCCATCGATTGATGTAAAATTTTGGTGTTGTTGGTTTTATTATGAAGGATGTTTTTGATTCGATGGCTGACGTTAGGTTGTTGAAATAATCGGCTGGGATATCAAACGGGTTTTTTGTAGCTGTTTTTTGCTTTATTGAAATGGTGTTTATGATCGTATCTCTCTGTTGATCAAAAAATGCTTGGTCAATGGATGTCTCTAATTTCTTCTGTGCTATTTTATTCTCAATATGATGCGTTAAGTTATCAAAATAATTTTCCTCAACGACAAACGGATTGGGATTGTTTTTATTAAGGTATCCTTGTACCGCTATTTCTCTTTCTGTCGTTTCACGGAGTGTTTCGAAATAACTATCTGGAGTGGTAAACGGAACCCCTTTCGGTAGTTTCTCTTCACTTAGAAAAAGGGTCGTATCGTCGAAGTTTTCCATGGTTGCTGCGTTTGATGTAAAAGCAGAGTGAAGGTTTAAGATTGTTTCTCAAAAAACAGTTCTATTTTTTTTACCGCGTGATGATAGGATGCTTTTAGTGCGCCCACACTGGTTTCCAGTACCTGCGACATCTCTTCATATTTGATGGCATCAAAATATTTCATATTAAAAACTAGGCGCTGTTTCTCCGGGAGTGTTAAAATAGCTTGCTGTAATTTCATCTGTAATGCATCTCCGTTAAAGTAAGTCGACGAACGCAAAGTAGCCGATAAATCGTATTCTTCACCTTGCAATGACACGGCATTGCGTGTTTTTTTCTTACGCAAAAAATTGAGTGCTTCGTTGGTGGCGATGCGATAAAGCCAGGTAAACAGCTGTGCATCTTGTCTGAAATCAGCAAGAGCATTCCACGCCTTAATAAACGTATCCTGCGTGAGGTCGTCGGTATCGTCGTGATCGATCACGATTTTTCGAATATGCCAATAAATTCGTCGCTGGTATTTCTCTAGTATTTTTCGAAATGCTTGATGACGTTTGCTCTCTATCGCAAACTCTTCGAGTAATAGCTTGTCATCAATATCTTCTTGCATATCTTAGGGTTTGCGTTATAGATGAAGAAGAAAGGTAAAGGTTTAAGCAGGTATTTTTTTTCTGCCCATTACCACCAGAACTTTCGCTACTATATTGGCCGCGTTTAGCCCATATTTCTCCATCAATTGCTCCGGTGTTCCACTCTCTCCAAAACGATCGTTTACGGCAACCATTTCTAGTGGTAACGGGTTGTTTAATGCTAAAAGTTGTGCGATACTATCGCCTAATCCACCATTCATTTGATGCTCTTCAGCCGTTACAACACAACCCGTTTTTGCTGCCGATTTTAAAATGGCCTCCACATCGAGTGGCTTTATCGTATGGATGTTGATGATCTCTGCATCAATGCCTTTTTCTGCCAATAGGTGCCCGGCTTCGATGGCTTGCCATACCAAATGTCCGGTAGCAAAAATAGTCACATCTTTTCCTTCATTGACTACCCATGCTTTTCCAATTTCGAAATTATTTTCGTCGGTAAAGTTAGGCACCACCGGCCGTCCGAAGCGTAGGTAAACAGGGCCCATAAGTTTGGCGATGGCTTTGGTTGCTGCTTTTGTTTGGTTAAAATCGCAGGGGTTGATAACGGTCATGCCGGGAAGCATTTTCATTAATCCAATATCTTCTAAAATTTGATGTGTCGCTCCGTCTTCACCTAAGGTAAGGCCGGCATGCGAGGCACATATTTTTACGTTTTTGTCACTGTAAGCAACACTCTGGCGAATTTGGTCGTAAACTCTTCCGGTACTAAAATTAGCGAATGTTCCGGTGAACGGAATTTTTCCTCCAATGGTTAATCCGGCAGCCATCCCAATCATATTGGCTTCGGCAATTCCTACCTGAATAAAACGCTCCGGAAATTCTTTCGCAAAGGCATCCATTTTTAGTGAGCCCGTGAGGTCGGCACAAAGTGCTACCACCGCCTGATTTTCTTTTCCGGCCTCCAGTAATCCGGCGCCAAAGCCGCTACGAGTATCTTTTTTATCGATTATGGTATAGGTTTTCATGAAACTTAATTGGACGGCGAATTTATGATTTAATTTCTGATATGAGGGAGTTAATTCCGAAGGGTGTCGTCTAAGGGGTTATTTATATCTTGACTAACGGGTTTCGAGAGGTGTAGTTTTATGTGGTTATAAAATGAAAATTTACTAAATTGCCTGATTGAAAAAAATTATTAAAATAGGTGCCCTTTTGATTTCGGAATTATCGGGATTTTTAGCCGCCATTTTCGGGTATGAGGTTTTCAAAATTGCTACAGGCACTCCCTATACTAAAGGGCTTTTCGGGCTGGATATACCGTATCTCTATCAAACAGAAAAGATTTATTTTTGGTATTGTTTGTTTTTGGCGATTGGGTTTCTATTGCTATGCGTAGTGGGTGTCATTACCTCGCTTCGAAATAAAAAATGGATACCGGTATTGGTGAGCGTTTTGTTTTTAGTGTTTGTTTTCATGTTGCTATTGCTCAACGGCAGATACGTCACATAGCGTTAATAGAAGGTGTGGAGCATGCCTTTTTGTGGGTGTCTTTCCTTGTGCGTGACACACAACTTTATTTTCATTTTAATTCAAACTCATCACCGGCATCATACTCACATTATTATGAAAGGCGAGTTCATCAATGTCATAGGTGTCGAAATAGGGGAGGAGGGGCATTTTTTGAATATATTCTTCTACTTTTAGCTCCGATTCACAATAAAAAATAACCCATAATTTGCTTCGGTCCGATGCAAGGCTATATACCTGAATGATGCCTTCCTGCATCCAGGTGTTAATGCGTGCTCTATGTTCGGGCAGGATGCCCCAAAACGCATCGTCGGTTTCAAGTGGAAGATAGATGGTGGCAATAAAAAAGTTCATTCGTGTATTGTTTTATAATGGCAAGATAAGAATTATTTTAACTATTCCATCGGGGTTCAACCATTGAAACCGCCAACCTTTCAATGTTTTCTATTTATACTTTCTTCTTGGCGGCTTTCTTTTTAACGGCCTTTTTAGTAACCGCGGCTTTCTTTGTTTTCTTAGCAAAGGCATTCGGTACTTGGCTTTCAATCATCTTTTTTATATCGTCCAAGGTGAGTATGGTAAGCTCTTCCGGGGTGTATTTTCCGCCTCCAGTTTTTCCCGAAATCTTCAACATTTTTTTATTGAATTTTATAAAGGCTCCCCAGCGGCCGTTCTCAACCGAAATTTTTTCTAAAGGCCAATGATGGATATAACGATTCGCTTCTTTATCGATTTTCTTTAATATTAAAATTTCACTTTCTTCTTTATTTAACAGATCGAAATTATAGGCTCGTGGAATGTTTATATACATATCATTCCATTTAATAAAAGGGCCAAATCTACCTTTGCCTTTGGTAATTGGCTTTTCTTCATAGAAGCCAATCGGTGCATCTTCTTCTTGCTTGGTTTTTATTAGCTCAATGGCTCGTTCCAAGGTCATATCCAACGGCTCTTCTCCTTTGGGCAACGAAATAAATTGTTCGCCTAATTTTATATAGGGGCCGAAACGTCCTATGTTTACGCTCACTTCGACGTCGGCATAGGTGCCTAAAAACAGAGGTAATTTAAATAACTCCAAGGCTTCTTCAAAGGTTATGGTTTCAATGCTTTGTGATGAACGTAAGGTAGCATATTGCTTTTTCTCATCCTGTTCATCGCCAATTTGCGCCAGTGGCCCATACCTGCCCACACGCACAGAGACCAATTTTCCACTCACCGGGTCATTACCTAAAATTCGTTCTCCGGTAACACGGTCGGCATTTTCCGAGGTGTTCTCTACCGTTTTATGAAATGGAATATAAAATTCGTCAATCATCTTACTCCATTCCAACTGGCCTTCAGCGATCTCATCAAATTCTTTTTCTACCAAGGCGGTGAAATTATAATCCATTATATGTTCAAAATGTTTCAAGAGAAAATCAGTCACCACATTGCCGATATCGCTCGGAAATAATTTCGATTTTTCGGCACCGGTGTTTTCGTTTCTCGTCTCCGTTTTTAGCTGATTGCCTTTTAAAGTAAGCAATTGATAAAGGCGTACGCGTCCTTCCCGATCTTCCTTTACCACATAGCCTCTCTTTTGCACGGTGCTAATGGTTGGGGCATAGGTACTGGGTCGGCCGATGCCTAACTCCTCCAGCTTTTTTACTAAGCTTGCTTCGGTATAGCGGGCCGGTGGACGAGAAAAGCGTTGCGTGGCATCCATTTCATTCAGTACCAAATTTTGGCCTTTACTTAATGGTGGCAGCATTCCGGCTTCATCCTCGTCATTACTTTCTTCATCACTGCCTTCGAGATACACTTTTAAAAAACCTTCAAATTTCAATACCTCACCGGTCGCAATTAATTTTTCGGCGGTGGTGCTGATGCTCACCGTTACGATTGTTTTTTCCAGTTGAGCATCGGCCATTTGGCTTGCTACCGTTCGTTTCCAGATGAGCTCATACAATCTTCGTTCGCCATTATCGCCGTGTATGCTTGCCTGTTGAAAATACGTTGGACGAATGGCTTCGTGTGCCTCTTGTGCCGAGGCCGATTTGGTGGTGAATTTACGCAATTGGTAAAATTCTTTTCCATAGCTTTTTTCTATTTCAGTTCGCGCTGCCATCAAAGCGGTTTCACTTAAATTAACCGAATCGGTACGCATATAGGTGATATGCCCTGCCTCATATAATTTTTGTGCGATGATCATGGTTTGTGTTACGCCATAACCTAGTTTTCTGCTCGCCTCCTGTTGTAATGTAGAGGTCGTAAAAGGAGCAGAAGGAGATTTTTTAGCCGGTTTATTTTCGATATTTTCTATCGTATAAATCGCGTCTACACAACGTTTTAAAAATTCCTCCGCATTTTTCTCGGTGTCAATATTTTTTACGAGTTCGGCCTTCAATATTTTTCTCTTGCCGTTATCATCGATGTCAAAAAGAGCGGCTACTTTATAGGTGGAAACGGTATTGAAATCATTGATTTCACGTTCTCTCTCAACAATCAATCGTACGGCAACACTCTGCACTCTTCCGGCGCTTAAATTTCCTTTTACTTTTTTCCACAATACCGGACTTAACTCAAATCCTACCAAACGGTCGAGCACACGCCGTGCCTGCTGTGCATCAACTAAATCTTTGTTAATGATGCGTGGGTTGGCCACTGCTTTTTGAATTGCCTCTTTTGTTATTTCATGGAAAACAATTCGTTTGGTGGTGGTGATATCTAAATTAAGTTCTTCCGCCAGATGCCAACTAATGGCTTCTCCTTCGCGATCTTCATCGGAAGCGAGCCAAACATTTTCTGCTTGCTTCGACATTTTTTTCAATTCGGCAACCACTGCTTTTTTGTCGGATGGAACAATGTAGGAGGGCTTGTATCCATTTTTTACGTCAATAGCCGAATCATCCTTCGGTAAGTCGCGAATGTGCCCGTAGCTTGACTTTACCGTGAAATCACTGCCTAGAAATTTCTCAATAGTTTTAGCCTTCGCCGGACTCTCCACGATTACTAAGTTTTTTATCAAATCACCTTTTGCCATCTATATTTTTTTAAGTTTGCGGTATTGTAACCCGGGTGCAAAGAAAGGAAAATTTTGAAATTACAAGCGACCTTACCTTTTAACATTACAATTTTTAACGTATTTAATGGTTTTGTTTGTGCTTCATGCTCGCTTTTATCTTGACATTTCAAAAACCAATAAATTAGAATTAAGGAAAAATGGTTTTGCGTTTTTTTGAAAGCGAAGCGTATATTCGTAAACTTATTTTTTTTAACATCTTAGCTTTAACGTATGCAAATTATTCATGTGGCAGCCGAATGTTATCCGGCAGCAAAGGTAGGTGGATTGGGAGATGTGGTGGGTGCACTGGGCAAATATTTAAATCTTGCGGGTCATCGAGGATGCGTTATTTTGCCTAAATATCAAACCCAATATATTAATCGTAATAGCTGGAAAAAAATTTTTACTTCTACGGCCGCCTTAGGCATCGGCGATTTCGAATACAGCATTTATGCCAATGAAAATCAGGTGCTGGGATATGAATTGTTTTTAGTGGATATCAAAGGATTACTCGATCGTGAAAAAGTTTATGGGTATGAGGATGATAATACCCGCTTTATTGCATTTCAAACCGCCGCTCTCGATTGGTTGGTGAAAAGTGAGCAAAAACCCGATATCATCAATGTACATGATCATCATGCTGCTTTAATTCCTTTTATGATGCAGAACGTAGAGGCCTTCTCATCGTTGAAAAACATTCCGGTTGTACTAACCATTCACAACGGGCAGTACCAAGGTGCCATGGAGTGGAATAACAATGTGGTGTTACCCCAATGGGATGCTTGGAAATGGGGCTTACTCGATTGGAATAATTACATTAACCCCTTGGCTTCAGGAATTCGCTGCGCTGCTAAAGTAACGACGGTGAGTGATGGTTACTTACACGAATTGCGCTATCAAAGCAATGGTTTGGAAAAACTTTTTGAGATGGAATGGGCGAAATGTTCAGGAATTCTTAACGGTATTGATACCTTAGTGTGGAATCCGGAAACGGATGCCGCGCTGACACAAAAGTATGGTGCGAGAGAAAATATGCACCAAAAAAGTAAAAACAAAAAAACATTATGTGAACAGTTTAATTTGAATTTCGATAAACCTTTATTTGTTTTTATTGGCCGTTTGGTAGGAGAGAAGGCTGCCGATTTGTTACCCCAAAGTATTTTAAATTCGTTTCATAAAATTGGAAGAAAAATGAATTTTTTGGTATTGGGAAGTGGAGAAACGGAGGTTGAAAACGATTTGAATTATTTGAAGCTTTTTAGTGAGAATGATTATAACACCTATATTGGTTATAACGAAGATTTAAGTCATTTAATGTATGCCGGTGCCGATTTTATTTTGATGCCATCGAGGGTAGAGCCGTGCGGTTTAAACCAGTTATATGCGATGCGTTACGGTACGGTTCCGGTGGTGAATAATACCGGAGGTTTACACGATACCATCATTGACATCAGTGAAAAAAACGGGTATGGCATTAAGATGAACCAGGCCTCAGAGAATGAACTTATTTTTGGAATTTTTAGAGCCTTAGAACTCTATGCAGACCCCGCTAAATTCGAAGCCATTAAAATCCAATTAATGCAACTCGATTTCAGTTGGGATAAGAGCATTAATAACTATATTCGTTTATATGAAAGTTTAACGTTAAAAAATTAAGGTATCATGAAAAACTCGTTGTCGAAAAATGTTTTGTCGGTTATATTAGGTGGTGGAGCCGGCTCTCGTTTATATCCGTTAACACAAACACGTAGCAAGCCGGCAGTGCCCATCGCTGGGCAATATCGATTGGTCGATATCCCCATTTCCAATTGTATTAATTCGGAAATTGGAAGAATGTTTGTGTTAACACAATTTAATTCGGCTTCGCTAAATAAACATATTAAAAACACCTATCATTTTAGCGTTTTTAGCAGTGCTTTTGTCGATATCATTGCCGCCGAACAAACCCCTGACAGTCAATCTTGGTTTCAAGGCACGGCCGATGCCGTACGGCAATCGTTAAAGCATTTCCGCCAGCATGATTTTAAATATCTGCTCATCCTTTCCGGCGATCAACTGTATCAAATGGATTTGAATGAGTTTCTCGAAAATCACATCAAGAATAATGCCGATATCTCTATTGCAACCACCCCGGTAAACGCAACCGATGCGCCCGATTTTGGTATCATGAAAAAAGGAGAAGATGGTTTTATTCATTCCTTTGTTGAAAAGCCCGCTTCGCACGAACTCGACCAATGGCAGAGTGATACAGGGAGTGAAATGCAGGCTCAGGGTAAAAATTATTTGGCCAGTATGGGTATTTATATTTTCAATAAAAAAGTATTGTATGATTTACTTCTGAAAGATTGTGCCGATAGTACCGACTTTGGAAAGGAAATAATCCCCTATTCTATTAACAAATTAAATGTATTGAGTTATCAATACAATGGCTATTGGACCGATATCGGAAATCTTTCTTCCTTCTTCGAAGCGAATCTATCGTTAACCGATGAAGTTCCTGCCTTTAATTTGTTTGATGGCGATAATCCTATTTATACCCGGGCAAGGATGCTCCCTTCTTCGAAAATTGATGGAACGCAGATTGATCGTTCGATGATTGCCGACGGCTCGATTGTTCATGCTTCTAAAATCGAACATTCGATTGTTGGCTTGCGTACCCGCATCGGAAGAGGAACGGTTATCAACAGAAGTTATATCATGGGTAACGATTATTTCGAAACCATTGAGGATATTGAAAAGAATGTAAAAGGCGCCATCCCTATTTTGGGCATAGGCGAGCAATGTTATATTAAAAACGCCATTATTGATAAAAATTGCCGAATTGGTAATCATGTTCAAATTATTGGTGCTGATAATTTACCCGATCAGGATACCGAATTGTTCACTGTTAAAAATGGTATTGTTGCCATTAAAAAAGGTGCGGTACTTCCCGATGGGTTTACGATTGGAGTTCATCCGGTATAGTACAACGCAGCCGACCCAATTTAGTATCTTTCTAAACTGATTACGGGATGAATATGTTTGTGGGATTCGATAGGTCGTATAGTAAAAAGCATTACCTTTGCAAAAAAATAAACACCATTTCAATCGATGAAAATTGGAACCATTAAAGAATCGAAAAACAAAGAGAACCGTGTCGCCTTGTCGCCCGACGTAGTAAAAAACTTCATCAAGCAAGGGTTTGAATGTGTGATTGAAAAAGGGGCAGGTTTAAACTCTTATTTTACCGATGAGTCGTATAAAAATGCCGGTGCTGAGATATTAAACTCAGCCTCCGAAGTATGTAATGCTTGCGACGTTATCGTAAAAGTAAATGCCCCAAGCTACGACGAGATTGAGAAATTAAAAGAGGGGAGCATTTTGGTCTCTCTGCTTTACCATCTCACCAACCCGGCTCTTATTGCGGCGTTGAATGCAAAGAAAATAAGTGTTTTCAGTACCGATGCCATGCCCCGGATAAGTAGAGCGCAAAGTATGGACGTGCTTAGCTCCCAAAGTAATTTGGCGGGTTACAAAGCGGTGATCCTCGCTGCCGATCATGCTCCTAAAATTTTCCCTATGCTGATGACGGCTGCTGGCACCATTACCCCGGCTCGGGTGGTAATTTTTGGTGCAGGGGTGGCTGGCTTGCAAGCCATTGGCACAGCCAAACGCCTGGGTGCCGTGGTGGAAGTAACCGATATTCGCTCGGAAACAAAAGAACAAGTGGAGTCGTTGGGTGGAAAGTTTATCTCCTTCGATATCGGCGAAGTGAAAACAGAAGGAGGCTATGTGAAGGAAGCCGGTGAGGAGGTGTTAAAACGCCAGCGTGAAATATTGAAAAAGCATTTGGCTACCGCCGATTGTGTGATTACTACCGCTTTGATTCCTGGAAGAAAAGCGCCTGTTTTAATTACCGAAGAGATGGTGAATGTGATGAAATACGGAAGCTTAATAGTAGATATGGCGGTGGAGCAAGGTGGCAATTGTGAGTTGAGTAAGCCGGATGAAATTATTGAACGTAACGGGGTGAAAATTATTGGACTTACCAATTTGCCAGGAATGCTGCCTCAAAATGCCAGCGAAGGATATGCGAAAAATATTTATAATTTCCTTACTCATCTGGCTACCAAAGACGGGATGAAGTGGGAGCTGGAAGAAGAAATTACAAAAGGAACCTTGATATGCAATAAAGGCGAGGTTTTGAGGTCGTAAGGTGAACGAGAGAAATAGAAGTGGTTAAACATAGGGCTTAAATATTATATATAAGTATCGAAATAAGTAAATTTAAAGAATATCATGGAACAAGTTTTAGAATTTATAAGTGTCAATAAGGAAATGTTTTACCTTGTGGCGTTGATGATTTTTTTGGGAATCGAACTCATCGAAAAGGTACCATCGGTGTTGCACACTCCTTTAATGAGTGGAGCCAATGCAATACACGGGGTGGTTATTATCGGAGCGATTATTATTTTGGGGGAAGCTACGGATACGGTGTCGAAAATATTAGGTTTTATCGCCGTCGTATTAGGTACCTTGAACGTCGTTGGTGGCTTTGTGGTAACCGATCGTATGTTAGACATGTTTAAGAAAAAGAAGAAACAAAATTAAGATTTTTACGCGCTGTTGTAAGCATCCATTACTATTTATCATTAACGAAAAATTAAAAAATGTCACACTATATTTTAGATATAATTTATATCATCGGAGCCTTAAGTTTTATTTTTGGAATTAAACTTCTTGGGAAGCCGGAGAGTGCTAAAAGAGGTAATTTTATTGCCGCTATTGGAATGACCATTTCCATTATTGGAACTATTTTTTTATTCAATTCAGGCTCAGCGGAAACGATCGTCCACCTGCAGAATGTGCCTTTAATTTTTACGGCTATTCTCATTGGTACCATCATCGGTACCATTATGGCGAAGCGTGTGCAGATGACGCAGATGCCACAAATGGTTTCTTTTTTTAATGGTATGGGTGGTGCCTGCGCTGCATTAATATCATTGGTCGAATACCATCATGTGAGTACTTTACCAGTAGTCGATGGAATTCCTGCCATGGAAACGGGCAAAGCCATCGTCATTTATTTAGGTTTAATCATAGGCTCTATTTCCTTTGCCGGAAGTATGCTGGCGTACTTAAAATTAGATGAAAAAATAAAAGATAAAGTATTGCCTTTTCAACAAGTGATTAATGTAGGGCTGATGGCTGTAATTTTAGGCATTGCAGCATGTAGTATTTTTGGATGGTTTGTGATACCCAATGCGCTGTATTTATTGCTTGCTATATCGCTTATGTATGGGGTGCTTTTTGTAATGCCCATTGGTGGTGCCGATATGCCGGTGGTCATTTCTTTATTGAACTCTTTTACTGGCGTGGCGGCTGCATTTGGTGGTTTTTTATATGATAATAAAGTCATGCTCTTCGGTGGTATCCTGGTAGGAAGTGCCGGAACACTTTTAACCGTGCTCATGTGCAAAGCCATGAATCGCTCCTTGCTTAACGTATTGATAGGGAATTTTGGTGGTGGTGCAAATAAAGGCGAAGCGCGTGCCATTACGGGAAATATCAAAGAAATAACGAAAACCGATGCGGCCTCACTGATGAAATATAGTAAAAAGGTAGTTATTGTACCGGGTTATGGTTTAGCGGTAGCTCAAGCCCAGCATATTTGTCATGAACTCGAGCAACAGTTGGAGGCGAATGATGTGGAGGTGAAATATGCTATTCACCCGGTAGCGGGCCGAATGCCGGGACACATGAATGTGCTGCTTGCTGAAAGTAATGTGGCGTATGAAAAATTAATGGAGATGGACGAAATAAATCCTGAGTTTAAAACCACCGATGTGGTGCTTGTGGTAGGTGCTAATGATGTTGTTAATCCGGCAGCTAAAAATGATCCGGCATCGCCAATCTATGGTATGCCTATTTTAAATGTGGAAGAGGCGGCTACTGTCATTGTGATGAAACGGAGTATGAAAGCCGGTTATGCAGGTATCGAGAATGAGTTGTTTTATAACGACAAAACAAGAATGCTCTTTGGCGATGCGAAAAAGTCACTCACTGAGCTGGTTGCCGAGTTGAAGAATGTTTAAGGAAAAGCGGTTTGTGATGTCGTAAAAACAGGGTCAATACCTCCATTTTTCCGTCGCTTCATGAATATGTTGATGGCACCAGATGAACGGCATTTATAGGCTTTTTTTTGAGATCCTTCCTTCGTCAGGATGACAATACAACAGGGTCAATACCTCCATTTTTCCGTCGCTTCATGAGTATGTTGATGGTACCAGATGAACGGCATTTATAGGCTTTTTTTTGAGATCCTTCCTTCGTCAGGATGACAATACAACAGCGTCAATGCATCCGGTTTTCCGTCGCTTCATGAGGGTGTTAATGGTTGCTGATGAGCGGTGTTTTTTCGAGATCCTTCCTGCGTCTGGATGACAATACAACAGCGTCAATGCATCCGGTTTTCCGTCGCTTCATGAGGGTGTTAATGGTTGCTGATGAGCGGTGTTTTTTCGTGTTGGTTTTGAGATCCTTCCTTCGTCTGGATGACAATACAACACCGATTATTAATGAGAATATACGAATGAATGATGGGACAGAGAAATTTGAGTAGTTGATCCCATTGTATTGTCATCCTGACGAAGGAAGGATCTCTTGTATTTCATCATTGAAAAACTTCCATTCTGGATTAAAAGCAGCGATAAGAGTTTCTTTGTTCTTTCTTGACCAGCCTTTAAGAACCTTTTCTCTATATATTGCCCTGTTGATGTATCTGAATTGTTCCCAATATACAAGATAATAGGCGTTATACTTTCCGGTAAAGTGCTTCTTTGTTGTTTTCGCATCTTGTTCATGTTCAAGTAAGCGTCTGTTGAGATTATTTGTTACGCCTATATACAACACGCTTTTTGTTTTATTGGTTGTAATGTACACATAGAAAGTCTGAATGCCTCCTGCAAGTTTCATACTGTTTTTTTTACAAATATAATAAAGGAATTGAGATCCTTCCTTTGTCAGGATGACAATACAACAGGGTCAATACCTCCATTTTTCCGTCGCTTCATGAATATGTTGATGGCACCAGATGAACGGCATTTATAGGCTTTTTTTTGAGATCCTTCCTTCGTCGGGATGACGATACAACAGGGTCAATA
>CANNQU010000013.1 GCA_947507965.1 Bacteroidota bacterium
AATACGTCAATGGTAACTTGTTCATGGACCTAGGATCTGCGAAAGGAGGGCTTCAGAATAGGAATGACGAAACAGCATTGATACGGTCTTTGCGGATCATTTTATTTTCGCCAGCACATCAAATACTGAAATACCCGATAAATTCTTTGCAATTCGTTTCTTATTTTGGAAAATAATGTTACCTTTGCACTCCATTTTTTGGAAAGTATAGATTTTTCATAATCTGCAAAACCGTAAAACACACATGGAACTTGGAATTTTAAGCATCACCGGAAACGATACAGGGCGCAAAGCAGCCTTGAACGATGCCGTATTCGCTATCGAACCTAACGATCACGTTATTTGGTTAGATGTAAAACAATATCTGGCAAACCAGCGTCAAGGTACTCACAAGGCCAAGACGAAAAACGAAATTCACCGTACGACCAAAAAGTTGATGAAACAAAAAGGTACCGGAGGAGCTCGTAGAGGAAGCTTAAAATCACCTTTAGTGAGAGGTGGTGGTCGGGTTTTTGGCCCTGTACCACGTGATTACTTCTTTAAAGTAAACCACAAAACCAAGCAATTAGCTCGTAAATCTGCTTTATCCTACAAAGCAAAAGAAAATAACATTTTAGTTATCGAGGATTTCAATCTTGATACCGTTGGAACAAAACAGTATCTTACCATATTGAAAGACCTGAATATCACGGATAACAAAAACCTGGTGTTATTGGGCGCACACAACGAAAATATTTACCTAAGCAGTCGTAACGTACAGAGAAATCAGGTACTTTTGGCTAACGATGTAAATACCTATGCCATTTTGAACGCACAAAAATTGATCGTTACTGAAAGCGCCCTTAAAGCACTTACAGAGGTATTGGCAAAGTAAATTTCGTTCTCCTACATTTCAAACACAAAATTTAGAATTAATTAAACGTATAAAGGTTATATTTTACTGTTAGCTAAAATAAATTTCAACCATGAGTATTTTAAAAAAGCCTGTTATTACAGAAAAAGCTACCGCTAAGAGCGATAAGCTTTCACAATTTAGTTTTAGGGTGGATGTTAATGCCGACAAACCGGCTATAAAGAAAGCCATCGAAAAAATGTATGGTGTCAATGTCGTTGGAGTAAGCACCTTGCGTTATGCTGGTAAGAAAGTAGTGAAAAATACGACCAAAGGATTAAGCATTGGGAGAAAAGAATCGTATAAGAAGGCTATCATCACCTTGCGTCCGGGACAAACCATTAAATTTTTCGAAAACGTTTAATACATTAAACTACATAAAAAGTTAAGCCATGCCGGTAATAAAATTAAAACCCACCACTCCGGGTACACGCCATAAAATAAAAAACTCATACGTTGAGATAACCACCAACGTGCCTGAGAAATCGTTATTGATGCCCGTAAGTAAGTCGGGCGGACGTAATCAAACGGGTAAAATGACGATGCGATACATCGGAGGTGGTCATAAGAGACAATATCGTTTGATTGATTTCAAACGCGATAAACATGGAATACCTGGAACGGTTAAATCAATTGAATATGATCCCAATCGTACCGGATTCATTGCGTTGATTATTTATGCCGATGGAGAGAAGCGTTATATTATTGCACCTCAAGGGTTAAAAGTAGATCAAAAGGTAATGAGTGGTACAGGCATATCTCCTGAAGTAGGAAATGCGATGTTATTAAGTGAAATTCCTTTGGGATCGATTATACATAATGTAGAGTTAAATCCAGGACAAGGTGCGAAGATTGTGCGTAGTGCCGGTGCCAGTGCACAATTGGCCGCGCGCGACGGGAAGTATGCAACGGTGAAATTACCTTCCGGTGAAACTCGCAATATTTTGGTTACATGTATGGCCACTATTGGTACCGTGAGTAATGGTGATCATCAATTAGAACGTAAAGGAAAAGCGGGCGTTACGCGTTGGAAAGGCCGTCGTCCTCGTGTTCGAGGTGTTGCTATGAACCCTGTGGATCACCCAATGGGAGGAGGAGAAGGAAGAGCTTCCGGAGGTCACCCACGTTCACGCAAAGGATTAAAATCAAAAGGATTGAAAACACGTTACCCGAAAAAAGCATCTAACAGAGTAATCGTAGAACGTAGAAAGAAATAATTCATTCATCATTGGTTTTGCCAATGAACCATAGTTAAAATGGATGTTGCAAAACATCAAATAAACAAATTTAAATAATATGCCAAGATCACTAAAAAAAGGACCCTTCATTGATTACCACTTAATGGAAAAAGTGGTAAAGAACCTTGAAACAAAGAAGAAAACGGCCATCAAAACATGGAGCCGTCGTAGCTTAATTATTCCTGATTTTGTAGGCCAAACATTTGCCGTACATAACGGAAATAAGTTTATTCCGGTATATGTTACCGAGAATATGGTAGGGCATAAGTTGGGTGAGTTCGCTCCAACTCGTACATTTAAAGGTCATCCTGATAAAAAAGGTAATTAAAAATTAAACTCCATCACCAAATAACACCATGGAAGCCGTAGCACGTTTAAATAATTGCCCCAATAGCGCTCGTAAAATGCGCCTTGTGGCCGATAATATAAGAGGAATTAAAGTAGAAACTGCTCTTAATATTTTGAAGTTCAGCCCTAAGAAAGGATATGCCCCTTACATGTATAAGCTCTTGAAATCAGCTATTGCAAATTGGGAGGTAAAAAATCCAGCCGACCGTAATCAAATTGATACCCTGGTAGTAAAAACGGTATTTGTTGATGCCGCAGCAATGGAGAAGCGTATGCTGCCTGCTCCACAAGGAAGAGGTTACAGAATACGCAAACGTACAAATCATATAACAATAGTAGTCGATACAAAATAATACAACATGGGTCAAAAAGTCAATCCAATTGGTTTACGCTTAGGTATCATCCGCGGATGGGACAGCAACTGGTACGGTGGTAATAACTACGCCGACAAAATTATTGAAGACGAAAAAATACGCAAGTATCTGTTGGTGCGTGTTCCTAAAGGGGGTATCGCTCGTTCGGTTATTGAGCGTACCTTGAAACGAATTACCATCACGATTCATACAGCCCGCCCAGGTATTGTTATTGGTAAAGGGGGGCAGGAAGTGGATAAAATCAAAGAAGAATTAAAACAACTTACCAAGAAAGAAGTTCAGATTAATATTTACGAAGTAAAAAAACCGGATCTGGATGCGAAGCTTGTTGCCGATAACGTAGCTTCTCAATTGGAAGCTCGTATTTCCTTTCGTCGTGCTGTGAAATCAGCCATTGCTGCTACCATGCGTGCAGGTGCTGAAGGGGTGAAAATCCGTGTTTCAGGCCGTATAGGAGGTGCGGAAATGGCACGTTCAGAACAATATAAAGAAGGAAGAACTCCGCTGCATACCCTTCGTGCTGATGTTGATTATGCATTAAGTGAAGCGTTAACGGTTTACGGTAAATTGGGTGTGAAAGTGTGGTTATGTCGTGGGGAAATTTATGGAAAGCGTGATTTATCGCCCAATGTAGGAATGGAAGCTCGTAATGAGGGAGGTAATGCTGCTGGTGGCTTCCGTGGAAGAGAGAGAAACGACGACCGTAGAGATCGTCCTGATCGTAGAGGTGGTGCCGGTGGTGGCGATAGAAGAGGTGGAGCTGGAGGCGGTGGCGATCGACGTGGTGGTGGAGGCGGTGCCGGTGGTAACCGTGGTGGTGGAGGCGGTGGTTTTAAACGCTAATTTCCTTATTCTGAAAAATATAAATATCCGGTGTGTCTTGCATATCGGATATTTTTTGTTTTGACTTTCGTCATTTAAACGTATTATTGGCCGAGCTTTTGATTTATTCACAACCATTATCTCCAATCTATGCAACTCTATCTTTGGATAAATATAATCTGGTTGTTGCTCTCTATCGCATTCTCTTTTATAAAGAAAATCGCTTTTTATAAAGACTTTTTTTATGTTTTACCGGCGATCATCATTCCAGCTTTTTTATTTATTACCATTGATTATTTCTTCTGTGTTTGGGGTATATGGGGCTTTAATAAGCAGGATATTGCTGGCGTAATTTGGTTTGGGTTGCCCATGGAAAAGGTATTGTTTTATTTCATTGCTTCTTATTCTTCATTACTCCTTTATGCTGCCACCAAGGCTATGATCAGAAACGATATATTACGCTTATACCATCAATCGATAAGCGTTATTTTGGTTCTCCTTCTGACGGTCTTTTTTTTTGCTTTCCGTCAGAAGTTATTCACTTCTGTAACCGCCTTACTTTGCCTTGTTACCCTTACTTACCGAATGTGGATTGCATCGCCAAAATCGTTGTCACGATTTTATTTGGCGTATTTAATCGGTTTCATTCCGGTTGTTTTTTATTATTCGCTCCTTACGAGTCGTGGGATATTGTGGCATGACCCAAAACAAATTATTGGAATACAAATGGGTGTGATACCCGTGGAGCATTCGCTTTATTTTCTCGCCTTGTTTTTAATGAATGTCGGTATCTATGATTATTTCAAAGTAAGAAAAGAAGCCAAAAGGGTTGACGATGATCAAAAAACTGAAGTCCCGCTGGGATGAATCGCGGATACGGTAACGTAAGTTGTTTTAGTGCTCTATCAATTCGTCATTCGCTCCCGTTTCATCTTCTTAATTCTTATGCCTGCGTTTCTTAATCATTCCTCCTTTGGTATCTTTTATGCTATTCATAACGACGAAGGCATTAGGATCTATTTTGTCAATCTCTGCCGTGAGTTTGCTGATTTCCAAGCGAGTAATTACCGTATAAATAATATCCACATTGTTGGTAGGGCCGTGAACTCCATACCCTCGTTTCCCGTTATAAACGGTAACTCCTCTTCCTATTTTTTCTATAATAGCAACTCGAATTTCATCGCTATGTGCCGAAACAATGGTAACGCCCGTGTATTCTTCAATCCCCTCCAGAACAAACTCTAGTGTTTTGGAAGCGGTTAGATACGTAACCATAGAATAGAGCACACTATCGATGGTTAAATAAATCGCAGCGAAAGCAAAAACAATAATATTGATGATGATAATGATATCTCCGATGGTGGTACTAAATTTTTTACTTAAGGTTATAGCGAGTATCTCTGTGCCGTCGAGTACTGCTCCTCCTCTTACGGCAAAGCCAATGCCCATCCCTAAAAAGAAGCCTCCAAAAACAGATACCAGCGTGTTGTCGTGGGTAATCTGCGGTAAATGTAACGTTGCCAATCCTATTGCTAATCCGCAAATGGCAAATATGGTTTTAAGCGCAAATGCTTTGCCTAGCAGGTTGTAGCCGAGAAGGATGAACGGAATGTTGACCAAAATTAATAGAACCGAGAGTGAGATATGGGTAACCTCCGATATGAGTAATGCAATGCCTGTGGCACCGCCATCAATGAAGTTATTCGGGAGTAAAAAACTTTCGAGTCCGAAAGCCGCAGAGGCTATTCCAATCATGATCAAAAGACCATCTTTTAATAATGAAAATAACACTATTTTCAATTCAACGAATCCTTTGGCCTTTTCAAAGTTAGAATAGGCATGCTCTCTCTTTAAGTTACCTTTCTTATTTCGCAGAATGGTATTGATTATTATTTTAGACCAAATGGATTTCATTCGTTAGATAGAAGAAATTAGAAAACAAAGATAAGAGAAACAAAATTTGTTATGACGTAATCTTTACGGTAAAGGCTCAATACACGGTGTTTATAATGGTAATGGTAATATTTGTAAAAATAAAATTGATAATTACTATTATTTCATATTTTTGTTCCTGAACAATTATAAAAGAATTCACCATGAAGTATTTAATTCTATCCCTTCTCATTAGCTTTACATTTTTCGGAAATTCACAAACCACTCCAAAATTACGTGGTTCGGAAAGCACCACGCCTAAAGGTGTAACCACCACCACAGCGCCTGCTAAAGCATCAACTACCAACCAAAAGGCAGTGAGTACTGCTTGGGAGCCCATCATTGAAATGGAGGGGAATATTTACACTTCCTATATTTATGCCGCCTCCCTGATGCCCAACCGTTCGCAAGATAAAGACGAATATAAAGGCGACAAAAATGGGCAAATTGGTATTAAGGTTAAGCCTTCGGTGGCCAATTCACATATAAAAATTACCATTGAGGCACCAGAAATAATGAATACAACGGTGTATGAAGAGGATTTAAAAGAAGTGAAGGACTATGAAATTTTTCCGGTTATTAAGTACAAGTATGACGAATTACTAAAAATAAAACAAAACAAAATTGTAACCATCACGTTTAAACTAAGTATCAATGGCAAAGATGCAGGTGAAAAGCCAAAAGTAACGCCTATAAAGGGCATCAACGAATGTTTACTGGGCTATATCCATCGTAACAACGCCACCGCTGTAAATATTACCGATTGGATGTGTGCCGCCTATGTTAATGAAAACAATCCACTCTTGCAGGATGAGATATTACCTTTGGTGAAGAAGACGAATATCGTCAACCAAATGACGGGTTATTTAACCTATAGTGATGATAATACATCAAAGTGTACCGAAGATGTTTTCAAACAAGTGTTCTCGGTTTGGACGGCCTTACAGCAACGAGGTGTTAGTTATAGCAATATTACCGGAAGCAATGCCAATCAAAAAGTTTTTAGTCAATACATACGATTTACCAATGACGCATGGAAGTCGAACCAAGCTAATTGTGTTGATGGAACAGCGTTATTTGCCTCCATCTTATATAAAATGGGTATTGAGCCGGTTATGGTATTGGTTCCAGGGCATTGCTTTCTGGGCTTCTATGATAGGCCTCGTACCAATAGCAAAGGCGAACAAATTCAAGATCGTGAAAGCAATCTTTTCTTTTTAGAAACCACCATGATCGGTAGCAAAACGGTAGATGAATCAAAGATTTCCGCTCGTTTGTCGGATGCTTTTGATGCGATGCTCAGCGAGGAGGCGAAGAAAAATTTTGACTTCTCAAAGAAGTCATTTTTAGCGGCCCTGCTGGTTGGCGCTCAGGAAGCAAAAGATAACAAAGATTTTTTTGGTGACCCTGCCAAGCATTGTCACATGATTGATGTAGATCAGGCTCGGAAGGAAGGTGTGACGGCTATTCCGGCCAACTAGTAAAATCGAATGCAGATTTGGATGGAGATCGTTTCGAGCAGCAGCAGCTACGTTTTAATTACTTTTATATAAACTATTTACGTGTTGATAACGAAGTTTGACTGGTACATAATAAAGAAATTTGTTCTTACCTTCATTTTTATTTTACTTGTTCTGATCGTAATATGTATCGTCTTCGATATTTCTGAAAAAATAGATGACTTTTTAGGGAAAGACATCCCTGTTTCAAAAATAATTTTTGAGTATTACTTTAATTTTATTCCTTGGCTGGTTAATACATTCAGTGCCTTATTTGTATTTATCACCGTTATTTTTTTTACCTCGGATATGGCCTCCAAAACCGAGTTCGTGGCTGCTTTGGCAGGCGGCATTAGCTTTAATAAATTAATACGCCCCTATCTTTTCGTGGCTACCCTTATTGCCGTGTTTTCTTATTTGCTTAATAGTTATATACTGCCCAAATCGAACAAGAAACGTTTTAATTTTATGGTTCAATATATTAATAATAAGCGAAGTGGTTGGAGCCATAATATTCATCAACAAACATCACCGGGCCAATTTCTCTACATTCAAAATTTTAATGTGGAAGATAAAATTGGATATAAGTTCACGCTGGAGAAATTTCTTGATTCTCGTCTCTTGCAAAAGATAGAAGCCGACCGTATTGTTTGGAACGACACACTAAGAAACTGGAAGCTCGAAAACTTGGTTATTCGGGACTTTGTGAATGGAGCCCAAAATATATCATCGGAAAAGGAGCGACTGGTGGAGCTTAACTATAAACCGGAAGATTTTGGAGAGAAAAGTACTGACATTACCACGATGACCGACCCGGAGTTGAAACGTTTTATTTCTTTACAGAAGGAGCGAGGGGTAGGCAATATCAAGGAGTATTATGTTGAGTTATACAAACGAAAGGCACTGCCCTTTGCTGGAATCATTCTCGCTTTTATTGGCGTGTGTATTGCCTCTCGTAAGATACGCGGTGGCATAGGAATGCACCTGTTTTTGGGCATTGCATTAGCCTTTACCTATATTCTTATTATGCAGGTTTCCAATACTTTTGCTACCTACAGTAGCCTCAACCCGCTACTCGCCGTATGGGCGCCTAATGGCATCTATTTTGTGATTGGACTGTTCATCTATCGATATGCCCCTAAATAACTCGAATTTAGCATCGCTAATCAACGTAAGAGGGCGTAAAACACCTTCACCCTATGTGATGCTTCATGTTTTAGTCGTTATTTACGGCTTCACGCCAATTTTAGGTAAACTCATCAGTATTGACGCACTACCCTTGGTTTGGTGGCGTTTAATAATATCCACGGTGGTATTAACTGCCTACTTTAAATATCGGAAGATAAAGGTGGAGCTGGCATCAAAAGCCATGATAAGCATTTTATTAACAGGTTGTATTGTGGGCTTACACTGGGTGTCGTTTTATTATGCTATAAAAGTATCTAATATAAATACAGCCATGTGTGGTTTTGCTACCATGACTCTTTTTACCGCATTGCTCGAGCCATTGTTTTTTAAACGCCGTATTGCTATGCTCGAGGTAATCTTAGGATTAAGCACAATGATGGGGTTATTCATTATTTCTTATACCAGTGCAGTCGTGATGAATGGAATTTACTTTGGGATTATCGCCGCCCTCACGGCTTCTTTGTTTGTGAATATTAATGTAAAACTAGCGCGTAAACATAATGCATACGGCATCACCTTTTATGAGTTTATAGGGGCATTAGTTTTTGTATCCATAGTTTCCATTGGTTTTCAACAGCAGCCCTGGTTGATGCTTCAACAACCCATGGATATGTTTTGGTTATTGGTGTTAAGCGTAGTTTGTACGGTATTTCCTTTTTTAGAGGCAACTAAAATTGGCAAGCATATCAATCCTTTTACCATGATATTGGTGAATAATTTGGAACCTGTTTATGGTATTGTATTGGCATTTTTAATTTTCAATAAAACAGAAGTAATGAATCTCTCCTTTTATGTTGGAGCCAGTATTATTATTGCAGGAGTATTTATTTATCCAATATTTAGAAGGAAGGTTTAATGGCTTCATACCATTTTAGCCCTTTGTAGGTTCCGTCTTCTATAGCGGTGGAATGATATTCTTGAATTAATCGAAAATCTCTGGGTGGTAAGGCTTTACATGATAAGTAGTACACTTTTGAATATTTCTCTAACGAAAACTTGGCTATTGAATAGGTTGTCGAAAACGTCGTCAGTGGAGTGTTCAATGCAAGGTAATAGCCCACCGGCTCTCCCACCAGGAGGGTGGATACCGATTGATTAATTATTGGGTCGTTTTTAAATTGGTTAACTAAAGTTTCCGTCTCGTTATATTCTCTATTTCTAACCACCTGGGCCAATCGAAAGACAAACGGTATGGAAATAAAAAAAATCATCAAGCCGGTTAGGTATGGCTTTGATACAAAACGATTTTTCTCTTTAAGATGTTTTATGATATAAGGAAACATCAAATACATGCAGGTTAAGAGCGGCACATTATAGCGATAATAATTTTCTGCAGTGAAGATTAAAAAGATAAGATAGACGACGAAAAGCAAGACGATTTTTTTAATTAATCGTTCTTTGAAAATTGCGGGGCTAGCACTGAAATACAGACTTAAAAAAAACAGTAAGATAACCCAGGGCTGATAAAGATAAGGGTATGGTAAACCTCGTGAATAAAAGTGCGTAAGGCGATAATACAGACTATGTTGTGACGAAAGAAGGCTCCCATCCATAAAAAGCTGGGAGGCGAGTTCGTGAATTTTAAAATGGATGCTAAAAAGAAAGAGAAACAGGGGGAAAATAACGGATATTGTTGCCAGGATATTTAGCCTCACGTTCTTTTTTTTATAAAGGAAAAACAACAAGGTAATGGCAATTATCCAAGCAGGAGGGTGCGTTAGCAATAAACAACCCACAATAAAACCCTTTATTATGGTCGAAAAAATGTTTTGATTTTTCAGCTCAAAAAAGAAATAGAGAAGAATTAATAAAACCTGTAAAATTTCACTTCTTCCGGATAAAGTAGCGTCCCATAATCCTTTGTCGTTAATAAATAATAAAACCGTAAGTAAGGGTAAATTCGTATTCTTAAATCGTGCTTTTGTAATTTTATAGATAAGCCAGGTGCATAAAATAAAGACAAGCACAAAAGGAAGGCGGTGATATAAAATGTTATTCGGTAGGAGATAAAGAAAGGGTAGCCGAAATACGGTGATGGCTGGAAGATAGGCCATAAAGTGTAATTCTGTACCCGCTGCAACCCATAGTTTGGAGCTGTAATTGCCATGGGTGAAATTAATGCCGGGGTCCAATAACATGATTTCGTCGAGGCCCACCACCCCATGTTTTGCCATATACACAAAAGCGCAAAAGAAGAGGGCAACATAAATTACGGTAAATTTCTTCATTAATAAATTTTTCCCTTTTGGTATACCGGGTGTAAAATTATCAATAAATGGTCATCCTGTTGATATTAAATTTCGAGCTGGTTTTAGCGTGATGGAGAGGGTCGGAATACTTCTGTTGGTTAAGCGTTTTAAATAAGGAGGAGAGCAAATCATGGCCTGGTAAAAAAGTTCATGATTTTGATCTTTACTTTAGCTATTTTTGACAAAATAATGGAGCATTTTTATCAAAATGAAGATGGTGAAACAAAAGGGTATATTTGATGTCATGTATTATCTTATAAAAATAAAAGGGAAAGCAAATATCCCTGATTACGTGCAGCTTCGCGACAGCGATTTTACCCTAGTGGCCTATTGTCGGGTGGATCGACCTGAAAAAGCATTGCAGAAGGCCGGATTTGGAGCTCAAATGGAGTTGATAAAAATGCATATCGATGAAATTCCTTTTGGTAAATTGCACCCCATAGAAATCTAAAAATAATGAGTAAAGAACTAGTTATTCATCTTAAAGATGCCGATATTTTTCAAGGAAACAATTTGATCTTAGACGATGTAAATATTGAAATATATAAAGGCGATTTTATTTATATCATCGGCAAGACCGGAACCGGCAAGTCGAGCCTTTTAAAGGTATTATATGCCGATGTGCTGTTAGACCGAGGTGAGGCCACTATTGCTGGATATGATTTGCGTAAAATTAAAACGAATCAGATTCCATTTTTGAGGAGGAAATTGGGGATTGTATTTCAAGATTTTCAATTGCTAACGGATAGAAGTGTTTACGATAATCTCGAGTACGTTTTGCAAGCCACCGGGTGGAAAAATAAGCTGGAAATAAAGAATCGAATAAGCGAAGTATTAAGTAAAGTTCAACTTAGCACCAAGGAGTATAAGTTTCCTCATGAGTTATCGGGAGGAGAACAGCAAAGGGTAGTTATTGCCCGCGCACTTTTAAATAATCCCGAAGTAATTCTAGCCGATGAACCTACGGGAAACCTGGATCCGGAGGTAAGTGATGAGATTATGAAGCTTCTCATCGAGATTAGTCAGGGCGGTACAGCTATTTTAATTGCAACGCATGATTACCGGCTCATCAATAAGTTTTTCGGCAAAGTATATCGTTGCGAAAACAATCGAATTTTGGAAGTCCCTGTTTAAATCAAATTCAGCCATGAAGATACAATTTTTCGGAGCCGCGCAAACCGTTACTGGTTCAAAACATTTGTTAACGTTGGAAAGCGGGTATAAGGTTTTATTAGACTGTGGAATGTTTCAAGGGATGGGGCCGGAAGGAATAAAAAGGAATCAGGATTTTGGTTTCGATGCCGCCGAAGTTGATTGTGTCATCTTATCGCATGCCCATATTGACCATTCGGGCTTGCTCCCGAAATTGTATGCAGAAGGTTTCAACGGTAAAATTTATTGTACGCCGGCCACCGCCGATTTATGTGGAATAATGCTTCGCGACAGTGCTTTTATTCAGGTTAGCGATTTGAAATATATTAATAGAAGAAGAGCTAAAAAAGGCGAATCATTATTGAATCCACTATATACCATGGAGGATGCGGAGGCCGTTTTAGGAAATCTATTTCATGTTAATTATCTTGAACCATTTTTGATCAACGACGAAATTACTTTTAATTTTACCGATCAAGGTCATCTGTTAGGAAGTGCTGCTATAAATATTAGTATTAAAGAAAAGGCAAGAACATTCACCCTTACGTTTACCGGCGATATCGGGCGTCCCAATGATCAATTACTTCGTGGGCCGGAAAAATTTCCGCAAGCCGATTATATCCTATGTGAGAGCACATACGGCGATCGCCTCCATGAGAAAATTCAAGGCGCCGAAGAACGTCTATTAAAGATTGTACGAGAAACCTGTGTGGTAAATAAAGGGAAACTCATCATACCTGCTTTTAGTGTCGACCGTACGCAGGAACTCGTTTTTGCCCTTGATAAAATGGAACATGCTGGCCTGTTACCACGTATCAAAGTTTTTGTAGATAGCCCACTGAGTGTTAATGCAACCCGTATAATGCGCAAACACCGAGAGTGTTTTAATGACACGTTATTGAACTATTTAAAAACCGATGAAGACCCTTTTGGCTTTGATAATTTGGAGTATGTAAGTAGCGTTATTAGAAGTAAGGAATTAAATGATATTAAAGAACCGTGTATCATCATCTCTTCGAGCGGAATGGCTGAAGCCGGGCGAGTAAAGCATCATATTGCCAATACTATTAAAAAGAAAAGCACCACCATTCTAATCGTTGGATACTGCTCCCCCGGAAGTTTGGGCAGCGAGTTGAAAACAGGTAAAAAGGAGGTTCGTATTTTTGGCGAGATATACCCCGTTAATGCCCATGTGGAGGTGATTGATAGCTACAGTGCTCATGCAGATTATAGTGAAATGATTGCGTATTTGGGTTGCCAAGAAGCGAAAAAGGTAAAACAAATGTTTTTAGTTCATGGTGAATTGCTCACGCAAACATCGTTTAAAAGACGATTGGAAGAAGTAGGATTTGAGGCCGTTTCCATCCCGAAATATTTAGAGGAAATAAGTATTTAAACGATGCCATTTTATGGGTATTCATAAGCTTTAGAAACAACCATTTTCAATTCGATGCAATTCAGCTTTCATTTTATAGTTAAGAATAAATTTTTGTTCATTATGCTCAGTGTAATGACGTTAATTTCATTTAACTTAAATTCTCAGCCACTCTACCCATATTGGGATCAGTACAATAGTCACTTTAATATTTACGATAATGGACAACTGAAAAACTTGGAACCGAGAGAACCTAAAAGTTTTAAGTCGGGGAATAATATTTGTGCTTATGTAACCGATGTACTCGACTTTAAAATTTATTCCAATGGCAAGAGTAAACTGATTTCTAAATTTCTGCCCAAAAGTTACGACTGTAGCGATGCCTTAGTGGCGTGGACTTCTGGTGTTGCATCCTACGTTTATTACGATGGAAACATAAAAAAGCTTTGCGATGCATGTCTTGGATTTACCATTAATGATAGCATGCTCTCCTTCACCGATCGGTACGGTTTCTTTAATATATTCTTTGATAATAAAATTCGCAACTTGGATATTTCACCATCATCGAATACGATATTAGGCCGTAATTTAGTTGCTTTTGTTGATCGGCATAACCAACTTCGGGTATGGTGCAAGGATACCAACGTAAGCTTGGAATATTTTAGTGATACCTTGAAGTTTGCTTGTGGGCTAAATACCGTAGGTTTTATCGACGCAACAAATCGGTTACGAGTGTTTTATAAAAGGCAAGTATTTACTCTGGATAAGCTTCGGCCAAAGAATTTTGTGGTAGGAGATGATATGGTAGCCTGGGTGGATCAAAATAGTAATTTGAAATTATTTCATAAAGGAAATATCTTTGTCTTGGAGAAATACGATCCTGGTTTTTTTAATATTGTTGATGGTGTGATGTACTATCGAAGCATGCAAAATGAGCTTAAAATTTTCGAAAATGGGAAAGGTAAAATCATTGAAAATTATTTTCCGACTCAATTCTCCGGACGAAATACAACGTTGGTTTATATGGATTTTCGTAATCGACTCAAAGCCTATACGGCTGGGCAAGTATTCAATGTAAGCGACGACATCGTTACTTCATTCAAGGTCTTCCCCGATTTAATTGTTTATTATAGCAACGCAAAGAGTCTTACCTTCTGGAGCAATGGAGAGCGAATTGAAGTACAGCTCAATTGAATGCTTTTACGGCAAATTCTAACGTCATAGGGTTTCACTTTTAAACGCGCTATGATTCATCGTAACGCGCGATGGTGAAGAAAAAAAAGGAAACCTTTAATTCATTTAATTGTTTTTCTTTCGAGCGGGGTATTGAAAATTTAATTTGAATATTTTCATTGTAAATCGATGAAATGATTTTGGCATTCAAAATTTTCATCATTCGATGTAATTCTTTTTCATGTGCCATATCGCAATGTAATTTATAGGTGTCTTCGATGATTATTTCGATGGCCGTTGAAACCTTAAGAGCGGCTCGGCCAGCCTCATTATAGGCGCCTATTAATCCATGTACTCCAAGCATTGTGCCTCCAAAATATCGAACTACCACAACTGCAATATTCGTTAAGTCGTTAGCAATAATGGCCCGTAATATCGGTTTTCCAGCGGTATTGGCAGGTTCACCATCGTCGCTGCTTTTCTGGAAACTTTTATCCGGATGCAGTATCAAAGCGTAGCAATGATGTGTTGCATCAGGATAGGTGAGTTTAATATGATGAAGCTGAATTTTAAATTCATCCTCATTTTTTACCGGGAAGGCAATGGCGAAAAACTTACTTCCTTTCACCTTATAAAGTGCTTCCGACTTCGCTACGATGGTTTTATAGCTAGTGCTAAATAACATAGTTTTGCATCGCTAAAACTAAAATACTTAAGATGGAGAGAATGACCCCAATATAGTTTATGGTGCGTAATCGTTCGTGGAAGAGTATGATGGCTATGAACGTTGCAAGTAAAAGCACACCCACATTAATGAGAGGGAATACCACCGTACTTGGTAGTAATGGGTTATGAAGCGATTCAACCACAAAAATAAAGGAGAAGTAATTGAGCACACCCAGGAGGATGCCGGCGATTACACTGCGATAAGAAATATGGGGTTTTATTCGAAGGCTTTGAAGTATCCAATAGAGTGTTCCTAATACCGCGGCGCTCGCATAACATACCATCATTACCCATTGCGGAGGAACACCCGTTGCATAGAAATTGTTTTCAATATATTTGAAGGAGGTATCAACCAATCCACTGCCAGCAAACACCGCAGCGATAAGCAAAATGGACTTCATATTTCGCGACTTTAATTCGTTGTTTTTTGGTTGTATAACGGTGAGCACTACGCCAATCATGGCCAATACAATAGCGGTGAATTTTAACAGGGTCATCTGTTCACCAACAAAAATTACCGCGTACGTAAGGGGTATGATGAGCGACATTTTTGAGGCTATCATACTGGTGATAACCGATATTTTTTGTGCGGTAATACTGGTTGCCACAAACGTAAGAATGAATAATAATCCCATTCCTGAAGCGAATTTAAACCAATTGTCGCTAGGGTTTATTTCGAAATTTTTTTCCGCAAACAGATAGCTGGTGAATGCCGCTACGAAGTAATTAACCAAGATGGCATGAAAGGTATTGACTTTAAGTTTTACAAATAATTTAAAACTTATGACTAACGACGCAGAAAAAAGGATAGCAAGGAAAATTAGAATCATGAGGCCGTTGTGTTTTTATAAATGGTTAAGGTGTCGGTTGCTATTTTTTCTTCCGAAATTATTTTTGCATCTTTCGCTTGTAAAGGGCTTTTAATACCTTTCCCCCATGAAGTTGTAGACGTAAAGATTCTCGATTCATCCCATAAATTAGCATCGTAAAATGATTGCAATGTAGCCGCTCCGCCTTCAATAATAATGCTTTGAAGATTGTTTTCAAGTACTATTTCCAACATCTCTTTTAGAAAAGCAGGTGCGTTAAAATCAATTTCAAGGAAGGTGCAATTTAAGATTCGCGTCGATTTATTTTTCTGAGTAAAAACGATTGTATTTTGCGTGGTGTCGTAGATATTATTGGAAAATGGAACTTTTAAATCTTTATCCAATAGTATTCGTGTTGGATTGTTTCCTCCAAAAAACCGGGTATTAAGCTTTGGGTTGTCAAGTAATGCCGTATTTGTACCTACCAGTATGGCACTTTCTTCGGAGCGCCAACGATGTGTTAATTGCTGCGACTCGCGACGACTGATTTGGCGTGATGTGCTGATGTCGTGCGTTGCATCTAATCCAATATATCCATCGGCTGTTTGAGCATATTTTAAAATTATATAGGGCCGTTTTTTTTCCAGTGAAGTAATAAATCGTTTGTTCAACTCCAAACATTGCTCTTTGCATACGTCGAGGATAACATCAACCCCATGTGCTTTAAGGGTAGCGATGCCTCTTCCGGCCACCTCCTTAAATGGATCGAGACATCCGATGACAACCCTTTTTATTCCTTTTTCGATGATGAGATCTGCACAAGGGGGCGTTTTCCCGAAATGCGAACACGGTTCCAGGTTTACATAAAGGGTTCCATCTTTTAGAAGCGCTTCATCGGTGCTGTTGATGGCATTCACCTCCGCGTGCGCGGCTCCAAATTGATGATGATAACCTTCCCCTATTATTTTCCCATTTAGCTCTATAACGGCACCTACCATCGGGTTTGGAGCCACATTCCCCAGGCCAAGTTTAGCGAGTTGAATACAGCGTTGCATGAATTGTGCGTGTAAAAATTGGGGCATAAATAAATAAAGTCTAGATTCTACTAATGTACCATGAATAAGTTTAATTTGTAGGCGATTATACGAGGTAAATTAATTAAATTATTTTTGCGAAAATAACTAAATGACATTAAAAGATACGGAACAATATTTAATCCATCGGATTTTGTTGCATTATAACTATGATGAAGCGAAGTCGATTTCAAAAATGGCGTTACAATTTATTTTAAAACTTAGTAATTTAAACTATTCTTTAAGTTATCGCAATGAAGTTCCGGCAGCGGCTTTCACAACAATTCATGAATTTATTAACCGACTGCAATGGGGCGAGCCGATTCAATATATTACCGGAGTCGCTCATTTTATGGATTGTGATTTTATGGTTTCTCCCGACGTTTTAATTCCTCGTCGGGAAACAGAGGAATTGGTTGATTTGATTGTGCAGGAGAATAATCACCGATCGCCCATTACCATACTCGACATTGGCACGGGCAGTGGTTGTATTGCCATTATGCTGAGTAAATATTTAAATGATGCAAAAGTTTTTGCCATTGACATTTCCGATAAAGCACTGGATATCGCTTCCCGAAATGCAATGAAACTTAAAGCAGAATTAACGTTGTTGCAAGCCAACATTTTAGAGACGGAAGAATTGAAATTCGACACCTTTGATGTTATCGTAAGTAATCCACCGTATGTAATGGAAAAGGAGAAAGAATTAATGCATAAAAACGTACTAAATTATGAGCCACATTTGGCTTTATTTGTACCTGATTTTAATGCCTTATTGTTTTATCACAAAATCGCCAATTTGGCTCAAAAATGTTTAAATCCAAAAGGACATTTATATTTCGAAATTAACGAAAATAGGGCAGCGGAAGTGTGTGAAATATTATCACTAAATAATTTCATTAACATCGAAATACGGAAGGATATGCAAGGAAAAAATCGCATGGTTAAGGGGGAGATTTCCAATGGCAAAAAAGGAGAAGTCATTTAGGAATTTAAAGTTTACTTACAACGTTTTTCGGCACCTAGTTTACGGTTCATACCGAGTGCTTATTCGTCGCGTATATTTTGTATTTTCAATGCTGTTTTAGCCGGATAAATCGAGGCCATAATTCCAATTAGTAAGGCTACCAATAAAGTTAAAATAATATCGAACCACTGCACTACAATGGGGTAAGCGTCGACAACAAAAGTAGTGCCATTGCCACCTAGTTTTATCAAGCCGTATTGTTTTTGTGCGATACAAAGTGCAAGCCCAAAACTGATGCCAATAATGCTTCCAAGGGAGGCAATTAAAAGCCCTTCACCCAGAACAATATTTCGTATTTTATGGGTCGGCATTCCGATGGCATGCAGGATGCTAAAATCTTTTTTCTTTTCAATCACAATCATCAGCAAGGAGCCAATTAAATTAAAGGAAACAATAAGTAAAATAAAAGCCAAAATTAAAAAGGCGATCCACTTTTCTATCTTCATTAATTTATATAAAGAAGCGTGTTGTTCTGCTCTGCTTTCCACGTTGTATTCCGGTCCAATAATTTGTTTTATTTTATTGATCAGTAATGGGATATTTGTATTTTTTTTGGTGGTTATTTCTAAGGCACTAACTTCGTCGGTATATTCCAATATTTCACGTGCAAATTTTATAGGCACCAAGATATATTTCTCATCAATTTCTTGTTGAATTCCAAACACGCCACTCGGGTAAATAAATTGGTTATTAAAACTACTCTCGGGATTCAATGGATCGAATTGTTCGCGTTTGGGCACATATACTTGTACCGGAGTGAGTTCGTCACTGCAATTGATATCGAGTTTCGACGCCAAGCCACTACCCAAACAACAAAAATTGGAGCTATCGTTGAGTAACATCGTGCCATCCAACAACATCGAATCAAGACGAGTGGCTTCAACAAAGCCGTTACTCACTGCTTTGATGGTAGCAATGGTTTGCTTGTCATTGTATTTTAACAATACGTTTTCCTCTACTATTTCATTATAAAATGCGATGTTCTGGTTCGTTTTTAGCGAGTCAAAGGGTATGTTTTTGGTGTGTATTACTTTGCCTTGCTTCGGCGTAATTTTAATGTCAGCATCGAAGGTACTATACAATGCCACTACGAGTCCTACAAAACCATTCAGTGCCGATAAAACAATGATCATGGCAGCAGTGCATACGGCGAAACCGGTGGATGTTATTAAGGTTATAATATTTATTGCGTTCCTCGATTTCCTGGAAAATAAATAGCGTTTCGAAAATATGAAAGAGTTCATGAATAACAGGGAAAGGAATAGAAAAAAGACATCATGGAGGCCATTAAATAATTGCGACAATAATACAGAATATCTCAGAAATCATACGCTGATCAATTTGAAATCAGGATGCATCTTGTTTTATTTTCCATCGACGCCATACCGCGTATGAGAAAATTGCAATGGATAGAAAAGGAACGCCTAATAAATAAAGAATTCCCATATTTAAACCGGCAGCAACCGTACTGCCATTTTGAGCACCGGTATCTACAATCGTTTTACACATAGCGCATTGCGCATTCATGTCTCGAAAGACGAGGTGGAAAAATAGAAAGATAATAATTCGCAAGAGGATTCGGGTATTCATTGGATACGGCGAATTTAAAGGTTTTAGAAACATCAAAAAAATATTTATTGCTTTCAGCATCTCCTTTTTCTCTGATTTTAAAGGAGTTCGTCCAACGCACTTTGGAGTTCACTTAAGGTATGCCTGTCTTTTTGACTTCGGGCAATGGAAATTCCTTCTTGATAACATTCGATGGCCGTATCGGTTCTATCTAATCGCTCATAGAGTTTGCCCAATTGATAATATAAGGCAAGGTAGTCTGGTTTATCTGCTTTTAATTCAGTAAAATGTCGTAATGCTTCTATATCATCATTTCGGCTAACATATTCCAGTGCGATGCCATACTTCAAAAAGGCGTCGTGAGGCATTTCGGTGATTAGTTTTAAAAGTTGTGTTAATCGGTCGGTCATAGATGCTATGGTTTTAATCCGTAAATTCAATCTTTCTCTTTTTGGATTTTGTGCCAAAATTATTTTGTTATTTTTGCACGATTCAAAAGAAAAGGGATGCATTGAATTTTGCATCGCTCTAAATTTTATGCAAATATGAAGATTTTAGTTTGTTTGAGCGTTGTACCTGATACAACAACAAAAATTACTTTCGTTGAAGGAGATACGAAATTTAATACAGCCGGTGTAACTTGGATCATGAATCCGTATGACGAAATGGCTTTAACCCGCGCACTTGAGTTAACCGAGCAATATACTGGTACGGTGACCACCATTACCGTTGGACTTTTGGAAACGGAAGCTGTAATACGTAAGGCACTGGCCGTAGGTGCTTCCGATGCCGTACGTGTGGATGCCGCCCCATTGGATGCCATGCAAGTAGCAAATGAAATTGCGGCCTATGCCAGGATTGAAAAGTATGATTTAATTTTTACCGGAAGAGAGAGCATCGACTATAATGGAGGCTTGGTTGCCGGGTTAATCGGAGAGCTATTGGAAATACCGAGTGTGAATGTGGTAACAAAAATCGAAATACAGGGTACAACGGCCACACTGGAACGCGATATTGATGGTGGGCGGGAGGTACTTGAAAGCTCGATTCCGTTGGTATTAAGTGCCCAGAAAGAATTTTCTGAACCTCGTATTCCTAATATGCGAGGAATAATGGCAGCGCGATCAAAACCTTTAAAGGTTATAGGGGCCGTTGCAACCAATACAACGAGTTTCGTACAATACGAGATGCCCGTGGCAAAGCAAGGAGTAAAAATGATATCAGCAGAAAATGCAGGAGAAATCATCGGGTTGTTACACCACGAAGCAAAGGTTATATAAATAAAAAATACATTAAATTAATCCGATGAAAATCGGTCATCAAATCGAAGTAATTATGATTTTAGTATATTTAGAAATAGCAGAAGGCAAAATAAAGAAATCCAGTTTGGAGGCAGTAAATTTTGCACACCAATTAGGTGAAGAGGTTGTTGCTTTAGCCATTGGCGATGTTAGCGACACATTGCTTGCGGCGGTAGGGAGCTATGGAGCTCAAAAGGTATGGCATGTATCGCAAAGCGAATTTGAAAATAACACCTATGCCTCAATTCTTGCGTTAGCGGCACAAGAAACCGGAGCGAAATCGATTGTTATCAGTAACACCTATGCGGGCAAAGCCATTGCTCCAAGATTAGCGGTGAAATTAAAGGCATCGATAATCAGTGGGGTAATTGATACGCCTCAAAATAGCCGATATAAAAAAGGTGTTTTTTCGGGTAAAGCATTTGCCTATGTTTCGTCTTCAAGCGCCATCAACATTATTACGTTAACACCAAATTCATTTAGCATAGAATCTTTCGGTACAGAGGCGTCGGTAGCATCAAAAGATTATCAAATTTCTACGGCTACTCCAGCAACAAAATCGATAGAAAAAATAAAGGCAGGAGGTAAAATACCCCTCACCGAGGCCGAGTCGGTGGTGAGTGCTGGACGAGGCATGAAGGCTCCCGAAAACTGGGTGATGATTGAAGAGCTTGCAACGTTGCTGGGTGCCGCTACCGCATGTTCAAAGCCGGTTAGTGATATGCATTGGCGACCCCATACAGAGCATGTCGGTCAAACCGGTATCACCATAAAACCAAACTTATATATTGCCATCGGTATCAGTGGTGCCATTCAACATTTAGCAGGCGTAAGCAGCAGTAAAATTATTCTTGCCATAAACAAAGATCCAGAGGCACCCATTTTTAAAATAGCGGATTATGGGATCGTGGGAGACGCTTTCGAGATTTTACCTAAGGTTATTGAAGCAGCAAAAGCGCTTAAAAAGGTTTAATAAGTCAAGGGAAATGAAAATACAATTAACCTTTTTTACCTTAATGGCCGGGCATACTCATGGTTCGTATAATTTGGTATTGAAGGAAGTGGATGGGATTCGCAAACTACCCATCATCGTTGGAACATTCGAAGCACAATCGATCGCTACAGAAATTGAAGGAATATCGCCTCAACGACCCCTAACTCATGATCTGATGGTTGCGATGCTAAATGGCCTTGAGGTGGAGCTGAAAGAAGTACTGATTTATGATTTACGAAATGGCGTTTTCTTCGCACGATTGATTTTATCAAAAGCAGGATTAACGTATGATATCGATGCTCGAACCTCTGATGCCGTTGCGATTGCCATTCGAACCAAGTCGCCCATTTTTATTGAAGAACATTTGATGCAGGAGATTGGTATTGATGAGAAAGAATTTCAATCGACCAGCACCAATGTAAAACCGGCAAATGCTATCGAGAGCAACGACTACACACAATACACACGAGCTCAATTGAAAAGCATGCTCGAGCAAGCCGTAGAAGCAGAAAACTATGTAAAGGCGGCATTGATTCGGGATGAATTAAATAAAAATAAATAAGATATTTTCTTCTTTTTTGAGTCTTGTCAACAGGCAATTTATACATGAATGAGAATGGTAAGTGATTTTGGGTTTTTCGGAAAATCGTCCTAGTTATGCACATCAACGAAATTTCTGTATAATAATAATGAAATTTGCCGGGCAGGAATCTACAGGTCGTTCCATTTTAGCCAAGTCGTATCTTGCAACCCCTAATTAATAACGATTCTTTAACGATTATTGCACTTAGGCATGAAACAGAGGATCGACTTGCATGGCGTGTTTTTTATTTTATTTTAACACCCTAAAAGCAAGTTAATACGACTCATTTTCAGTTTATAAGGAAATATCAACAACTCAAAAAAAATTTTGTTATTACGATTTTATCCCTATTTTTGCGACATTATGCAAATTGAAGTGAGAGTTCATTCTCGTTAATTTGTATGATTAACAAAAGTTAAAAAATAAATTTTTATTAGTATGACCAAATATTTATCCTCGAATCGAAATCATTTTTATGCATTCCTCCTTACCATAGCCATGCTATTTGCAGGGTTGGGAAATGCAAATGCTCAGTGTCCTGCCGCTGGTTACACCGGATCAGGTGGGCCTTATTGTGTTTCCGGATCACCGGGATTTACCTTGCAGTCAAATGCATCAAACCCCAATGTAATTAAATGGCAATATTCAATTGACTTTGGGTCATCGTGGGTAGATATTCCTGCTTCAGGTACTTCTACTTATGCTCCGGCTACATTTCCTGGAGGAGTTTATCAAATTATTTATTATCAGGCAATTATTGTGAATTGTTTGGGTTTTGGAGCTACTCCAACTCCAAGTAGTAGTCCAGCCGGACCTATCACGGTTGTTCCACTTCCTGTAGCTGGCTCATTTTCATTTACCTCAGGCACCAATGCTACCGCCACTACTATCTGTAATGGAGGTGCTGCGACTTATTCGTTGACAGGTGCCAACAATTTGTTGGTTGCTCCACCGGATATCATCACCACAACATATACAGTTACCACAAACAACGGTTCGGTTGGTGGTACTCAGGTATTTACTCGTACTTCAACGACTGCTGGTAATTTGGTTATTAATCCTACCAATGCTACCGCAAGTATTCAAAGCATCACCTATACCGTTACCGCTACCAATGGTACTTGTACGCCGGTTATTATAGGCACCGTCACCACCTGTGTTTATCCTACCATTATAGCAGGTAGTTTAAGTTCTACTTCGGTTTCATTATGCTCCGGTCAATCGGCTACCTTATCGTTACCCGGTTTTACTAATTTAGTGCCTACAGGAGCCTGCACAGGAACAACCTATGCGCTTACAACCAATGTAGGTAGTTTATCTGGATCGTGTGGTACCATCACTCATGGTATTGGTGGTGCATTCACTACCGGTAGCGCACCAGGTACGGTAACCATTACGCCGCTTAACTCAACCAATCAAATTCAAACCATACGATATACGGCTACGGTAACCAACGGCCCTTGTGCCAGTGTTCCTGTTTTTGTTGATGTGGCCATTTCACCTAATATCACTCCTGCAGGTATTGCTGTAAATACTCCAACACCTACTATATGTACCGGCGCAACAGCTACGGTAAATATTACGAATCTATTATGTGCTACCGGATATAATTCCGCTTTCACTTCGATCACCGTTTCTGCCCCTACTTTTGGTGGATTAGGAGCGGCGAATATGGGAAGTGGTGTAGCGTCAGCCGTTACTAAAGCTGCCACATCGGCATTTTTCACAGTTAGTCCTACCATCAGCCAGTGTGCCATTGGTACTGCTGCATATAATATCTTCGCTCAAAACGCGCCTTGTGCGGCACCTGTTCTTATTGGTAGTATAAGCATAACCGTTTACCCTACCATTATTGCACCGGCTGCTAGTGTTACCGGTACCGGTACTATATGTACAGGAGCTAGTGTAACAAGCGTTACTACTGGAGCATGTGGAAATGGTTATACCCTTTCCGGTGGTTTTACTTCCTATACCATCAGCGTATTTTCGGCAGGTGCCAATATTACAGCAAATGGCTTACCTGGAACACTTACAAACAATACCGGAAGCTTTACCGTTGCTCCAACCAATTTAACTTGTAATAATTCGGCCAATGCCATCACCTATCAAATCAATGCCATCAATCTTGCAACATGTGCTACAGCAGTAGCCGGTACCTTTACGGTAACGGTAACGCCTTCTCCTGTTGTCAACGGTCAGGTATTTAGTTTAACGGATGGAGCAATTACCAAGGTTTGTGATGGGGCAAGTGTTGTTATTACTCCTAATAATGTATGTGCAGGTGCTACTTATTTATGGGAACGTCAAATTGACGGAGGCGGTTATGTATTTTTCGGAAACGTCGCTGGACCACTAAGCAGTTTAGCCATGAATTCTGGCGCATGTATAGCAAGTACCTACGATTTCCGCTTAACAGTAACCTTTGGCACTTGTAGTCTAACGGCTAATTTAGCTCCAATTACAGTGTATCCGGTTATTACAGCAACAACGGCGGTTGCGCCGGCAACTATTTGTTCGGGTGGTTCGGTTAACTTTTCAACCTCTTCTATCGGTTGTGAGCAAGCTGGAGCTACTTACGAATTATTACAGAATGGCGTAATGGTTGTTACCAATTCAACCAGCAGAGCTTCATTCCTTGCGGCCATTACTAGCTATAGCCCTCCGGTAAACTATACTTGTGCCAACGTAATTTATAACTATAGTATAAGAGTTACGAATAATGCTGCAGGAGCAGGTTGTACTACCACTTCAGCAACGACAGCAGTAACGGTTAACCCGGCACCTTCTAATGGTGCTGCCATGGCCATGTCGGTTACTTCTACGCTTTCGATATGTAGTGGAAACACGGCAACAATAACCACCAACAGGTGTGCCGCTACAACAGCGGGAACTTGGTTGGTGTCTATTAATGGAGCAGGTTATATTAACATCGCAGCGGCTGTTCCGGCTATTATTATGACCGATAATGGTAATGGTACGTATACCACCAATGGTTTAACCACCACTCTTTGTAATACCATCACTTATGGATTTAGAAATACGTTTACTTCGGCTATAGGTGCTTGTGCTGTAACCGTTAACACATCCAATGTGGTTACGGTTTTCCCAGCTCCAATAACTACCATTCCTACCATTACAGCTTCTTCTGGTACCTTGGTTGCTCCGTTTTTCAATACTGATATTTGTACTGCAATAAATAGTGTTACGATTACTTCTCCTGTTCCTGTTTGCGGTAGTATTACCACTTGGGAATATTCTAATAATGGTGGAGCAAGTTGGTTTGCTATCGCATCATCGGCATCTAATACATTAACACTTACGAATGTACCTCAAAACAGAATTTACAGAGCTATTATATCGAATGGAGCGTTATGTGCAACCATCCCATCGTCGACGGTAACGGTTACGGTGAATGTGGTAGCAGGTGGAACGCCTACTACAGCCACTCCTGTAATTTGTACAGGTTCATCAGCAACCATTACCTTAGCCGGACAATTAGGAAATATTATTGACTGGCAATCAGCTCCGACTTCTGCTTTTGGAGCCATCACTTCATTAGCAACCACAGCGAATCCGATAACGGTTTCACCTATTGCTGATATCTGGTATAGAGCCCAAATGGCTTCAGGAGTTTGTACCACATTCTCTGCACCAATTCTTATCACCGTTAGTCCGGCTACTGTAGCAGGTACTATTACGGGTGCACCAGCTGTACCATCTACACAATGCTCACCAGCGAGTGGTGCTTTAACTTTAGGTGGTGGTACGGTAGGCACCGTGCAACGTTGGGAATATTCAATTGATGCAGGAGCAACCTGGATTAATATAACCAATACCAGTACTACTCAAAACTACAGTGGTTTAACCCAAACAACGCAATATCGTGCCTTAGTAAAAAGTGGCGCTTGTGCTGATGCTTATTCCAATACCGTAGTTATAACGGTTAACCCAGCACCTATTGCCACGATAGGCGCGGCATTGAATACACTTTGTGTTGGTTCATCTACCACACTTTCAGGCACAGCTACTCCGGTTGTTGCAGGTGTTACCTTATATACGATTACGGCGAGTGCAGGTGTTTCACCAGTATATGCCAGTTCATTAATTGCCCCTACGTTCCCACTTTCGGTAACTCCGGGCGTAACGACTACTTATACGTATACGATTACTACTGCACCATGTGCACCAGTTAGTGCTACGACTACCGTAACGGTAATTCCACAGCCAACCATATTAACATTTGCTCCGGTTACTTCGCCCGTGTGTGCTACGGCTAGTTCAGTTTTAACTTTCACTACCGGCGCAACGGTTGCAGGCGTGTCAAGTTATAAAATTGTTTCCAATTATCCTACTGCAGGATCAGAGGTTTATGCTGCCAATACAACAGCACCAAACAGCCCTCTAACAGTAGATCCTACGAATGTAAATCCAAACGGTACAACGACTTACACGTTCAGTATTACATCGGCACCTTGTGCAGCAACAACAGCCACGACAACCATCACTGTTAATCCGGTACCTACAGTAACGTTAACATCTGCCTTGTCGACAGTTTGCTTCACCTCTAATTCAACAACTATTTCAGGAACAGCGAGCCCAGTATTAGCAGGTATAACTACTTACAAGGTAGGAACAACTTCAGGTGGTTTCGAACTTTATGGAACCACTGCAGCAGGGTTAATTGCTGCACCGACATTTCCATTAACGGTTACGCCGACTAGTACCACTACCTATTATTACACGGTAATGAATGGCGCTTGTGCACCAGTGATAACCAGTACAACAATTGTTGTTATACCACAGCCTACGATTCCTACTTTCAGTTCGCCTTCACCAATTTGTGCAACGTCAAGTGTGGCATTAACATTCTCTACTGGAGCTACCGTTGCCGGAGTATCGAGTTATAAAATCACGTCGAACTATCCGACAGCCGGATCTGAGGTTTATGCTGCTAATACTACAGCACCAACTAGTCCATTGACTGTTGATGCCACGAATGTTAATCCGAATGGAACAACTCAATATACTTTCACGGTAACTTCAGCCCCTTGTGGTGCTACAACTTCTGCGTTAACTGTTACAGTTCATCCGGTTCCAACAGTTACACTTACTGGTGCAAATGCAGCAATATGTATTGGATCATCTACTACACTATCAGGAACATCAACACCGGTAGTTGCAGGTACAACGGCCTATAAAATTGGAACTACTTCGGGAGGATTTGATATCTACGGAACTACGGCAGCAGGGCTAGTAGCTCCTCCAACCTTCCCATTATCGGTTACTCCAGCCGTAACGACTACGTATTACTATTCAGTTTCTAATGGAGCTTGTGCACCGGTAATTGCAAGTGTAACCGTTATTGTTATTCCACAACCAACGGCTACCATATCATCTCCATCGCCAATATGTGCTACTTCAAGTACGGTATTAACACTATCGACCGGAAGTACCGTAGCAGGATTAACCAGCTATAAAATAGTTTCAAGTTATCCAACAGCAGGTTCGGAAGTGTATACGGCTAACACCACAGCGCCAACCAGCCCATTAACAGTGAGTTCAACGTATGTTAATCCGAACGGAAACACAACGTACACTTTCACACTAACTTCTGCACCATGTGCCGCCACGTCGGTATCAACCACCGTTACCGTACATCCGGTGCCTGCGGTTACGCTTACGGGTGCAAATGCAGCAATATGTATTGGTTCATCAACGACGCTTTCTGGAACGTCAACTCCAGTTGTGGCAGCTACTACCACGTACAAAATTGGAACCACTTCGGGAGGATTTGATATTTACGGAACTACGGCATCGGGTTTAACTACCGCTCCTACTTTCCCGTTATCGGTTACTCCTGCGGTAACAACTACTTATTACTATTCAGTTTCGAATGGTGCTTGTGCACCGGTAATTGCAAGTGTAACGGTTATCGTTATTCCGCAACCAACGGCTACCCTTACATCACCTTCGCCTATATGTGCTACGAGTAGCACCGTATTAACATTCACCACCGGAAGCACGGTAGCAGGATTAACGAGCTATAAAATTGTTTCAAGTTATCCAGCAGCAGGTTCAGAAGTGTATGCGGCTAACACCACAGCACCAACCAGCCCATTAACAGTGGATGCAACAAATGTTAATCCAAACGGAAACACAACCTACACCTTTACGCTAACCTCTGCACCATGTGCAGCTACATCGGTATCAACAACGGTTACGGTACATCCAGTACCAGCGGTTACACTTACCGGTGCAAATGCCTCAATATGTATTGGTTCATCGACTACACTTTCTGGAACTTCAACTCCAGTTGTGGCAGCTACTACCACGTACAAAATTGGAACCACTTCGGGAGGATTTGATATTTACGGAACTACGGCATCGGGTTTAACTACCGCTCCTACCTTCCCGTTATCGGTTACTCCAGCGGTAACAACTACCTATTACTATTCGGTTTCCAATGGTGCTTGTGCGCCGGTAATAGCAAGTGTAACCGTGGTTGTTATTCCTCAACCAACAGCTACCCTTACATCGCCTTCGCCAATATGTGCTACAACAAGTACCGTATTAACATTTACCACAGGAAGCACGGTAGCAGGATTAACGAGCTATAAAATTGTTTCAAGTTATCCAACAGCAGGTTCGGAAGTATATGCGGCTAACACCACAGCACCAACCAGCCCATTGACAGTGAGTTCAACGTATGTTAATCCGAACGGAAACACAACGTACACCTTTACGCTAACGTCTGCACCATGTGCCGCTACGTCGGTATCAACTACGGTTACGGTACACCCAGTGCCAACGGTTGCTGTTACCTCTGCTAATTCGTCTATTTGTATTGGTTCATCAACTACCCTAACAGGTACTGCAACTCCGGTTGTTGCAGGAGTTACATCATATATTATAACATCGAGTTTATTAGGAGCCATATATGCAAGTTCATTTATTGCACCTACATTCCCATTCTCAGTTACTCCAGCAGCTACTACAACCTATACGTATTCGGTAATGAATGGAGCTTGTGCTGCTGTAACGGCAACGGTTACGGTAGTTGTAATACCACAACCAACAGCTACCTTGACATCGCCATCGCCAATATGTGCTACTCAAAGCACCGTATTGACCTTTTCTACAGGAAGTACGATAGCGGGATTAACGACCTATAAGATTACTTCTGATTATCCATCAGCAGGTTCAGCTGTTTATGCAACAAATACTGCTGCTCCATCAAGCCCACTTACGGTTAATCCAACAAACATTAATCCAAATGGTGTAACAAATTATACGTACACGGTAACCTCGGCACCTTGCGGAGCTACAACGGCTTCGGTGGCTGTAACCGTTCATCCTGTTCCAACCGTTACGGTTAATGCGGCCAACGCATCTATTTGTATTGGTTCATCGACTACCCTTTCGGGTACATCAACTCCAGTGGTTGCAGGTACTACTACCTACAAAATTGGAACTACTTCGGGAGGATTTGATATTTATGGAACAACGGTTGCAGGTTTAACAACGGCTCCTACGTTTCCATTCTCGGTTACTCCGGTAGCGACTACTACCTATTACTACTCCGTTTCAAATGGTGCTTGTGCGCCGGTTGTTGCAAGTGTAACGGTGGTTGTTATTCCTCAGCCTACCGCAACTATTTCATCACCTACACCGATATGCGCTACCACGAGTACAGTATTAACATTCTCAACAGGAAGCACGGTGGCTGGTTTAACCACCTATAAGATTACGTCAAGTTATCCGTCAGCAGGGTCAGCAGTATATGCTACCAATACTACGGCACCAGTAAGTCCATTAACGGTTGATCCTACCAATATTAACCCGAATGGAACGACTACGTATACTTACACGGTTACTTCCGCACCTTGTGGAGCAACAACCGCTTCTACCAGTGTGGTTGTTCATCCAGTACCAACGGTTGGTCTTACTTCAGCCGATGCATCAATATGTATTGGTTCATCAACAACCTTAACAGGAAGCTCAACACCAGTGGTTGCAGGTGTAACTACGTACACACTTACTTCAAATTTAACGGGTACTCTTTATGCTAGTTCATTTATAGCACCTACGTTCCCTTACTCAGTTACTCCAGCTGCAACAACGACTTACACCTATTCGGTTCAGAATGGTGCTTGTACACCGGTTACTGCAACGGTTACCGTAGTGGTTATTCCACAGCCAACGGCAAGCATATCATCGCCTTCGCCAATTTGTGCAACGACAACAACTGTATTAACGTTCTCAACAGGAAGTACAGTGGCTGGTTTAACAACATATAAAATCACTTCTGATTATCCATCAGCAGGGTCGGCAGTATATGCTACCAATACTACGGCACCAGCGAGTCCGTTAACAGTTAATCCTACGAATATTAACCCGAACGGAGTTACCAATTATACTTACACCGTAACATCTGCACCTTGTGCATCTACCACGGCTTCGGTTGCTGTAACTGTACGCCCGGTACCTACCGCTCTAATAACACTTGCTCCAACAACGATTTGTTTGAACGATAATACTAAATTGTATTATACCATAGGCAATGTGGTTGGTGGAATTACCACTTACGCGATTGGAACTACACCAGGTGCAACCAATATTATTTCCACCACTCCTATTGTTAGCAGTGGTACATTTAAAGATTCATTGGTTGTGACTCCTCCGGTAGGCATTACTACTTATTATTTAACAGTTACTACGGGCCCTTGTACTGCAGTATCTTCAAATGCTTCAGTAACAGTAAATCCTACTACCGTTGGTGGTTCGCTTTCTGCCGGTGTTATCATTTGTCCTTCTTCAGCAAATTCTAACACGTTCTCATTGAGTGGACAAGTTGGATCTGTGGTGAAATGGCAACAGTCAACAAATAACGGAACCACATGGTCTGATATTTCTAATACGTTAACTACCTACACGGCTACCAATATATCGGTATCTACCATCTATCGTGTTGTTGTTCAAAGTGGTGTTTGTCCTTCTCAAAATTCTGCTACTACTGGTATTTATGTAAATACTAATCCAATAGCTGACTTTACTAACACTACGGTATGTTTCAACACTCCTCCTACCGTGTTCTCAAATAACACAACGCCGGGAACTACGATAACATCATTATTACCTGCACCGTTACAAGCATTATACAATATTGTTGGTGGAGCGGTAAGCACAACAACTACTTATGCATGGGTATTCGGCGATCCAACAAGCGCATCAAATACATCTACTTTGACAAGTCCTTCACACGCTTACACTTCTGCTGGAACGTATAGCGCAACGTTAGTGTCCACTACAAATACTTTAGTGGGTGCTTCAACGGTAGCTTCTTGTTCAAATTCGGTAACAAAATCGGTAACGGTTAATCAGGTTACTACATCCGATTATACAACTTCACCAGTTTGTTTTGGAGGAGCTAGTCCGGTAAATATTGTAAACTACAATAGTGCTAATACCTATTCTATCATATGGGGAGATGCTACTGCGGCTCAAACGCCTGTTGCGGCTACCACAACCCGTACCTATACTAATCCTGGACAATATTCGGTTCGTTTAAGATTAACCAATATTTACGGATGTAGCGATAGTATCACGAAGAGTGTTACTGCATGGGCTTTACCTGTAACTACAGGTGTGAACATTACCAATACAGCACCTTGCGTTGGAACTTCAATTACCTTTACTCCGGTTGGAGATGCTGGTGGAACAACATTTGTAATTAATCCATTAACAGGTGTTGCAACAGCAACGGTTGCTAATGCGGCTACTATTTCATCATACGCTTGGGAATTTGGCGATGGCAACACGGCAAATACTCGTATAGCTACTAATACTTATGCAGCGGCAGGTACTTATACTGTTAAATTAACGATTACCAATAGTAATGGTTGTTCTCAGTTATTTATTTTCACTGCTACTCCGGTTACGGTTCAGCCGCTTCCTGTTGCAAGCTTCACCAATACTACTGTATGCTTTGGTATCAGCACCACGTTTAATAGTACGTCAACGGTTGCATCAGGTAGTATTACCGGATGGGCTTGGAATTTTGGCGACCCATCAACTGCTGGTAATAATACTTCAACTAGTGCAAACCCTACGCATCTTTATAGTGCTCCAGGTACTTACACGGTAAATCACACGGTTACTACTGCCGCTGGTTGTACCCATACTACAACGGTTCAAGTTACTGTTTATCCTTTACCATTGGTAAGCTTTAATGCAAGTGCCCTTAGTGCATGTGCTGGAAGTACCATAACCTTTAACAGCACGAGTACCATTAGTTCTGGTAGTTTCACTTACGATTGGAGAGTTTCGGATAATGCCGGTAACTTTAATTTTGGTGGTGGAACGGTTTCAGCTAACGCTTCTTTGGTTCAAACATTTGCTACAGCAGGCACATATAACATACGTTTATACGCTCAATCGGCGAATGGTTGCAGAGATTCAGCTACAAGAAATGTAACGATCAATGCGAACCCAACTGCGGTAATCGTTGTGAATCCTGCTTCAAATCAAATCTGTATCTATGAGGCATTCACCTTTACCAGCACCGGTTCATTGGCTGGTTCTGGAACGATAAGCTCTTATGCATGGACTTTTGGCGACGGAAGCACAAGCACTGCGGCTAATCCTGCGGCTAAATCGTATGCTAGTCCTGGTACTTACACTGTTGGTCTTGTTATTACCAATAGTAATGGTTGTACGAATACCACTTCCAAAGTGGTTATTGTAAATCCTAAACCAGTGGTTAACTTTACTTCATCTAACGTTTGCTATGGTTACACCATGAACTTTACCGATGCTTCAACAACAGGGGTGGGTACTACCTATCTATGGAACTTTGGAGATCTTGCTTCTGGAGCTTTAAATACAGCAACAACTCAAAATACGTCTCATGACTTTACTACTGCCGGAACATTTACCGTTAAATTGATTGTAACGAATGGCTCCGGATGTAAAGATTCACTTTCTAAATTGGTAACCGTTTGGCCTCGTCCAGTGGCTGACTTTAAAGCCGACACGGTATGTGAAGGTGGTGTAACATCGTTTACCAATCTTTCTACCATTGCAAGTGGCTCAATGAGTTTCTTATGGAACTTCGGCGATGCTGCCAATACGACTTCAATTGCATCGGATCCTACATTCATGTACACACCAGGGGTTTATTCAGTTAAATTAATTGTAACCTCAGGCTTTGGTTGTATCGACTCGGTTCGTAAATTGATTTTAGTAAAAGCTAATCCAAAACCAATATTTGTTGCTGCTAATGCTTGCTTACGTGATGCTATCACATTAGATACCACCGGATCAAACGGATCCGCTACGGTTACGCTACTTGTTGATTATGGCGATGGCTCGGCTCCTACGGCTTCATTAACGCATACCTATACCATGAGTGGTGTATATACCGTTACACTAACTATGTTAGATAATGGTTGTACTTCAACAATATCAAAAGTGGTTACCATTTTCGACTTACCTCTGCCTAGTTTCAGTGTGTCAGCGTATACCATTTGTGTAAATGCCGTGGATACCTTCAGTAATACATCAAGTATTGCAAGTGGCACTATCGTTTCTAATAAATGGGAAGTAATAAACGCTTCGAACACGGTTGTAGCTGCGGTTACATACAGTGCAAATCAAGAGTTCATTTATGCATTCAACACAGCCGGTATCTATCGTGTTAAATTAACAGCAACAAGCAATAACGGTTGCGTTGATACGGTGAGCAAAACGGTAACCGTAAATGCATTACCTACGGTAGCGATTAACTCAATAAACTTCTTAGTTCAAGCGTTCCACGCTTGTTTAGGAACGCCACATCAATTAACCAGCACTGGTTCTACTGCGGGAAGTGGAACAATCGCTTCGTATTATTGGGATTTCGGAGATGGCAATACCTCTTCAAGTCAAAATCCTATCTATGCTTACAAAGCAGTAGGAACTTACACGGTTACCTTGGTAATTACCAATAGTAATGGCTGTACGTTTAGCAAAACGCAAAGTGTGGTTGTTGACCCTATCCCAGATGCAACGATTAGACCAAGCAATTTCCCAATCCAAACTTGTAATGGAACACCATTCACATTTACTGGACCTTCGGGAGCTGGATACAATTATGTATGGACTAGAAACGGTGTCGTGTTGGGAACTACCCAAGTATTAACCGTCAATCCTCCTACCTCTGGATGGTACTATTTAGCGGTAACTTCAAGCTTTGGTTGTACGAAAGTTGACTCTGCTTATTTAACGGTTAACCCTCTTCCAGTAATCATCTTGAGTGATAAGCACCCAATCATCAGCAAAGGCTGGAACAAGCAAATCAATGCAGCGGTTACAGGTCCAAACCCTACCTTCACGTATCTTTGGACTGCACAAGATGCAAGCATTAAAACAATCATCAGTAACAATGCTATTCCAAACCCTGTGTTAACACCTCCAAATGATGTTTTAAGTTACTACTTCGTGGTAACCGTAACCGATCAGAAAGGTTGTATTCAACGCGACACGGTTTATTTTACCATGTTGGAAGATTATAATTTGAAGCCGACCAATTTGATGACACCTAACGGAGACGGTAAAAATGATATCTTCTGGATTGAAAACATTGATACCTATACCGATGCTGATGTTACTATCTTTAATCGTTGGGGTAACGTGGTTTACCAAACTACCGATTATGCTAAACAGCCTTGGAATGGTACCTTCAATAATACCGGTGGTGAATTGCCAGATGGTACCTACTACTATATCATACGAACTGTATATAAGGTTGATGGTAAAGATTTAATCTACAAAGGCCATATAACAATATTAAGAGGCAGATAATAAATAAACCCTTTCACTTTGGTACATTTTAGTACCAAAGTGTAGGGGATAACAAACAAATAATCAAACCATAAAATCAAGTTCGTAAAAAAAGTCATAATAATATGAAAAAGTTAATATTTACACTTGCTGCATTACTAAGTTTAATGAGTACTAGTTATTCTCAACAAATACAGTTGTCGAGTACCTATAATTACAATAAATTTATTATTAATCCAGCGTTAACCGGAATCTATAAGCGACCACAGCTTTTTCTGGTACACAGAAACCAATATACAGCAATGCCAGGTAACCCGGTTACTAGCGCACTTACGGTAGAATCGGCATTGAAAAACGATAAAATCGGGTTGGGTGGTATGCTCTATAGCGATGCATTAGGAATAACAAATACCATCGGAGCTAAGTTTTCGTATGCCTATAAATTGAAGCTGAATACGGATGCATGTTTAGGCTTAGGTTTAGGCGTTGGGGTAAATCGTTTAGGAATTAACTTTAGTTCTGCCGAAGTAATAGATCAAGGTGACTTGGCCATCTATAACTTTAATGCAATGAATAAGGTAACTTTTGATGCTGTTGGTGGTGCTAATTTCTCTTGGCGCAAATTAAATGTAGGGTTCGCAATTCCTAATTTGATCAACACCAAAGCGAAATTCCACAAAAACGATTCCTTGATTTCCAGTAGTTCTTATTTCACTTACGCACGTAATATTGCGGCTAATTTGAGTTACGATTTTACATTGACAAATGATGGAAGGCATTCATTGTCTCCTTCCGTTTTGTTTAAACGTGACCTTGTAAAAAAGACTACAAAACCTGTGACAGGAAACAAAGACAACAGTCTTCCTTGGCAGTTGGATGTTAATGTAATGTATGATTACATGAAGAAATATTGGGTTGGTGCTGCTTATCGTACCGATTACGGTGTGATTGCTCAAGTAGGAGCTAAGCTATTTGATCAACTTACCGTTGGTTACGCGTATGATTTTCATACGAATAAGGCTTGGAGTGGTTCTACTTTGGTGGGTCAAACGCATGAAATTATTTTAGGATATGAGTTCGGTAAGAAAATTGCAGATCTTACAAAGCAGGTTAACAAATTAGATACTACAGTTCAAGAAGTAGTTAAGAAAACGGACGAATTGGATAGTACCCTTAGAGATACGAAGAAGAAGATGGAGAAGATGAACAACGAATTACGTAAACGTGATGATGATAATTTCCAGAACTTGAAAAAAGAATTGGATAAAACCAATGCCGATCTTGAAGAATTACGTAAGATGGTTAACAAAAATGGTAGCACCTACAATTTAAATCGTATTTATTTCAAAACAGATAAAAGCGATTTGCTACCAGGTTCTATGGATGAGTTGGATGAATTACTTAGTGTGTTAAACAAATATCCGAATATGAGTATTAAAATAATGGGACATACAGACAGTCGTAACAGTGAATCATACAATCAAAAATTGTCAGAGAAAAGAGCTAAAGCAGTGTATGATTATTTGGTTGCGAAAGGCATTAGTGCCGACCGTTTAGAGTATGCCGGTTACGGTAAGAAATATCCTATCGCTGATAACACCAATGAAACAGGTATGCAATTGAATCGTCGTGTTCAAGTTAAAGTTACCAAGTTTTAACCGAGTATTAAATTAATAAAAAAGGTCGCTCTCTTATGAGAGCGACCTTTTTTATTTAACTTTGCCGCATGTATCGCAAACAGATTATTAACGACCTAAAGCAAAACCTACAAAAAATTTCGCAGGTTATTATTCTAATCGAACAATATGACCACTCGGAGGCTGGGGTAGAATTAGATTTAATGCAAAAAAACGTGGCTCTTCTTTATGAGAATTATGTAAAACTTAAACTGAGTTATGAAAAAAGAGTAATCGACGAAACAAGGGCACATTCTAGTCCTTCTGTTAGCGTGCCTCCTTTAGCGGTTATTCCTGCTGTGGAATTGGTGTTGCCTAACGTTGAAGAAGTGATTGCCCCGCAGGCTCAACCTAGTCTTGGATTTAATTTTAACTTAGGCGACGACGAAGGCAAAATAAATCAGAGGATGGAGAGCAAGGATGAAAAAAACACCCCCGTTTCTGGTGATTTTAGTTTGAATCAGGCCATTGATGAAGCTTTGAATATTGCATTAAAGCAAACGACTCACACGAAAGTAGAATCGCCAAAAGTGTTGGAGAATGAAATGGACAAATCGATTAACGACCATTTTTCGTCGTTGAAAACAGATATTAACTTAGCAGATAAACATTTGAGAATTGCCATCACGGATTTGTCAAAAGAAATATCCTTAAATAAAAAATTTGCTTTTGTGAATGAATTATTTAATGGAAATATGGATCATTATAGTACCGCCATCCAGCAACTTAATACCATTGGAAGTGCTGATTATGCACGGAAATATATCAATGAGTTAAAGGTGAATTTGAAATGGAATCGGGAGAATCCGGCAGTGGCCGAGTTTGTTGATATGGTAGAGCGCAGATGGGAACGATAGTATGATGAAATTAAATATTTTGGCTTTTGCAGCCCATCCTGATGATGTTGAACTTAGTTGTAGTGGAACAATTCTAAAACATATTAAGCTCGGCTATAAGGTAGGCATCATCGATTTAACATCCGGAGAGCTAGGCACTCGCGGGACGGCCGATATTCGGTCGTTGGAAAGTAAAGAAGCGTCGAGCGTTATGGGAATACACGTTAGAGAGAACTTACAGATGAAGGATGGTTTTTTTAGAAATGATGAAGACCATCAACGAATTCTCATAAAAGCGATTCGGAAGTATCAGCCTGATATTGTATTGTGCAATGCCATTACGGATCGTCATATCGATCATGGAAGAGGTGCTCAGTTGGAATCAGATGCCTGCTTTCTTTCTGGGTTAAGTAAAATTGAAACTTTTGATGACGCTGGCGTCTTGCAAGAAGCCTGGCGACCTAAATCTGTTTATCACTATATTCAAGATCATTTTATCGTTCCCGACCTTCTCGTGGATATATCAGAAGAATGGGAACATAAGCTTAAAACCATTTCGTGTTTTAAAAGTCAATTCTATGACCCTCATTCGATAGAACCATTGACTCCGATAGCGACCAAAGAATTTATGGAGTTTTTACCGGCACGTGCTTTAAATTTTGGTAGAATTATAGGCGTTAGGTATGCTGAAGGCTTTACGGTTATAAAGGGAATAGGGGTCAACGATTTAACGAAACTAATTTAACGAAACTAATTTAACGAAAAGACTCGATTATCCTCGAAGGATACTCGCCCGTCATTATTGATTACATGAATTTTATACCTAAAAATCCTAATTTCATTCAGGCCATCGAATCGGTTCTGAAAATGCAAAACTTCATGCATCTGATTGGTTTTAAATTTACTAAAATGGAAGCGGGATATATGGAAGGTGAATTGCCTTTTAAAGAAGTATTGAGGCAACAGTCGGGTATTTTACACGGAGGCGTTATCGCTACCTTAGCCGACGTTGTTTGTGGCATTGCAGCCTATTCTCTAGTCGCCGAAAATGAATATGTGGTAACGAGCGACCTAAAAGTATCGTATCTTAATCCAGGGGTAGGGAATCGTATTTTAGCTAAAGGTTGGGTTATTAAAGCCGGGAACCGAATGCTATTCTGCGAAGCCGAAATAATAGATGCGGAGAGCCAGCTTCTCATCGCAAAATCGAGTGCAACCATGGTCATAATTTCTAAAGTAGTATCGTGATGCCCGAAGTTAATTTTGAAGATATGGGGCTTATTGATTACCAGCTAGCGTGGGATTATCAAGAGAAATTATTACACCAGAATTCCGAAATTAAACTCACCAACAGGCAGTCGGTAAACAAAACGAAGACATCCAATACCTTGTTATTTTGTGAGCATCCTCACGTTTATACCTTAGGAAGAAGTGGCGACCAGAAAAATTTATTACTAACGGATAGCGATTTAAAGCGGGTGAGCGCAATATTTGTCAAAAACAATAGGGGAGGAGATATTACCTACCATGGCCCCGGGCAAATTGTAGGATATCCTATTTTCGATTTGGAGTATTTCTATACCGATTTACATCGGTACCTTCGATCATTAGAAGAGGCGATCATTAATACGTTAAAGCACTATCATCTTGTTGCCGGAAGGATTGCGGGCTTAACCGGTGTTTGGATTGATGGTGAGATTCCAGGTAGAGAACGGAAAATATGTGCCATTGGCGTTCGTTGTAGTCGCTGGATTACCATGCATGGCTTCGCCTTTAATATCAATACGCAACTCGAATACTTTAATCATATAATACCCTGCGGTATTCATAACAAGGCGGTAACGAGCCTGCAGCAAGAGCTTCAGAGAACGGTGAATATGGAAGAAGTAAAGCAAATATTGAAAAATGAATTAGCGGCGCAATTCGGATATCTTTACCTCTAGTTGTTTCTTATAAAATAGCAGAATGCTTTTAGCTAAAAAGGAGCATTGGAAACGAGTCGGTTCTTTGGTGTGTTTGAAATTATTTTTGGGAAGTCGTTGTTTTTTGTACGAACTTTGCATTGATAATTTGACTCGCCAATTAGATAAGGGTATATTTTTTCATTATTTGATTGCTCGAAAAGAGGCCCTATCTATAGCTATTATTAATTCATATTTATTCAATTCATCATGGACATCTTCACTGTTTTTTCTGACTACTGGATTATTATTTGCATCCTGCTCAGTATCGTGTTCTACAAATTTGTATTACGCGTTTTCTTTGGTATGGTACTGGTTCCTGAAGACCGTATTGGCCTGGTAACAAAAAAATTCGTACTCGTAGGAGCTAATCGTAGTCTTCCCGATGGCAAAATTATTGCTACCAAAGGGGAAGCAGGGTATCAGGCGAGAACGCTAGCTCCAGGCTTATATTGGTTTATGTGGCCTTGGCAATTTGGTGTTCAAATGGTGCCTTTTACGATTGTTCCGGAAGGGAAAATTGGATTGGTACTGTCAAAAGATGGGGCGGAAATACCTACAGGAAGGATATTAGCAAGAAAAGTGGATAGCGATAATTTCCAGGATGCGATCAAGTTTTTGGAAAACGGTGGTCAACGTGGAAGGCAAACAGCCTATATCACGGCTGGGTCGTATCGTTTAAATTCCTATTTGTACGACATTACCATCACCGACCAGATCATCATTCATGAAAACATGCTAGGTATTGTAACCACCATGGATGGCGACCCAATTCCTACCGGTAGAATTGCTGGAAAAGAAATTGATGGGCATAATAACTTTCAGGATATTGACACTTTTCTTGCCCACGGTGGGTGTCGTGGATTGCAACCTCAGATGGTTTTAGCCGGTAGTTATTATATTAATCCTTGGGCTGTTCAATTAGAGGAAACGCCCATGACGGATGTTCCCATTGGTTATGTTGGAGTAGTGATCAGTTATATTGGCGATGATGGTAAGGATATGACCGGGGATACCTTCAAACATGGAAATATTGTAGGGAAAGGGTTTCGAGGTGTATGGATGGAGCCACTTGGCCCCGGTAAGTATCCATTAAATAAATATACGATGAAACTGGAGTTGGTACCTACCACTAACCTGGTATTAAATTGGGCCAATGCCCGTAGTGAAAGTCATGCGTTAGATAAAAATTTAAGCACCATTACGGTTCGAAGTAAAGATGGTTTTCCATTTAATTTAGATGTAGCACAAATAATTCATATCCCTGCTAATGAAGCCCCAAAGGTGATTGCACGTTTTGGTAGCATGAATAATTTGGTGTCGCAAGTGCTCGAGCCTACCATCGGAAATTATTTCCGTAACTCGGCCCAGGATAGCGATGTTATTAGCTTCCTAAGCACCCGTAAAGAACGTCAGGAAAGTGCTAAATCGCATATTGGCAAAGTACTGGAAGAATACAATGTGAATGCCGTAGATACCTTAATTGGAGATATTGTTCCGCCGGAGGCACTGATGAAAACCTTAACGGATCGTAAAATTGCACAAGAAGAAGAGAAAACATATGAAACGCAACGTATGGCCCAGGAGAAACGTCAAGGGATGGAAAAGGAAACGGCTATTGCCGATATGCAGAAAGAAATTGTAAAAGCACAACAGAGTGTAGAAATTGCGCAGCGTACTGCCGATGCAACGGTAAAGAAGGCGGAAGGCGATGCCACTAGTTTGAAGCTTAATGTAACCGCCGAAAGTGAAGCCATCAAATTACGTGCTGCAGCGCAAGCCGAATCGACCAAAATGAATGCCATTGCTGAAGCAGAGCGAATTGCAAAAACAGGAAATGCAGAAGCAGAGAAAATTTTATCGATTGGTAAAAGTACGGCCGAAGCCTATGAATTGCAAGTACGTGCCATGGGTGGAGATAACTTTACGCGTTATAAAATTACAGAAGAAATTGGAAAAGGAAACATTAAAATAATTCCTGACATCATCATAGGAGGTGGCAACGGAAGTGCTACCGATGGCTCATTGAGTGGCTTAATGGGCTTGAAGTTAATGGAGATGATGAGTGAGAAGAAAGAACTCCCGGTGGTGGTTGCAAAAGAGAAAATAGAAGAAAAGAAAAAGTAATTCTTTCGTTACTATTTTAAAACAAGCAAAAGGCCAAGGGTTCCTTTTGAAGTTCTGGCGACTCACAAGCTCATTCCCTTTATAACAGGTAATTTATTACGTCATCCTGGTTCTTTTTCAACGAATAAAAATAATTATTTTGTCGTCCGTTAATTGGGTCTTGAATTTTTTTAGCGGGTGTATGGCGGGGCCTTTGATGGCGTCGCCGTGGGTGTCAAATTTACTTCCGTGCAGCGTGCACTCGAAACTATTGCCAGTTGAAAAAAGAGTGTTCTCGCCATGAGTGCATTTTAATAGCAATGCCGTATACGTTCCATCTTTTTCTTTTCGCAAAGCGATATCAAATTCTACCTCTTGGGCACGCACCAAGAGTAATGAACTTTTGGCAAAGCTAGAAATAGGAACCGAAATTTGGTTCTCTTTTAAGGTTGTTTTATATATCGAATAGGGAGCACAAGAGGTTATGGTTGAAAGTACGAAGCCTGCACTGGCGAGTAAACATAGGGAGCAGGAGGTTTTTAAAAACGCTTTACGTTGCATAGTCGATGGTTAAAAGCTATACCCTATGCCCAAATAAAAAAAGCGATTGCCTTTTTGGTAAACGGGGGGAGTCGTGCTGGGAGGGTTAATGAGTAGCGGATTTTCGGGTCCCGTTTGCTGAAAGCGCAGATCCGCCTTGATGGATATATTGGGAATGGGCAAAAAATGAATTCCGGTGGTTAGATGTTGCTGTTGCAGGGTTTTATCCATAACCCCATTATTGGGTATCGTAGCATTCAAATCTAGCCATTCATAACGAACAAATAAAAGCAATTGCTTCGCTTGAGGTGAAGACATTTTTTGAAATAGGTTATATGAAAGTTCGGCATACGCACCAAAAGCTGTTTTAGGGGTGTTAGAATGGTAGGCATTATTAATTTTAGCGGCATCCGGAATTGAAATCATACTTCCTAACAGACGTAATGAAAATCCTTCTAACTCATATTGAATATCGGCTTCGCCAAGAAACACCGGAGTACCCAAAATGCCAGCAGAAAGTTTTAAGGTATCGGCGATACGCTTTGCCACTCCAACGGTACCCCCATAATAACCGCTTAAATGTGCCTTGAAACTATTTTTAGAGCATTGGATAGCGCCGGTAACGGCCAAATTATTGGCACTCGCATTACTTCCTTCCATTCGGCCTTTTCTTATAACAGTGCCATGTTTAAATGCTGCAGAATTTAAGCCATTGATGATACTAAGTGAATATGAAATAGGTACACGATTTAATGTTCCAAAAAAGCCAACTCCTAACTCACGCCAGGTGGTCGGTATAATTTTCGATTCTACTTGGGGGCGCTCATTAGAATGGAAAGAATTCGGCAGATGATTTTCGTTTATTATTCCGATGCTTGGAATAAAAAGTCCCGTTACAAAATAATTCGTTGGGTTTATTTTGAATTTTAAATAACATTGTTCTAAAGCCACTTCTCCGCCTATATCACCTCCCGCAACTTTGGCATCTTCCACTTCCAGTTCACTCAGCAGAGAAATATTCTTACTAAACTTATGCCCTACGAATACTACAAATCGCTCCATATTTAGGGTCGCCTGTTGGCTGTTGTTATCGCGTTTGTAATACGCATTTCCATACCCTCCGATGGTTGTTGTGGTTAGCGCAGCGATGCTATCATTCGTTGCTTGCGCTTCGGTGTTATGTGCCTGTTGCGCGTTGGCCGATAAGAGTGACAATATAAATAAATGGGTAACTATGATTCGTTTCAGCTGCATGGATGGTTTATTGATCGTAAATAGCGCAAAAATAGTCTATTTGGAATAAATCTAAAGAGATATTTGGATGGGTTATTTCTTCCGTCTAAAAAAAGAGTCTAAATCATGCAAGCCACCCCCACTCCGATAGCAATAGCAAGTAATTTTAGGCGGCTAAAACTGTGGTTTTCGCTATTTTCAAATAAAATAGTAGTTGATATATGCAGGAAAGTACCTACAACAAGGGCTAAAATCAGATGTAGTGTATTGGTGGTGAAAAAGGAAAATTGATAGAGAAGGTTACTACAGTAGATGCCTAGTAACGACATGCTGGCATAAGGAATTAAGACGAGCAAGGTGGTTGCTAATGTGGTGCGATTATGGCGCAGTAAGGTTATAAGGGTGAAGGCTGCAGGAGCCTCATGCAAGGCCACCCCATAAATTAAATTGCTCCTTTGGTCGGCGTTTAAGATTCCAATATTACTTAAAGGCATTCCTTCAATAAAACTATGAATACAAAGTCCTAAAATAATTCCTAAGGGCAATCTATTTTTTCTGTGTACCGAATGCAAATGGCCATGTTCAATTCCTTTGGTGAAATATTCCAACACGATTTGAAAAAAGAAGCCAGCCAGGATGAACATGCCAATATTTATGGCACCCTGCTGCTGATAAAGGGAAGGCAATATATCAATCATGGTCACAGAAAAGAGGAATGCGCCACTAAACGCTAAAAACAGTTTTAGTACATCTTTATTTACACTGCTTACGCTTAGCGCAATAGTGCCACCAAGCATGGGTAATAAAAACAAGAGCGGGTATCGTAAATCCATAACAGTAGTTGGTTGATATTAATGGCTGAAATATTTTTTAAAATATCGTTTTATTATAGCATGTGCAAAGATACTTATCGTAATTCCTAAACAGGCACCGGCAGCAATGTCGAGAGGGTAATGAACCCCCACATAAACTTGTGCCAATGAAATACTACCAGCCCAAAACAGGCCCAAAAGGAGCATCCATTTTCTTCGGCTATAAAAAAACATACTGAGTGCAACGGCTATCGCAAAATGATTCGCAGCATGGCTTGAGGTGAAGCTATATCCTCTATTATTACAATCAATGAGCGGCTTAAATTGTTTTGCTATCATTGGCTCCTCGCAAGGGCGAAGCCTTTCAAAAAGGGGTTTGGCTACATGCGAACTAATGGCATCGCTTAAAACAAAACATAAAATGGCAATCCCCACCATTCGAAGTCCAGCCCATCGGAATTTTATAGTAAGAAACATGACGATCAACAGATAAAGAGGGTACCAATTCTTTTTTTCGCGTAACCAGGGCATAACCTGGTCAAGGAGGTTAGAATGGCAATGCTGTTGTATCCATAAAAACAGTTGCTGGTCGAGTTGGATGAAATAGTCAATCATGGTTCAATTCTTCTGTGCAATAATAATAACTCTATCGCTTTGTTGGGTAAGTTGCTCTAGGCTATAGTTCCCGAATACATCAACCATTCGAAAACCACAGAGGCTCAACATCGCTTCAAAATCTTTTATGGTATAGGCTGCTACCCGTTCTTCAAAATGAAAATCCTTCTCATCGGCAGTAAAATCGATGGTTTTAATGATGTATTTCTCGATTATCTTTTTAGAAATAACAAATTCTATTTCGTCTCTTTTTTCTACGCCTTGGTAAGGAAGTGTAGGTGCTATTTTTTCAATATTAAAGTAATCGAGTATCAACAGTCCATCGGGCTTCAATTGCTGATGGCAAGCTTGAAGCACCTTCTCGTCGTCGAGTGGCGAATCGAAATAGCCGAAGCTGGTAAATAAATTAAAGATATAGTCGAATTGAAGTGGATAAACTACATGGCGCATATCGTGTACCTCAAAATGGAGACTGCTATTTTCATGTTTTTTGGCTTCCGCTATCGAGTTCGTTGAAAGGTCAACCCCTAGAACATCAAGCCCCGATTTGTTCAGCGTAATTGAATGTCGTCCAGCACCACAGGCTAAATCCAGCGCCTTGCTTCCAGTGGCTGGGTTAAGGTAGCGAAGGAGTTGGCTGATAAAGGCTTCGGCCTCCTCGTAATTACGTTTATTGTATAAAAGATGATAGAATGTGGTGTTAAACCAAACCGAGAACCACTTATTTTGTTCGCTTTTTTCTAATGCAGGTTGGTTTTTCTTGTTCACGTATTAAGGAATAGGTATCTTCGCAAAGATAAATTAAAATAAAACAAAGATACGTGAGTTTAATAGCATCAATTTCTGGAATAAGAGGCACCATTGGAGGGGAAGTAGATAAAAACTTAACCCCCATCGATATCGTAAAGTTTACTTCTGCTTACGCTACCTGGATATTTAAAGGAACAGAGAATAAGCCTAAGGTGGTCGTCGGTAGAGACGCACGAATTTCAGGTGCCATGGTTAGCCAATTGGTGATTGGCACGTTGATTTCGATGGGCATCGATGTGGTTGATATTGGTTTAACCACAACGCCAACACTTGCGCTGGCTGTAGTTGATGAAGCGGCTGATGGCGGCATTGTTATTACCGCAAGCCACAATACAAAGGAATGGAATGCCTTAAAACTGTTAAATTCTGGTGGAGAGTTTATCTCAGAGAAAGAAGGTGAAACGATAAAAAAGATTGCTGAGAAGGGCGCTTTTACCTATGCTAGTGTTGAAAAACTTGGATTTCTTTCGGAGAACCAAGAATATATCGCAAAACATATTGAGAAGATTTTAGCTTTGAACTTGGTGGATGTGGAGAGCATTAAGGCGAAAGAGTATAAAATAGTGATTGATGGTGTAAATTCTACTGGAGGCATTGCCTTGCCTCCTTTGCTCTACGCATTGGGTGTTAAGGAAGTGGTGGAGCTCTATTGTACTCCCAATGGATCTTTTCCACATAATCCCGAGCCATTACCTCAAAATCTTTCCCAGCTTGCCTCCGATGTTAAGTTTCATAAAGCACAACTTGGCATTGCCGTCGACCCTGATGTCGATCGTTTGTGTTTTGTTAACGATAATGGTGATTTTTTCGGGGAGGAATATACTTTGGTGGCAATTGCCGATTATATCTTGAAAAACAAAAAGGGACCAACTGTGTCTAATCTTTCCAGCTCTTGGGCATTACGCGATATTACCTTAAAAAATGGAGGTAAATATTTCGCGAGCGCCGTGGGCGAAGTAAATGTGGTGAAGGAGATGAAAAAACAAAAAGCGGTGATCGGAGGTGAAGGAAATGGAGGTGTTATTTATCCTGAGCTGCATTATGGTAGAGATGCGATGGTAGGTATTGCCTTGTTTTTGTCGCATCTGGCAAAATCAGGTAAAAATTCATCCGTTCTGCGGTCGATGTACCCTAATTATTATATGTCGAAATCGAAGATTGAGTTGACGGAAGGGATTGATTTGGATAAAATAATTGACGGAATTAAAGAGCAGTATAAAAAACAAAATTTAATTACTATCGATGGTTTGAAAATTGAATTCGAGAACGAATGGGTGCACTTACGCCGGTCGAATACCGAATCAATTATTAGAATATATACGGAAAGTCAGTCACAGTCTACCTCTGATTTTTTAGCGAAAAAAATTATGGAGGATATTAAAGCTTTAATGTAAATCACGTAGATTTTCATCTTCGGTATTCTCATTCCATGCTCCTATTAAAATTGTAATCAAAAAATCAAAACATGGCCTTACAATGTGGTATTGTCGGACTTCCTAATGTGGGGAAGTCAACTCTTTTTAATTGCTTAAGTAATGCAAAAGCGCAAGCAGCTAATTTTCCTTTTTGCACCATTGAGCCCAATATTGGGGTAATCACCGTACCGGATGAGCGTTTGACAAAATTGTCGGAGTTTGTACTGCCTCAGCGAATAGTGCCAACAACTATTGAAATCGTAGATATTGCAGGCCTTGTTAAGGGCGCTAGTAAGGGCGAAGGATTAGGAAATCAGTTTCTTGGAAATATTCGTTCAACCGATGCCATAATTCATGTGGTGCGATGTTTTGATGATGACAACGTAATACATGTTGACGGTAATGTAAACCCATTACGCGACAAGGAAATTATAGATACCGAATTACAACTTAAAGATTTAGACACCGTAGAAAAACGCCTCGTTAAAGTGTCAAAACAAGCGAAAGTAGGTAATGATCCATTGGCAAAAAAGGAGGCCGATTTGCTTTTACGGATAAAAACAATGCTAGAATCAGGCAAGTCGGCTCGAGTGGTAACTCCACAGAATGAGGAGGAGCGAAAGCTAATTGCCGACTTTCAGTTGCTTACCACCAAGCCGGTATTGTATTTATGCAATGTCGATGAGAAGTCGGTCGTTCATGGCAATGCCTATGTTGAAATAATTCGCAATGCGGTAAAAGATGAAAATGCTGAAGTGCTCATCATCTCTGCGGCCATCGAATCGGATATCGCCGAATTAGAGTCATATGAAGACAAGCAAGTTTTTTTGCAAGATTTAGGTTTGACGGAGCCGGGGGTTAATAAACTTATTAAATCGGCGTATAAACTGCTTAACCTAATAACCTATTTTACTGCCGGAGTTCAGGAGGTGAGAGCCTGGACGATAACCAGAGGATGGAAAGCCCCTCAGGCAGCGAGTGTCATCCATACCGATTTTGAAAAAGGATTTATTCGAGCGGAAGTAATACGATACCATGACTTTATCAGCTTGAAGAGCGAAGCAGCGGTAAAAGAGGCTGGTAAGATGGGAATAGAAGGTAAGGAATACCTTGTGCAAGATGGCGACATCATGCACTTTCGCTTTAATGTATAGTCTTTAACGAGGCAATTCCGTTTTATACTACATTTTCCTATTTAGAAAATAAACTTAAAATCTCGTCAGAATAAAAGGCGCCGGCTACTATTAAAGCAACCACAATAATAAACATAGCTTCAAAAATGTACAGTTTGGTTGTTTCTTCTTCTTGGGGTACTTTTTCCATTTTGTCGTGGTTTTATGAATTATTGATTTTTTAAGCGCAATAATTGTTCCAAAAGCTATAATTACCAAAAATAACGAGTAAGCGGGTTGTAGTGGGAGGGTAAATCCATAATTGATGTGCTAGGTTAAGCTTAATTTCCTATGCTGGTTAAGTAAGAACATAGAAACCTTGTCTCTGCCATTAATCTTGGATAGATGTTTTTTAAGATGAAATACAATAGATCCCTCCTTCTTCTTGATGAACCATACAACAGAGTCAATACCTCCATTCTTCCGTCGCTTCAAGAGTGTGTTGATGGCATCAGATGAATGGCATTTATAGTGCTTTTTTTTGAGATCCTTCCTTTGTCAGGATGACCATACAACAGGGTCAATACCTCCGTTCTTCCGTCGCTTCAAGAGTGTGTTGATGGCATCAGATGAATGGCATTTATAGTGCTTTTTTTTGAGATCCCTCCTTCTTCTGGACAATACCATGGGGTCAATTACTCCAATTTCTATGTCCCATCATTCGGTCGTACATTCTCCTTAATAATCAGTGTTGTATTGTCATCCTGACGAAGGAAGGATCTCATTCTTAAAGGGAATAACGTTAGCAACAAAATAACGTCAATGGTAACTTGTTCTTGGATCTAGGATCTCAAAATGAGGGCTTCAGAATAGGAATGACGAAACATCATTGATACGATGCTTGCGGATCATTTTATTTTCGCCAACACATCAAATGCTGAAATATCCTAGAGGGTATTTAACGAATTAAAACTTTTTGATGACGAGGAATGTTTAAATCATCATAAAACGATAACACATAAATGCTCTTTTCTAGGTTACTCAAATCCATCTCAAAGTAATTGGTATTGGGTAACAAGATCGTACTCACCAGTGCTCCTTTTAAATCTTTAACTTCTACTCTTGTGCGTTTTTTTGCTGTATATACCATGAAAATTCCAGAGGATGGATTTGGATATAAGGCCATCTCAGAAGATACTTCGTTCTCTTTTATACCCGTGTTCCAAGTGCTGAAACGTAGGTTGTCGAAGGTGTAGCCGGTGTATTGTTGCGTATTAATCGTGCTGTTCTGGTCTTGTTGCCCGATACGAATTTGAAAGCTTGAGCTTAGTGTTTGTTTTGCTGAGTCTAAATAGTAATTTAGATTATAGATTGGAGTTGTTTTTCCCGAGCCTGGGATGGTTTTGTTGGCAAACAAATCAAAAAATTTAATCCATTTAGCGGTGTCACAACCACGAGTCCAAACGGCATCGTTTGGATATTTTTTGTCGCCGTGTTGTGTGTAGGTGAAACGAAAAAGTAAGGGAGAAGGCAAGTTCGCTATCGCGCTCATATTATAGGTAAGAGTCAAGAAATTGGTCTGAGGTAAGGTATCGAAAAGCCAGTTTCTATCGCTTTTGTCGAGTGTTATGGCGCGTGTTCCTCCTCCAAAATCGGTGCCGGCGAAGGTTCTTAAACGGCACTGTGGCGAGGTGTTCTCATAGTCGGTGCGAGTGCTTCCGCCTACACCAAATGTTTTCGTGTAAAGCCATACGTCGGCCATCGCATCGAAATTATCGATCAATGGCAACGACACCGGTGGGTTGTCTACTTGTTGGATGGTTATTATTAGGGTGTCGTTTTCTTTAACCCCATCCAAACCATCAGCGATCCAAATACTAAGGGTGCTGGTACCCGCCTGCGACAAGTCGAATGGGCCTACGGTGGTGATGGCTGTACCACCAGTTAAACTTACATTTTTACTTGTAACAGCGCCGTTGTTAAGCTTGTATTTAAGGGTTGTGGATGTTCCAGGTTGGGTACCAACACTCGTTACATTTAACGTCACATTTTGACTGCTCTTCAACTCCGAAGAAGTATTTTTTCTTCCAAATATTCTATCACTTGGAGCATCCAACTTAAAATCGTTGGCTGTTTTTGCAATACATTGCCAGTTCAATTCAAACCCTTTTCCACCGATTAAAAAGTCGCTGGTTTGACGTAAGGTGGCAGCCCCCGTTTTACAGATGATGCTTCCACCATTTGGGAGTGCGTTGCCGGTATATTTGCCGATTAGTTTCCCCAAGGTGTCAACGCCGTCATAAACATATAAAAAATCGAAATTATTTTCAAAGTCGAATTCATTGAAGGTAAGCTTCAATACCGATGCATTGGCTGGGGTAATACTCCTTACGCTGTAAATAAGGTTATCATAATCACTGGTATCACCATCATCGCTCAATAAGCCCGAGCATGCAGTTAATGGAATGCCGACACCGCTTTTGGGCATTCTGTTCAATTGGCACTCACGCAATGCGGGATCGATTTTTATATATTGAGTTAACGTAATAGAGTCTTTATCAATTGTATTGCAACTTGAAGAAACAAGTTTCACTGAAAAATTCGCGACGGTAGTATAAGTATGTGTTGGATTGGTTTGCAATGACGTTTGGCCATCACCAAAATCCCAAACACTGGCATTGGAGTTGGCGCTATTATTGTAAAATTGTACCGTTAAAGGAACATTACATGCCGTGTGTTTGGTTGAAGTAAAAGCCGATTTTACCGCTGTATCACTACCCCCAACGCCAACGGCTTGCCATGCGTTGATTACTTGCATTACTTCATTGCTGCAATCGCCAAAGAGTTGTTTCGCTGCCAGGATACTATAAAAGCGAGCATCATCATAATTGGATAAAGGAGTTAAGAAGGTGGTTAAACTAAGAAAGGAAATTTGTGCGGCGTTTAGATATCCGATGCTATCGACTTTAAATTTAAAGCCATTATCATTGGTGCCGGTGTCGCCATGGCACAATAGATAAAACCATTTATTTTGTACGCCACTATTATAATGTACTCCTCCATTATCCGATTTGTTGCTTACCCAATATTGCCCTTTATAAGTGTTCGGGTTTTGGTATTGCTTGGGGTTGCTCATATCGCGTAAGGCGGTTCCACCGGGCCCAAATTGTTCGCCCATTTTAAAATTTGCAGTGGCAGAGCTAGTATAGAAATCAATGGCTACTCCAAAGATGTCGCTAAACGACTCATTGAGTGCTCCACTCTCATTACTGTAAACTAATGCTGCTGTTTTTTGTGTTAAGCCATGGGTAATTTCATGTCCACATACGTCGAGTGAGGTTAATGGCAGATAGCCACTTCCCCCATCTCCATACGTCATGAAATAGCCGTTCCAAAAGGCATTGACATAATTGGTGCTATAGTGAACATAAGAAATTAATTTAAATCCGTTGTTGTCAATGCTATTTCTATTAAATACATTTTTAAAAAAGTCGTATGTTTTTTCTGTCCCCCAATGTACATCTCCTGCTACCTCATCAAAGTTAGAGTTATAATTTGTCCAGTTGTTGTCTGCGTCATAAAAGTCGGTGGCCGTAGTATATATCGAGCCTTTTTGCATGTTATACGTTTCTATGCCTTGGCCGGACCCTCTAACGGTTTCTCGTAAACGATAGGTGCCCGGTTGTACGCTATCGGTAGTAATATTTTGTGTTCCGCTATATTTTGTATTTGCTTTTCCAGGTATATCGGTAGTTTCAATTCGATCCTCAATAAATAAAATATCCAATGTCATGGCATCGAGATAATATATTTTTCTTGATAACGGTTTTATGGCAAAGAGGTCGACGGCATAAACTAATCTGGTGGTATGATAAACCTCGTTGAGTTGTGATGGGAGAATAACCAGATATGGAGGAGGATTAAAAGTATTTGATGCGTTGCCTGAAATAGATTGCAGCCAGGCATTCGCATCAGGCTTCTGAAAGTAATAGACGGTGTTTTTGTTTTTCGACAGGATGACTTCTAAGGCCTCTTTGCCTGAATGCATTATAATTGGCGATTTAGGGGTTTCAAATACGGCACCATTGCAAGATGTGATGATCCCATTTTGCTCATGAGCAATAAACATACTTCCTAACAAGGCAATACCATTTTCCTCCTGAATATAACGATAATGTTTGTTGCCAATCGGGTCGGTTTCTATGTTTAGTAACCTAAAGCTAACCTTCTCAAAGCCTTTCACTAATTTTATTTTCACCAAAAAATTTTCACTGGTAATCGAGCGACTAGTAAATACAATATATTCTGGCAAGTCACTTAATTTATTGTATCGTTCTACAGAATAGAAATTTTCAATTGATGTTGATTTTTGTCCATTGGAAACCAGGATTAAAAGTAAGAAAATAAAAATGAAAATAGGCTTCATCAGGTTGTGTTTAAATGCTGCAATTTACAAGTTTTCTATAATGGTAAATAAATCTTTTCTTTGCTTATCTATGTCAAATAAATTTTCATTCAATAAAAGTTTAACCAAAGAGGAAGCCTATTCGCAGCTTCTACCTCAAATTCGTGCATTGGTAGAAGGGGAGGTCGATTTAATTGCCAATTTAGCCAATATAAGTGCTGTTCTTAAAGAATCCTTCGGTTGGTGGTGGGTTGGATTTTATTTCGTACGGGAAACGGAGTTGGTGTTAGGCCCTTTTCAAGGCCCCATCGCGTGCACCCGAATTGCATTTGGTAAAGGGGTTTGTGGCCATGCCTGGAAGCAAAAGCAATCGATAATGGTTGATGATGTAAATTTATATGAAGGTCATATTGCCTGCAGTAGCTCGTCTCAATCGGAGATTGTTATTCCAATTATGAAAAATAATGAGGTAATTGCCTTATTGGATATTGATTCCGAAAATTGGGCACAGTTTGATACCATCGATAAAAAATATTTGGAGGAATTGTCGAGGGGTATTGCATTACTTTTTTAAAACAGCATGAAACAAAGAAATTTAGTACTCTTAGTTATCGTAGCCTCCTTGGGCTATTTCGTTGACATTTATGATTTGATCATCTATAATATTGTAAAGAAACAAAGCTTGGCCGATATCGGTATCGTAGGCGATGCCTTCAAACAAAATGAAACCTATTTGTTTAATATTCAAATGACCGGGATGTTATTAGGTGGATTATTATGGGGCATATTGGGTGATAAAAAAGGGAGATTGAAGGTTTTGTTCGGATCCATTTTGTTGTACTCCATTGCTAATATTGCCAATGCCTATGTTGTTAATGTAAGCCAGTATGCTTTGTGCAGGTTCATTGCCGGTATTGGTTTGGCAGGTGAGTTGGGTGCAGGCGTTACGTTAGTAGTGGAAGTAATGGATAAGAAAAACAGAGGTTATGGCACCATGATTATTGTTACCTTCGGTGCCTTAGGTGCTGTTGCCGCCTATTTCATAAGTAATTCATCGGGTTGGCAGAGTGCCTATATTACCGGTGGTATCATGGGATTATTACTTTTGGCCATGCGTATTGGTATTTCCGAATCAGGAATGTATAAGGGGCTCACGGAAAGTGATGTTAAGCGCGGCGACTTTATGATGTTGATAAATGACCGACAACGACTTAAAAAGTACCTGGCATGCATTGGAATTGGCTTGCCGATTTGGTACGTGGTCGGTATCCTGATTAATTTAGGCGAACGATTCGCTGCCTTGAAAGTAATTGATGGGGATGCAATTGTAACAGGCAAATGTGTTCTTTATGCATACCTTGGATTGTCGGCTGGCGATTTGTTGAGTGGCCTGTTGAGCCAGCTTTTGCAAAGTCGTAAGAAGGTCGTTCTATTATGCTTGGCCTTCATTACCATCATGGTTACCTACTTTATTTTTACCACCTCCATGACGTCAGGTCAATTTTATTTTACTTGTTTTCTATTGGGTACTTCGGTTGGATTTTGGGCTTTATTTGTTACTATTGCTGCGGAGCAATTTGGCACCAATCTAAGATCAACGGTTGCCAATACCGTTCCTAATTTTGTGCGAGGTGCCGTTGTGTTAATCACTATTTCCTTTACCTATTTGCAAACCTACATTGGGGTAAACGATGCCGCACTATGGGTAGGTGCCGTATGTGTTTTATTATCGCTAGTCTCGGTGCTCTATGTGAAAGAAACATTTAGTCAGGATCTTAATTATTTTGAGATCGATTAAAAATAAATTTCAATGGATATAGAATAATCAGTTTATGAAAGTATTGATTTCTTTTGTTTTTTCTGTCGTCGTTTTCGCTGCGAATGCTCAGAATAATTATTCACAATGGGTAAATCCAATGATTGGCACCGGTGGGCACGGTCATACTTTTCCAGGAGCAACGCTTCCTTTTGCCATGGTGCAACTGAGCCCCGATACACGTATTGATGGCAGTTGGGATGGTTGTAGTGGCTATCATTACAGCGATTCTATCATCTATGGCTTTTCGCATACCCATCTCAGTGGCACCGGTTGCAGCGATTATGGCGACATCGCGTTTATGCCTACCTATTCAAGCAAAGCAGATGACACAAGTGCAGAGGATGCACTCCTGTCTTCAACGTTTAATCATAAAAATGAAATTTCAAAAGCAGGCTATTATTCTGTTATCCTTAACCAAGGCATTAAAGTAGAATTAACATCCACCACTCGTGTTGGGCTGCAACGCTATACCTATGCAAAGAGCGGATATGCTTGGATTACGTTGGATTTAAAACATCGTGATGAGTTAGTGCAAGGCCGCATTAATTCGTATAATAAAAGTGCTTTTTCCGGTTTTCGTCGTTCTAAAGCTTGGGCACAAGATCAGTTGGTTTACTTTTATTTTGAGGTTAACAAAGAGGCTGAACAAGTTATTATCATCACCAACGAGCTAGGCGAAACAAAATTAAAACTCGGATATCACGTTCATGCCGGCGATATAATTTTGGTAAAAACGGCCCTTTCTAGTACGGATGAAGCAGGGGCTAAGGTTAATTTAGAAAAGGAATTGCCAGTCTGGGATTTTGAAAAAACAAAACAAGAGGCAACTGTTGCATGGAATGTAGAACTAAATCGGATAAAAGCTTACGGCGGTACCAAGGACGATAAAATTAATTTTTATACCGCCTTATACCATTGTATGATTCACCCTAATATAATGAATGATGTGGATGGGCGTTACCGAGGGCGCGACCAACAAATTCATAAAACCGATGGCTTCGATTATTATACGGTTTTTTCGTTATGGGATACCTATCGAGCCCTTCACCCCCTTCTTAACATCATCGACAAAAAACGATCTCGTGATTTTATTCTCACCTTCAAAGCCCAGTTTGAGCAGAGTGGTCGCCTACCGATGTGGGAGTTATGGGGTAATGAAACCAACTGCATGATTGGGTTTCATAGTGTAAGCGTTGTTTTGGATGCGTATCAAAAAGGAGCGATTGGTTCGGAGGCGTTGAATGCTTTATATACCGCGGTAAAAACAGAAGCGATGAGTACTCGCTTTGGCTTAAGCAGCTTTCGAAAAAATGGTTTCTTGTCAGTAGAAGATGAAAGTGAGAGCGTTTCAAAAACATTGGAGTACAGTTATGATATGTATTGCGTTGCTACCATTGCCTATCTTACGCATCACGAGGAAGATGCGGCCTATTTTGGGAAGTTAGCCGGCTCTTGGAAAAATGTTTACGATGTGCAAACGGGTTTCATGCGTCCCCGAAAAAATGGAGGATGGCTTACTCCATTTGACCCGAAGCAAGTTAATAATCATTATACTGAAGCCAATGCCTGGCAGTATTCGTTTGCGGTGCCTCAGCAGTATGAGAAGATTTACGACATCAATAAATTGTCACAACTTTTTAATAGCGACTCCAAAACTACCGGTCGCGATCAATCGGATATTAGCGGAATGATCGGTCAATATGCCCATGGTAATGAGCCCAGCCACCATATTCCCTATTTGTTTAATGCTATTGATTCGACATCAAAATATGTAAAAGAAATCTGCCGTTCATTGTACAAGCCTACACCCGAAGGACTATGTGGCAATGAGGATTGTGGGCAGATGAGTGCATGGTATGTGTTTAGCGCCATGGGTTTTTATCCTGTTAACCCCGCTTCCAATGAGATGGTTTTCGGTACGATGCTTTTTGATAGTGTTCGATTCAACTACCAGGAGTCAACCTCCATCATATACAAAAACAAAAAATCAGAGGGGGGCAATGAATTCACAAAATCGAATTATTTTCTTTTATCGAGAGGACCCGAAAATTACTACTATGGTTTTGCGCCATTGTCTGAAACCACGAGCGGTGCACCTGCTCTGGTAGAACTTTCGGCACCCATCATTGAATCGGAGAGAGAAGTTTTTAAAGATAAAATGAAGATTAATCTACGTGTGAACCATCTTCAGAAGTTGAATGTGATTTATCGTGAGGCGCTCACCCGCGGAGCAATCTACTATACACTTGATGCCACCTTGCCAACCATAAAATCCAATAAGTATAGGGATGCAGATTCGCTTGAGATCAGAGAAAATACAGTAGT
>CANNQU010000014.1 GCA_947507965.1 Bacteroidota bacterium
AAAAGTGGGTGGCGACGTTACCAAAACGTTTAATACCGTCACCCATAAGTATCCAATGCTTAGTCTGGGCAATACCTATAATGAAAAAGACCTGGCTGATTTTGATGAACGAATTAAAAAAGCCATCGGTGAAAATTTTGAGTACGTATGCGAATTAAAATACGATGGATTGTCGATTGGGATACGTTATGAGAATGGGGTTTTAGTTCAGGCCATCACGCGTGGCGATGGGGTGCAAGGCGATGACGTAACGGCCAATGTGAAAACAATTAAAACCATTCCTCTCTCCTTAAAAAGTATCAACGCAATCCCTCCTTCATTTGAAATACGTGGGGAGATTGTGATGCCATTAAAAGGCTTTGAACGATTAAATCAGCAACGCATCGATAATGATGAACCGCCTTTTGCCAATCCACGCAACTGCGCCAGCGGCACGCTTAAAATGCAAGACAGCCGAGAAGTTGCCCGCCGGCCATTGGATTGTTTTCTTTATAACGTCCTGTTGGAGGATTCGCATTTTAAAACCCATTTCGAGAGTCTGGAGTTTGCCGGAATGCTTGGATTTAATGTCGGTAAATTTTACCAAAAAATAAGCTCATTACAAGAGGTCTTTGCTTATATAAAATATTGGGAAAATGAACGATTCAAATTGCCTTTTGATATCGACGGCATCGTTATAAAGGTAAACAGCTACGCACAGCAACAGGAACTTGGCTTCACTGCCAAAATACCTCGTTGGGCTATTAGCTATAAGTACAAAGCGCAGAGTGCAGCCACCATTTTGAATGAAATCTCCTATCAAGTAGGCCGAACAGGTAACATAACACCTGTAGCAAACCTAAGGCCGGTGTTACTTGCAGGCACTACCGTGAAACGTGCTACATTGCATAATGCGAATGAGATGGAACGATTGGATATTCGCGAAGGGGATACCGTATTTGTTGAGAAAGGAGGGGAGATTATCCCTAAAATTACAGGCGTCGATTTAACGAAGCGTCGAGCGGATAGCGAGGTTACGAAATTTATTAGTACTTGCCCCGAGTGTTCAACGCCGCTTGTACGTAGAGAGGGAGAGGCTAACCATTTTTGCCCGAATGAGAGTCATTGTCCACCGCAGGTAATAGGCAAAATTATTCATTTTGTGAGCCGTAAGGCGATGGATATTGATGGGCTGGGAGGGGAGACGGTAGAGCAGCTTTACCGATCGGGATTAATACATAATTACGCCGATTTATATGACCTGAAATTTGATGAGGTGGTAGTTCAGGAGCGCATGGCCGAGAAGTCGGCACAGAATGTGATTGATGGAATTGAGAAATCGAAACAACAACCTTTTGAACGCGTATTGTTTGGCTTAGGAATACGATTGGTTGGAGAAACCGTGGCGAAGAAATTAGCACAATATTTTAAATCGATCGACGCGCTGAGAATTGCGACAAAAGAAGAAATGAATTTTGTGCCAGAGATAGGTGATAAAATTGCAGAGCGTATCATTGCTTTTTTTGCAGATGAAGAAAATGTGAGTCTCATCACTCGAATGAAAGTGCATGGGTTGCAGTTTGTGAGTGATTATAAAGATGTGGTGCTCGATTCGGATGTGTTACTTGGTAAATCGGTATTGATAAGTGGCGTTTTCGACGGTTACGATCGTGATGAATTAAAAAAGTTGGTAGAAGCCCACGGAGGCAAAAATGCCAGCGGCGTAACAGCAAAATTAGATTTACTCTTGGCCGGCGAAAATATGGGCCCTGCGAAATTAGAGAAGGCAGAAAAGCTGAAAATAAAGATTATTACCCTGCAAGAATTCTTCGCTTTGTTAAACAAACCCAATGCCGGCTAATTCTTATTTGATGGTGCCAAGGAAAGCTTTTTTCAACGACTAATTTATTCTCTCGATGGTTGCTCCTAAGGCATTCAATCGAGTGTCGATATATTGATAACCCCGATCTATCTGCTCTACATTATGAATGGTGCTTGGTGTTTTAGCACTTAGGGCAGCGATGAGTAACGACACCCCGGCCCGTATATCAGGGCTGCTCATGGTAATGCCTCGCAACTGTTGCTTACGTGCCAAGCCCATAACAGTAGCTCTATGGGGGTCGCATAAAATAATTTGTGCGCCCATATCAATTAAATTATCTACAAAAAACAAACGGCTTTCAAACATTTTTTGATGAATCAAAACATTGCCTTCCGCCTGAATTGCGGTAACCAGCATGATACTAATTAAATCGGGGGTGAACATTGGCCAAGGCCCATCGGAAACCGTTAGTATGCTGCCATCAATAAAGGTTTCGATTTTATAAATTTCTTGAGATGGAATATAAAGGTCGTCGCCACGTTCCTGCACATCAATACCTAGTCGTCTGAAAATAGTAGGAATAATTCCAAGATCTTTCACCCCTGCATTTTTAATGGTGAGCTCACTGCGGGTCATGGCGGCGAGACCAATGAAACTGCCCACTTCAATCATATCACTCAGCATCCGATGCTCCGTGCCGTGAAGAGAACTCACTCCTTTAATTTGCAGTAAATTACTTCCAATTCCGGTGATGTTCGCTCCCATACGGTTGAGCATCTTACAAAGCTGTTGTAAATAGGGTTCGCAGGCCGCATTATAAATGGTGGTTTCACCTTTCGAAAGGGCAGCTGCCATAACGATATTGGCGGTGCCTGTTACCGAAGGCTCATCCAGTAACATGTAAGTGCCTTTTAAATGCGTAGCATCTACTCGGTAAAATTTCGTTGCGGCATCATATTCAAATTTCGCTCCCAAGGCCATGAATCCGGTGAAGTGAGTGTCTAATCGTCTTCTGCCAATTTTGTCGCCTCCAGGTGCGGGTATATAACCTCTTCCAAACCGCGATAACAGGGGGCCTAAAATCATAATGGAACCACGTAATGCCGCTCCTTTTTTCTTAAACTCTTCGGTATTCAGGTATTCGAGGTTTACATTTTTGGCCTCAAACGCATACGTATCTTCCGAATGCTTTATTACCGTGACACCTAGATCTTGCAATAACTCGATTAACTTCATCACATCCCTAATATTGGGGATATTAGAAATCGTAACCTTATCGGATGTCAATAAAACGGCTGAAATTATTTGCAGCGCCTCGTTTTTTGCACCTTGTGGCGTAATCTCACCGTGTAGTTGTGCATTGCCTTGTATGAGAAATGATGACATAGTTTGAAATCAATTTAGCGTCCTCTAACTCTCCTAATGATGATGAATTAATTTCGAGGAGATCGTCTCACTCCAAAAAATCCGATCTTACTTCTTGAATTTGTAATTGTTATTATTCGGATTATTACTGTTCGGGTTATTATTTCTATTCGGGTTATTATTCCGATTGGGGTTATTCGGATTGTTATTCCGGTTGTTATTTTTGAAGTTTTTGTTGTTTCTATTATTATTTGGAGCCGCGGAGCGGAATTGGTTGTTATTTGGAATGTTTTTACCTTGTAGTTTCTCATAACGGAAGCTCATCCCTTCGTATGGGGTAACCAATCCTTTCGAAAGTTCCACCATTTGCTTGGCAATGGCTTCATCACTTACATTTTCATCATTCCACGCTTTGTGATAGGTTTTCATTAAGTTACCCATAGCCTGTGCAAAGGCTTTTCGCTCTTCTCCTTCTTCCAATTCACCACATTTCTTTAGCAGCATTTCAATGCCTTTACCATAAAAACGAACTTTCGGTACGGAGGTATTATATGGCACAGGAATTGGTTTCTCTGCCAATACAGCAGGGTCGGGATTGGGGTAAGGGGAGTCAATATCCAAGTTAAAATCGGCCATCACATACAAGTGATCCCATAGTTTATGTTTAAAATCAGGCACATCACGCAGATGTGGATTCAGTTGTCCCATCACCTGGATCACAGCCAGGGCAAGTCGGTTGCGCTCTACACGGTCTTCCGTTGCACAAACATACTCCACCATATTTTGAATATTGCGACCATACTCAGCAATAATCAAATTTTTACGCTGGGTATTATATTCCATTTCACCGCCAGAAACTTGAATTAAATTCATATCTGCAAATATAAATTTAATTTGTTAAAGCATACGATGAATTTTAATCGTACACGTGGATAAAATAGGGTTGCCTAAAAAGCAGATTGGCGCATTGCCATCTTTATTATTTGACTTCTCGTATAACTCAACTTTCTTCGCTTTAATATTCATAATCAGGATGAGATAATTCGGTTTTTGAAATCTATTTTACCAAGAAAATTATTGTAAATTTGTAACCTGAAACGTAAGCTTAATTTATTATTCCATGATGGATACTTTAGAAATAACCGAAACGAAGATACCGGTAACTTTTACCGATAGTGCAATCGTTGAAATAAGACGTCTTTTAAATGCAGGTCAGATGGCTCCTGAATCTTACTTGCGAGTAGGGGTTAATGGTGGAGGGTGCGCTGGGATGACGTATATTATGGCGTTCGACCAAGCCGCAGAAAACGATACCAAATATACGATGGACGGTATTCCAATGATCATGAACAAGGCGCATAGTATGTATTTAATAGGCATGCAGGTGGATTATCAGGATGGATTAAATTCCAGAGGTTTTGTGTTTGTAAATCCCAATGCAAAATCTACATGCGGGTGCGGCACTTCTTTTAGTGTATAAATAGTTTTCGTGTTTATTTACAGGCCATTTACTTTATAACGTTATACCATCAACCTACTCGAGAACATAAAAATGGCCATGAGCAGTATCCGAAGCAATATGCTTCGAAGTGTACTCACCATGCTCATTATTGCTTTTGGTATTATGGCCATTGTGGGCACTCTTACTGCCGTTGAAGCGTTAAAGGGATCGCTTAATGAGAGTTTTAGTTCTTTGGGTGCCAATACCTTTAATATACGCAATAGGGCATCTACCATGGGTTTTGGAAAGTCACGAAATAAAACGGTTGTTTATCGAACCATCACCTTTTCCGAAGCCAGAAGTTTCGAACAGGAATATAAGTACCCTTCTCGTATTTCGATAACCACCATGTGTACCGGTAATGCTATTTTAAAGTTTGAAGAAGAAAAAACAAATCCCAATATCGTAGTTACCGGAGGCAATGAAAACTATCTCGCCAATACAGGACTAAAAATAAATCTAGGAAGAAATTTCAACCCCAATGAATTAAATTCAGGAGCCGATGTATGTATTATCGGAAGTGAAATTGCGGAGAAGCTCTTTACCAAGAGCCGATTAGGGCCAATTTCAAACACGATAAGTGTTGCTGATAAAAAATTTAGAGTGGTGGGCGTATTGTTAAAAGCAGGTGGTAGCATGGGTTTTAATCCCGACCGCTGGTGCATTATTCCATTAACGACAGCACGCACCGAATTCGTTTCCGAAAACAGTTCCTTTTCTTTAAATGTTGCCGTTGACGACATCCAAAAAATTGACGATGCGGTAGAAGAGGCTAAAGGCGTTATGCGAAACATACGTCATTTACGAGTAGAAGATGAAAATAATTTTCAAATTAGCAGAAGTGATGTTTTTGCTCAGACCCTCGATGATCAATTGGTGTATTTACGAATATTTGCCATTTTAGTGGGCGTCATTACCTTGCTGGGGGCCTCTATTGGGTTAATGAATATTATGCTCGTTAGTGTTACCGAACGTACTCATGAAATTGGAATCCGAAAGGCGCTAGGGGCTAAGTCCGACTCGATACTACAACAATTTTTAATTGAAGCTATTGCAATATGTCAGTTTGGGGGATTGTTTGGTATTTTTTTGGGGGTACTGGCCGGCAATATCATTTCTTTTATTTTCAAATCACAATTTACCGTGCCGTGGGGTTGGGTCATTGGTTCTTATTTTATTTGTCTTATGGTGGGTATCCTTGCCGGCTATTTCCCTGCCCGTAAGGCTGCGGCACTCGATCCGATAGAGTCGTTACGGTACGAGTAGGGTATTTCAGTATTTGATGTGCTGGCGAAAATAAAATGATCCGCACGTACCGTATCAATGATGTTTCGTCATTCCTATTCTGAAGCCCTCTTTTCGCAGATCCTAGATCCAAGAACAAGGTACCATTGACGTATTTTGATGCTAACGATATTTCTATTAAAAATGAGATCCTTCCTTCGTCAGGATGACAATACAACACGAATCTATGAATCCAATTATCCGTCGCTTCATGAGGGTGTTGATGGTTGATGATGAGTGGTGTTTTTTCGTGTTGGTTTTTGAGATCCTTCCTTCGTCAGGATGAATACAACACTGATTATTAAGGAGAATATACGAATGAATGATGGGACAGAGATATTTGAGGAATTGATCCGTATTGTCCTGACGAAAGAAGGATCTATTGTATTTCATCTTAAAAAACTTCTATCCAAGATTAATGGTAGCGGCAAGGGATTCTTTGTTCTTACTTGACCAGCATTGGAAATTAAGCTTAACCCAGCACCATCAAATTCGGAATAACCCCAAAATCAGGATTCGAAAAATTTAATCTTTTATAGGAAAACCAACGACTCTCCTTCGTAATTGCAAAATCAGGATTCTGTATTTTAGAATACAATAAAATCAGCATCCAATAGTAGTTTCAAATAGGCAAGGTGATGATTATTCAGCGCTGCTCGTCCTAAAAATTCTGATTCAGAACGTTACGGATAAAAAGAATGTAGAAATAAAAGGCTAAAAATTGGTTCCATAACTAAACAAATAGAGTGGTCTTTTCACTTTTCCATCTTCAATGCCAAAGGCTAAATCAAAGCGGGTATTATAACCCATAATTCGGGTGTTAATACCACAACCAAAGCTACCAATAATGGGTGCACGAAGATTTTTTACTTCCACCTTTGCGATATAGCGTGGAGTTGAATAATCAAAAAGACGCACAGAGTAATTATTACTCTCATCAAAAAGATTCAAGCCATTCCAGGCAGAGCCTACATCGACAAAGGGTATAACCAACAAATTTCGATACCAGTTTCTGTCGGTAGGCCATCGATGAAGAAGGGAAGCGAGCGGGATACGTAACTCACTATTAAAACAAAAACTATTATTGCCATTTCGAGCATTTTCCTTGAATCCTCTTATGGCTCCGGCATACGATCGTAAGTGGTAGTTAGCCGCATTGGAAAATTGATTCTGCTCGTCATACCTCGCAAAAATCCAATTCTCTGCACCACCAAGGATATTGGCCACTTTGTCTTTTCCTACTGAAACATTGATTTGAAGTTGATTGCTCCAAATCATTTTTCGATACACCGGCAGATAATACTTTAATAGTCCTTTCACCATGGCATTTGTATTCGTTGTACTACTATTATAATAAAATTGAGGTAGCACTTGAATATTTATCCCCTGATATAAAAAATCGGTAAAACGTTTCAACATACGATATTGAAACTCTGTGTTTAAAGAAAAAACAGTAGCGTTGCTTCTATTCTGAGATAAGGCACTTCGCTCGGTAGAGAGAATACTGTTTCCAAACGGCATGATGGTACTGCCCACTTTTAGTGTGACGGTATTGGAATACCGATAACTATAGGTAATATTGGTGCTCTGAATTTGTTGTTTTAATACAAAATCATCAACTAAATAAAATCTTTTTTGGAAATAATAAACAGAAGATTGCAAGGTATAACGCTTAAACGTTTTTTCGAATTTCAAATAGGTATCATAACCTCCTCCCAAATTCGTTGATAGCCTGAAACCTCCTAAAATTTGATACTTATTTAGAATATCTTTTAATACCATCTCCGATTTTAAATAGTTATAATAGTTATAATATTGATACCCGGTTGGACTTAAAGGAGCCAAATCAACGATGTTGAAAAAATTGGAGTTGTCGAGTTGTAATAACGACACTTTTAGCGTAGCAAAATTCAAATCATAACTTTTTGAAACCGTGAGATTTAACTTACTCGCCTTTTGTGCCCATTTGATGCTATCGAGTAAATATTGAAATTCTTTTTCATCCTCTTCATTAAACCCGTTTAAAAAATAATATCTTGGATTTTCAACCATCGCCGTATCATCCATTATATTGGATAAAGTATCCTTACTTGATTGGCCTGTAGCAATCGATTTACCAAAGGGATAGCGTACACAGAATGGACTCGGCAAGTCAACGGTATCGATAGAACGAAACGGGACGCTCAAAATTTTAGCGCTCCCTAACGCACCCTTGGCATAAAAACAAAACTCGTTACCTGCAGAACAAGAGATACTCGGTGAATAATGCGTAAAATCGGTTAGCGCCATCATTGCTTTAGTACCCCAGTGATATTGATAAACCTGGTTAAGACCTGTGCTATTGGCAAAATAGGTTAGGTTGACCGAATCTATGGTTAACATCCGAAAGCTGGAAGATTCGGCCATGGTAAGCAAGGTATCAAACGTACCGTTGTAACGAATTAAATGGTTGCCAATGCCTGTATTAGCAGCAAAATAAACCTGGTTATCGAATAGTTTTACATCAAGCAGATGAACTTGTGAAAGTAGCGTAACTAATTTCTTACGTTCACTGGAATAGTACAAAAGGTACGATTTCGACTTTTTTACGCCATAAAAAACATAGTTTCCTAAAACATCCATATCGAAGTTTAAAAGCTTATCAAAGTCGTTAACATCTAACGTTTTGATATTTCTACTTTTAATCGGATTATAAAAAACTATACTTTCGATACCGGTAGATGAAATTTTATACACTAATTCATTTCTGTTCCCAAAATCGCGCCAACGAAGTAACACCTCACTTGAAGCATCTGAAGTATTAATTAAGGTTCGATTATTCGTCAGCAAATTAAGGCAGTAAATTTTCGTTTTAAACGCGTCGTATTTTATGCCGGCGAGCCATTTTCCATCAGGAGAAACGGATATATGATCCATTCCTGTGGCATTTCGAATACTCGTACCAGGCACCTCTGAAAAACCTTTAAATTCTCCACTGTATGTTTCGTGGAAATAAACACTCCATTCTTCCATTAACACCGGAATACTTTTTCCATAAACAAAGTACATCCCACTTTCGATGCTTCGACTGAGGTGAGAAATATAGAGCACATTAGCGATATTTTGCTCACCGTATTGGTTCACTAAAAACTTCCAAAAACTATACCCAGCCAAGGTCTCATCATGTTCATCTAAAACATTAAAGCTACCCTTTCGGTTGGCTAAGAAGTACTCCCTTAGCATGCCATCGTATTGGTTCAGCCAAGGCTCATTACAATAGGCCATAACACCCTTCAAAAACCAGTTAGGTACTTGAAGTAACGCATTATTCTGAATTCTATCCTGAAATGATTTCCCATACATCAAATCATTAAATAAAATTTCCACGATGGCATTTTTCGCTTGCAACAAAATGGTGTTATAACTATTATTACTAACAATATAGCCGGTATGTCGGTCAAATTCCACTTCGGTAGATTTCGAATTATTTAATGAGACCGGATTTTTTACAATATTAACATTTTTCGAAAGCACCAATCTGATGCTTTCGTTCAAATGGAAATCAAATAAATTCTCGCAATAAGACAAATGATTTTCCACGTCACCTAATAACCGGTAATAATCTACGTCGGATGACTTAGGCAGGTATAAATCAAAATTGGGTGAACTGATGATCTCCCATCGGGCTTCAGCAATTTGCGTTTTCGCATGAAAAGAAAACAGCAACAGAAAGAAAAGAAATAGTTTCTTAATTAATCGCACCTTACAAATTTACATAAAAATAATCATAGCAATTATCTTCAAAGCAGAGGCCATGCAATCCTTCAACGACACCAAGGCTATTTATACACAATAAGCCCATAAATATAGTTTTATTACATGGATAAAATATTGCAAATTGCAAACAAAAATAATCGAGATACGAACTTCTTTTTTTTATTTTTGAAAAAAGAAACACGGATCCATTTTATCGGTATAATGATATGCAATCAGAAGAATTAAAAAACATAGCTACCCAAGTTCGACGCGATATCGTTCGCATGGTACATGGTGCTAAATCAGGACATCCCGGTGGGTCGCTGGGCTGTGCAGACTATTTAGTAGCACTTTATTTTGAGATTATGAACCATAACCCTAAGTTCAATATGGATGGGGTTGAGGAGGACCTTTTTTTTCTAAGCAATGGCCATGTCTCTCCCCTATTTTATAGTGTACTAGCACGCAGTGGTTATTTTGACAAAAGCGAATTAGCCACTTTTCGAAAATTAAATACACGGCTTCAAGGACATCCAACCACGCATGAACATTTGCCTGGAATACGCGTTGCCAGTGGCTCGTTGGGGCAAGGCCTAAGTGTTGCCGTTGGTGCTGCCATGTCAAAGAAGCTAAACGGAGATCAACATTTGATTTATGCACTTTGTGGCGATGGGGAGATGCAAGAAGGGCAAAACTGGGAAGCTATTATGTTTGCAGCGAAGCAAAATATAGATAATCTAATCGTCGCCATCGACGTCAATGGACAGCAAATTGATGGCAGTGTAAAAAGCATTATGGGCGATTATCCGTTAGATGCTAAATTTTTGGCCTTTGGCTGGGACGTATTTTCAGTGGATGGCAATAACATGGATGACCTATTAACCACCATGAAAACGATTAAAGCGGCAACAGGAAAAGGGAAACCCATTGTGATTATGATGCGTACCGAGATGGGAATGGGTGTTGATTTTATGATGGGCTCACATAAATGGCATGGCATCGCGCCCAATGATGAAGACCTGAAAAATGCATTGGCCCTGCTACCTGAAACGCTTGGGGATTATTAGATATAGGACAATAAATTTTCAATGTTTTCGTTTTATTAAGTTTAATGATTGGTATATACTTAAAACTCTAATTATTCATAATCTTTGAAAAAACTTTTTATCTTTTTGAATATTTTGTTTGCGATTCGTTCCTTCGCACAGGTAAAACGAATGGCTCCCAATGAAAACAAATCGGTAAACACCCGTGCGGAAGAGATAAAAGTACGAACCCGTATCTTGTTTCTGTTCGATGCGAGCAACAGCATGTATGCCAAATTAGATAATGACAATAGAATTAATTCGGCAAAAAAAGTTTTAACCCGCATTATTGATTCGTTAAGCTATCAACAATCGGTAGAACTTGCATTACGTGTTTTTGGGCATCGTAGTCCTACCTCTATGCACGACTGCCAGGACACGAAGCTGGAAGTTCCGTTTGAAAAAGGGAATCATGTAAAGATTACCGATTTCATTCGAACCATTCGTCCGAAAGGCACTACCCCTATTGCTTTTTCACTGCTTCAGTCGGCTGAAGATTTTCCGGTGGAAGCCGGCGTTAGAAATATCATTGTATTGATTACCGATGGCTTAGAGGAATGTAACGGCGACCCGTGTACCGTAAGCGAGGCATTGCAACGTAAGGGTATCATTTTAAAACCTTTTATAATTGGTATCGGAGGAAATGAAAAATTCAAACAAGCCTTTGATTGTGTAGGTAGATATTATGATGCCAATACCGAAGAGAGCCTTCAGAATGTGCTTAATGTAGTTATCTCGCAAGCGATAAATGCCACTACTGCTCAAGTGAATTTATTAGATATTTATGGAAAGCCAACAGAAACGAATGTAGGCATGACGTTTTATGACAGTTATACCGGTAGAGTTTTATATAACTATGAACATACCATTAACGAACGTGGAAATCCAGATACCTTGGTATTGGACCCAGCCTATCGTTATAATTTGGTTGTACATACCGTGCCTGAAGTGATCAAAAATAATGTTGATGTTACGGCCGGAAAGCATACCATCATTGGACTCGATGCGCCACAAGGCGATTTATTTTTAAAAGTGGAAGGGGTTACGAATTACACCAATTTGGAAGTCATTGTGAGGCAGGAAGGTCAAATGAAAACGATCAACGTTCAATCTTTCAACACGTCAAAAAGATATCTCGTAGGTAAATACGATTTAGAAATACTGTCGTACCCACGAATATATTTCAAGGAAGTAGATATCAAACAATCATCTACCTACTCTTTAACCATACCACAACCAGGCAAATTAAGTGTGAATAGTGAGAAAGATATTTATGGTGATATTTATGTTTGGAATAACAACAAACTTGATTGGGTAATGACGTTGCCACTGGGTTTGCGTAGAGAAATATATACTTTCCAGCCGGGTAATTACAAAATAGTTTACCGTTCCAAGTTATCCACCAAGGCGGTTTATACCTTTGAGCGTGATTTCACCATAAGCAGTGGTGGAGCAACCAATGTAGGACTTTGACCTAATATCTAATACGCCCGCTGATTATTCTTTTCAACGTAGTTTATAAACGCTTTGTTTACCACTTTGTTACCTCCCGGTGTAGGGTAGTTGCCACTAAAATACCAATCCCCTAAATTATCAGGACATGCTTTATGCAAATTAGCAATATTTTGATAGATGATCGATACTTCGGCTTTCATATCCTCAGGTGTAAGTATCTCCGTAATTTTTTTACTTATCTGGTCATCGGAATAGTGGTCATATAAATCTTTAACACAATTACGCATAACCGGTATTGGCTTTAAGAGTTCGGCTTTACAAGCCTCGTAAGTTTGCTGAATAAGGCTACTCTTGGCATCCTGTTTTAGCAAGGCAATTAATGCCTGAAATGCAATAAAATCGCCCATTTTACTCATATCAATACCATAACAATCGGGATAACGTATATGTGGTGCTGATGAAACAATGACGATCTTTTTTGGACCTAACCGATCTAAAATCCGGAGAATACTTTGCTTTAATGTCGTGCCCCGCACAATACTATCATCAATCATCACCAAATTATCAATTCCTCTTCTAACCACCCCATACGTAACATCGTAAATATGGGCCACCATATCGTCACGTTCACTATCCTGCGTGATAAAGGTACGAAGTTTCCCATCTTTAATGGCAATTTTTTCACGTCGTGGTCGCAACCACATGATCTCTTCTAATTCCTGCGAGGTGATACTTCCATTCTCTTTAATAATCCGTTCGACTTCATATATTTTCCAATTATTAAGATAATTATGAACGCCGTCGATTAAACCATAGAAGGCTTTATCAGCGGTATTCGGAATATAACTAAATACGGTGTTTTTGATATCGTAATTTATTTCCTTTAACACTTCCGGGGCAAGATAATAGCCCAACTTCTTTCGTTCGATATAGATATCTTTATCATTACCACGGCTAAAATAGATACGTTCAAAGGAACAGGCCTTTTTAGGCAACGGTTCTACTATTTTTATCTCCGAAAGGGTGCCATCTTTTTTAATTACCAGTGCACAACCTGGGGTAATTTCTTTGATGCTTTCCAACGGCACGTCAAATGCCGTTTGTATTGCAGGTCGTTCGGAGGTAACCACCACAATTTCCTCATCACAATAATAGAATGCCGGACGAATACCGCTTGGGTCGCGCATCACAAAAGCATCCCCATGACCTATAACACCGCAAATTGCGTAGCCTCCATCCACTTTCTTAAAGGTAGGCTTTAATACATTTTCCAGGTTTAGTTCTACCTGAATTTTTTTAGATATTTCGTCGTTCTCCAACCCTTCTTTTTTACCTATTTCGAAAATGCGCTGATTCTCCTCATCTAAAAAATGTCCGATTTTTTCAAGTAGCGTCACATTATCACTTTGCTCTTTAGGATGTTGGCCCAATTCAACCAACTGTTGAAACAACTCATCTACATTGGTAAAATTAAAGTTGCCACAGATGGCCAAATTGCGACTCATCCAATTATTTAGTCGTAAAAAGGGGTGACAGTTTTCGATGCTGTTTCCACCAAATGTTCCGTATCGAAGATGCCCAAGTAAGACTTCGCCTTTGTAGGCATTGCTACCGAATTCTTTCGTCCTGCTATCTACATGTTTGAAAATATCGGCAATAGGGTTCGCTGCATTACTTCTTTTGCGACTAATATAGCGTTCGCCTGGTTTGGGGTCGAGGCGAATGGTAACAATACCAGCGCCATCTTGACCGCGATTATGTTGTTTTTCTAATAAAAGATAAAGTTTTTTCAGTCCGTAATACTCACTACCATACTTTTGCTTGTAATAGTCGAGTGGCTTAAGTAAGCGCAGCAAGGCTATGCCGCACTCATGTTTGATCGCATCGCTCATAAATGGATGGCAAAGTTAAACAAATGAAATGCTAAAATAGTGGCGATTTTAAAATGCTTTGCACAATTGTGCAATAAAAATATATTTTTGCTCATAGAATGACTCCACAATTAAGCATCGTAGTTCCATTATATAATGAAGAGGCTGGTTTTTTTGCATTGGTAGAAAGACTCAATACCTTAATGAGTAATTTTGAAGCGAGTATAGAAGTGGTTTTTGTAAATGACGGAAGCAACGATGCCACTTCGAGCCTTATGCATCAGCTGGCATTGACCGATAAACGGTATCAATGTATCTTTCTATCCAGAAATTTTGGGCATCAATTTGCTATTACAGCAGGCCTGAGCTGCGTGCGTGCCACCGAAGGAGTAATGATTATTGACGGAGACCTTCAAGATCCACCTGAACTTCTTGAAAAATTTTACCTCAACTACAAAAATGGCATTGATATTTCATACGGAGTGCGCCTGATGCGACCCGATGAAGGATTTTTCAAACAAATCACCTCTAAATATTTCTATAAAATTCAAGCTAGATTTTCCAATATCAGCATCCCTTCCAATAGTGGTGATTTCTGTTTCATGAGTAAGCCGGCTCTCGACGTTTTAAATAAGATGCCGGAAGAAAGCCGATTTATACGTGGCATGCGTGCCTGGATTGGGTTTAAACAAGCACCGGTAGAATTCGAACGGCAAGAGCGTTCGGCAGGAGAAACAAAATATCCGTTTAAAAAAATGCTGAAATTCGCCATGAATGGTATCTTTAATTTCAGTGAAACACCCATCCGATTCATCACCTATCTTGGCCTCGGTGCTACCACTATTTCAATATTCTATTTAGGTTATACGCTCTATAAAAAGTTCTATCTGAATGAAATCGTTTCCAGTGGTTTCTCCGGCTTGTTGTTTGCAATCATCTTGTTTAGTGGAGTACAATTAATATCCTTAGGTATCATCGGTGAATATGTGTTGCGTATTTTCTTCCAAACCAAGCAACGGCCCTTATTTATTATCAAATCCAGGATTGTCGATGGTGACTTGGTATGATGGTATTCTTCGCTTTTTACGAAGACGTATTTCTGGCTTAACACCTTCCTACTTTAAGTAAACGTTGATCCATTTAACAGCTGATTGGAGGTGAGGAAAAGCAGCATTGAATTAACTATATTTGCAACTTATTATAACCCACATTTATGCAATTATTAGACGGTAAAAAGATATTAGCGGAGATTAAAGAAGAATTATTACAAAAAGTACAAACTTATGTACAAAAAGGATCTCGACCACCCTGCCTGGCCGCCGTGCTTGTAGGCAACGATGGGGCAAGTCAAACGTATGTAGCAAGCAAAGAAAAGAACAGCGAACAATGCGGGTTTGTTTCACGTATCCTGCGTTTTGATGAGTCCACCACGGAGGCTCAGATACTGCTCGAGATTGAAAAGTTAAACAACGATCCCTCGTTGGATGGATTCATTGTTCAAAGCCCATTACCGTCGCATATTTCAGCTCAAAAAGTATTCGATGCTATAGATCCTTCAAAAGATGTGGATGGCTTCAATACATTAAACACGGGAAAACTTGCCAAAGGCATGAACAGCTTCGTTCCAGCCACTCCATTAGGTATTGTTGAACTGCTGAAACGCTATAAAATTGAAACCTCCGGCAAACACTGTGTTGTTATTGGAAGAAGCGATATTGTGGGACGCCCCATGAGCATTTTATTAAGCTTACCGAATGCCACCGGAAATGCAACGGTAACACTTTGTCATAGTAAAACTCAAAATCTTAAAAATTTCACGTTACAAGCTGATATCATTATTGCTGCTTTAGGAAAAGCTGAATTCTTAACGGCTGATATGGTGAAAGAAGGAGCTATTGTAGTTGACGTAGGCATCACACGAATTGAAGACAAAACCAAAAAACTTGGTTTCCGCCTCGCCGGTGATGTAAAATTTGATGAAGTAGCACCGAAATGCAGTTTCATTACACCCGTTCCGGGAGGGGTAGGGTTGATGACGATCGCTTCCTTGTTGCAGAATACGATGAAAGCCTACGAACAAAGATTTTCTACCTTAAATTCCTAATTCGTACAACTACGGATTGGAATTCTGCTTCAAACTTTATTTCACTTTCATTTATACGTTCGTAAGAGAAGTCGCTAAATTTAATATGGAATGACCAATAAGAATTCTTTTTTGGACGACCCGTCAGATGGCAAGAGGCTTCCTGTGATGGAGCAATTTTATACCCTTCAGGGAGAAGGTTACTTTAGTGGGCATGCAGCCTATTTTATACGGCTTGCAGGGTGCGATGTAGGATGCGTTTGGTGCGATGTAAAGGAGAGCTGGGATGCAGATAAACACCCACTTAAAAGCATAGCAGAAATAGTAGAGGATGCAAAATTATTCGCGTCTAAATTTTGCGTCGTTACGGGTGGTGAACCGTTGCTCTACAATTTAATGAATCTTACGAAGGCATTGAAAGAAGCCGGATTCAACACCCATATTGAAACCTCTGGTAGCAGCCTTTTAAGCGGTTCATGGGATTGGGTTTGCATTTCACCCAAAAAATTCAAAGCGCCATTACCTGAAAATATGCCCTTGGCAAACGAATTGAAGATAATCATTTTTAATCCCAGCGATTTTGTATGGGCCGAAAGGTATGCGGCTCTGGCTAGTCCATCTTGCAAGCTATACCTGCAGCCCGAATGGGAGAAGGCATCGGAAATTACCCCATTAATTATCGATTATATTAAAGTTCATCCACAATGGCAATTGAGTTTACAATTGCATAAATACCTGGATATACCTTAGGTGGTCGAGATCATCGTAATGCATCCGATTTTATTTTCCCTATCAATACGGGCTAATTCAGTGAAATCCTGCCAAAAATAAATATATCGTCAATTCAAATATGGAATATATAAAAATAACAATTCAAATAACGGTGAATGCACCCATTGAAAAAGTTTGGAAACTTTGGACTTCACCCCATGACATCATGCGATGGAATAGTGCTTCGGATGAATGGCATACCACCAAAGCGGCAAACGAAGTTCGAATTGGAGGTAACTTTTCTTACCGAATGGAGGCCAAAGATGGCAGTGAAGGTTTTGATTTCTACGGCATTTACACTAAAATAAAAACCAACGAATGTATTGAATATACCATGGGAGATGGAAGAAAGGCAACGATAACATTTACACCCCACGAGAATCAGACAACGATTATTCAAACCTTTGATGCAGAGACGGAAAACACCATCGAGTTGCAACAAATGGGCTGGCAGGCCATCATGAATAGTTTTAAGAAATACACCGAAACTACAGTATAACCACACCCCATCAAGGAAACCCTTTTTATGACAATCGAAAATTATATTTTTTAGTATTATTCTTTACATTTGCCCAAATCATTAATCCATCATGAGGAAATTTTTCACAATTACATTTCTATTCTGTTCACTAATCGTCACCAAGTCGCAGTCGTTACTAGGGCTCGAAGCTGCTAAATACATAGCACAAACCGATGAAATCCGGCTAGACCAAGAGGGTCGAAAACCGGTGTTTATACATTTCCATGCTTCAAGCACCCTATTATTTGAGAATTTTACGTTATGGGCAATAAGTAACCTACACTTAAAAGGCAATAACAGCCTCGTACTTGTAGGACAAGAAAAAGATGCATTAGAGATGGTACATTACCGTTACCAGCAGTACTTCAATGGAAGACCAGTGGCCTACTCCATGCTCATCGTTCATACCTTAAAAGGTAGAATTATCTCACTAAATGGAGACTATTATCCAGGATTATCGGATGTGTTTCAATCGAATTTCAGTGAATCAGAAGCATTAAGAAAAGCGATTGATGCGATCGGTGCTTCAAAATATGCTTGGGAAGACCTTCCGATGGAATCGATGATTAAATATATCGACAACCAATTATCGGCTACGTATTATCCTAAAGGAGAGCTCGTTTATATTTCGAAAAACAACTCATTAAAAGTGGAAGATTTTAGGCTCGCCTACAAATTCAACCTATATGCCATGGAGCCAATGAGCAGAACTAATATTTTTGTAGATGCCTCGAATGGAGAAATACTCTTTACCGAGAACTTGATTCATACCTCAAATGTAATTGGTACTGCCCACACGAAATATAGTGGTATAAAATCATTCACCACAGATAGTACCGCTCCTGGCTCCTACCGATTGCGCGAAACCGGTCGTGGTTTAGGTGTAGAGACCCTCAATTTCAAAAATGGAACAAGTACTGCGGCTGCAATTGATTTCACCGATACCGATAATGACTGGAATAATATTAATGCACAAAAAGATGAAGTTGCCACCGATGCGCATTGGGGAGCCGAACAAACCTACGACTACTTCAAGAATTCATACAATAGAAATAGTATCGATGGTAACGGATTTAAACTGAGAAGCTATGTACATTACAGCAATAATTATAATAATGCCTTTTGGAACGGACAATACATGACGTATGGTGATGGTAATGGAACCACTTTTAGTCCACTTACAGCACTTGATGTATGTGGGCACGAGATAACCCATGGACTTACTTCCAACACTGCAAATTTAGTATATCAAAACGAATCGGGTGGATTGAACGAATCCTTTAGTGATATTTTCGGAACAACCATTGAGTACTACGGCCGTAATGGAGCAGGCAACTGGAAAATTGGAGAAGACATGACGCCCGGTGGCAACGGGATACGAAGCATGCAGAATCCAAAACTTTTCAACCATCCCAATACCTATCTGAAACAGTACTGGATTGCAGCAGGTGGAACGGATAATGGAGGAGTGCATACCAACAGTGGAGTTCAAAACTACTGGTATTATTTAATGTGTCAAGGAGGAAGCGGCACCAATGACAATGCAAAAGCCTATACTGTACCCGGTATGGGAATGGTAAAAGCAGGGGCAATAAGTTTTCGAAGCTTAACCTTTTATTTAACCCCTAACTCGCAATTTTCCGATGCTCGCTTCTATGCTATTCAGGCAACCAAAGACTTGTATGGCCCCTGTGCTCCTGAAGTTAAAATTACAACCAATACCTGGGCGGCTGTGGGTGTAGGCAATGATTTCGACAGCACCGTGAAAGCCCTGTTTTATAGTAACGACACCTTAATTTGTGGGAATACCGGCACTGCCGCTTTTTTAAATACCAGTAGTAATGCAGCTACTTATGTGTGGGATTTTGGTGACGGAAGTACAAAAAGTACCGTTTCTAATCCTTCTCATACCTACGCTGTTGCAGGGAATTATACGGTTAAATTAAAGGTAGGAAGTTGCAGTACTCCGGTAGTCTTTGACTCCATCACAAAAGTGAGTTATATTAATGTTGCTCCTACCAATCCGATTTGCTTATCACAAAAGATGCCCTCAGGCACCTTAACCGGAACGACCATTAACCTATGCAGTGGGAAGCTGATGGATAATGGAGGGGTAGGAAATTATACCGCCAATACCAACTCAAAGCGTACCATCTCTCCTACCAATGCCGGATTTATTATCATCAAATTCAATTCATTTAGCTTCGAAAATGGGTATGATTATTTATATGTTTATGATGGCCCAACAACGGCGAGCCCGTTAATAGGGAAATACACCGGCACTAATTTACCTAATGGCGGAACGATAACTACGACCGGTGGCTCTGTAACCTTTGTGCAATCAACCGACGCTGCAGTGGAGAACGCAGGATTCGACCTCGATTGGCAATGTTATCTAAAAACGTCAAATGATATTGCCGTTATTAAAATTTTTCCTATTTCCAGCTTACGACAAAACACGCCTACCTATACTAGTTCATCGACCGTTACCGCATTAATTAAAAACATTGGTACGGTAGCGCAAAGTAATATTCCGGTAAGTTATCGTGTTAATGGTGGAGCCATCGTATCCACGGTATCGCCCCCCGGTTTGATGCTACCCAACGATATTGATACCATTGTATTTCCTACCCCAATAACCAATACCATCGGCGTCTTTAATCTCAAGGTTTTCAGCACCCTCTTCACCGATACCACACGGGTTAATGACACTTCCAATATCTCCTTTAAAATAGTAGAGAACGCACCGGTAATATTACCTTTTAACGAAGGTTTCGAAAACATGAATAAGGATAGTTCAAACAAAAAAGTATTTGCATTAACAGGAGCTGAAAAAATAGACTATGAAAGTAATGACACCGTAAACTATTGCCGCTATAGAAATACGCCGTTTAGCATAGCCCCGAATTCAGGTGTACGTTTAATAACGCTCGACAGAAGCCCACCTGTTGCTGGAAACGATACGTCATTCAGTAATTACCTCATTCTCACATTAAATTTAACAAATTATTTAGTTCAAAATAAAGTTTATCTCGAATTTTATTATAAAAACCATGGTGATGAACGACATTCCAACGATAAAGTATGGATTCGTGGAAGTATGAACAATGCATGGATCGAAGTATTTACCTTAATACCTTACGACACGCTAAAATCGGGAGTTTTTTATCTTGTATCAGGCATTCCGATCGATTCAATTTTAAGCGTTAATGGGCAAACACTCTCTACCAATACTCAGATACGGTGGGGACAACAGGACAATAATAAAGCCTCGAATGATGGAAACTCAGCTAGCGGTGATGGAATAAGTTTCGACGATATACGGGTATATAATATTGCCATCGTAGGCATGAGCGATGCGAATGTATCGGTAGGTGAGATCAAAATTTATCCAAACCCTGCCCAAGGAGAAGTAACTGTGATTGGTTTAACAACGCAAGCTACCCTTACCTTAATGGATGTTACAGGCAAAATAATACACGTTAACGATTCATCTAAATCATGTACATTGAATACCAGTATGCTAGTCAAAGGAATATATTTATTGAATATTGCCAACGAAAGCATGAATATTACCAAGAAATTAATTATAGAGTGAGATTCAAATTGATGTAAAAAGAAGCTGCGCAACAAGTCGCGGCTTCTTTTTTGTATTCAATAAAATGGAACTAATCCTGGAGAAACGAAACAACCAGAAATTCATTGAAATGGCATTGACGACCTCAAGGAAAACCGTTTCACACGGCTCGAAGGACGATAAACCATTAGGTGCCCGAAATGGTTTGGGCTAAAATATAATCGACTACATCATTCAAGTTTTGAGTATGATTGAATACGGCAAGCTGCCGGTCGGCACCAGTGCCACGTTCAAGCATTTTACTAATATAGTTAATATCCTCGCGGCAACCCAACCCATCCACTACATCGTCAATAAAATCAATTATCTCACCTATTAAATACCGAGTATTTACTTCCGTTTGTTTGCCAAAATCAACCAATAAACCATCAATGCCATACCGGCTGGCACGCCATTTATTTTCATTTAGCAAGGCTCGTTTATATACAATAAACGACTGATTGTTTTGTCGCAGTTGATATAGCTTTGCACAAAGGCATTGAAACAAAGCAGTGATAGCCAATGTTTCATCAACTAACATGGGGATATCACAGATCCTAAATTCAATGGTATCATAGAATGGGTGCACCCGCAAATCCCACCATATTTTTTTTGCGTTATCGATGCAGTTCGTTTTTATTAAAAGCTTAATATAATTATCATATTCTTCAATACTTTCGAAATAATCGGGAATGCCGGTGCGTGGAAACTTGTCGAATACTTTGGTACGAAAGGATTTGAATCCTGTATTCCGTCCTTCCCAAAATGGCGAGTTCGTGCTTAAGGCAAACACATGGGGCAGAAAATAACGTACGGTATTCGCGATAAAATTTGCCAACTCACGATCTTGCATGCCAACATGAACATGCAAGCCGAAAATTAAATTGCTACGAGCCGCATCTTGCATCTCGTTCACAATTTCATGATAACGTGGGTTTTCGGTGATCATCTGCTTATCCCATCGACTAAAAGGATGAGTTCCGGCCGCACCAATACGTAAACCTAAATCGCATGCTAAATTCGACACCGAGCGTCGAAGCATGGTTAGATCGTCTCGAGCCTCAGCGGTATTTCTACAAATTTTGGTACCTACCTCTACCACTGCTTGATGCATCTCTGCCTTCACCTGATCTTCAAGAAGAATCTTTTGTGCACCGGAAACTATTTTTTGGTCATGCGAAGCCAACTCCCGGGTTACGGGGTCAACAACCATATACTCTTCTTCAATTCCTATTGTAAATTCGTTAGACATAATGATAGAATGGTCAATAAATAATGGTTCGTGAATACGATGATGTTATTATGAAAAAAAATGAATTACTTATCCTTTTTCTGAATGCTTTTTTTAGCAATTTCACCTGCCGATTTTGGAGCCTTTTGTTTCGTTATTTTCGTGGCGGCTATATTCTCGATTTTCTTTCCAGCTACCGCTTGTTGCATGAAAGTACCCCACGTAAGATTCATCACCCCCGGTTTAAATTCTTTTGCTTTTTCGATGGCAAAATTTGCGGAAGTTTCCACTACCCAATCAAAATTTTCTTGCCCAACGCTCTTAATATCGGCATCGGGTGCCGGATTGCAGAAATCAATAGCAATAGGTATTCCATCGCGCACCGCAAATTCTACGGTATTAAAATCATACCCTAGTGCTTTATTCAACCGTAAAACGTAATCATGAATCGTACTTAATAAAGCTTTCGAAGCTTCGCCTTTGTCGCTTTCATAACGAAGGTGATGTGGGTTAGCTGGTTCATAACGCATAATACGCACGTGCTTACCTCCGATACAATAACAACGGAAATAATCGGTAAAGTCAATCGTTTCCTGAAGCAGCATGACCAATTGTCCCGTCTCATTATATTTTTCAAAGAAATCGGCTTGCGTATCGAGTTTGTAAACACTCTTCCATCCACCGCCATCAAAAGGTTTCATAAAAGTGGAAGACCCGAGATAGTCAAACATACCATCCCAATCCATCGGAAATTTTAAATTCCGGAATGACAGATCCGTTGTATCATTAGGGCGATCTTTGGAAGGCAGTAAAACCGTTTTGGGAACCGGCACACCGACTTTGATAGCCAGTGCGTTATTAAAAAACTTTTCATCGGCACTCCACCAAAATGGATTGTTCACCACGGCAGTGCCCGAGAGAGCAGCATTTTTTAACATCCCGCGATAAAACGGGATATCCTGGCTTATCCGATCAAAAATTACAGCATATCGTGGATCTTCCCCTTGCACCACTTTGTCGATTGATACTGGCTCTGCGGTGATCCCGGATACTTTTTTTTCATTAATTCGTTCCACGAATGCTTCCGGAAAACTATGTTCCATTCCGTGTAAAATTCCAATAATTTTTGTCATGACCGATTTTTTTTAATATTAATTTTATGTTGTTATCATTCCATTCCCAAATAATATTCAATCAACTATTTAAAGTTGTTATTTTACAAAGCTAAAAATCAAATTATTAAATCCAAATTTATTTATCTTTATTTAAAAAAAAGATATTTTCGCGCCTTACATGTTTGTATTTAACATTTTCTCTAAATTCCTAAAACGGCAAATAACCGTTGAACTCTTTGTACCACATGATGCCGCCTCACAGGAAGCTCAATTGGAGCTCCTGGTTTTAAATGACGGGCAGGACACTAAATCCCTAAATTTATTATCCATATTACATAACGTATATGCTGAGGGGCAAATGAAACCGATGGTAATTGCAGCCATCTACGCAGATACCCACCGGTTGGATGATTATGGTGTGGCCGGAATATTAGACTATAAGAAAAGAGGCAAAACGGCTCGGCAGTATCAACTTTTCATCGTGAATGAATTAATCCAATTTGTAGCGGCGAAAATAAAAATCAGTAACTTTAAGCGACATCATATTGCCGGTTTTTCTATGGGTGCTTTAAGCGCCTTTGATACGGCCTGGAAATACGACACTTTTTTTTATAGTGCAGCATGTTTCTCCGGTTCGTTTTGGTGGCGCAGTCTCGATTTAAACGATGGTTATAACGATCATAGCCATAGAATAATGCTTGAAAGAGTGAAACATACCCTCGTTAAGCCAAAACTAAAAATCTGGTTTCAAACGGGTCAGCTTGATGAAACACACGACAGAAACGAGAATGGCTTAATCGATAGCATCGACGACACCACCGATTTAATACAACTATTGGTTAACAAAGGATTTCGAATGCACTTCGATATTTATTATAGAGAAGTAGAAGATGGAAGGCATAATTTTGAGACCTGGAGCCTCATTTTCCCTGAATACTTGATTTGGTTAAATTACATCTAATAAAAAAAGTCGCATCGCAACGCGATACGACTTTTTTTATTAGATGTAATGGTTAGTATCGGTATCTAAGATCCTTAACTTTATACTTCGTTTTTAAGGCTTCTGTCACACTATATTCAGTGCTTTGCTTTGCCTCATTAATTTTACTGCCCTGTTGTGCTTTAATGGCATTTGCATCGGTAGCAGGAGCATCAAGAATTTCCGTCATAAATAACACATACACTCCATTTTGTCCTTGAATAGGCTTACTAAATTTTTGTTTTGGAAGCGTTACCATCGTAGCTAAAACTTCCGGTTCGTTGCCAATATATTCCAGGTTTGAATTTGAAAATACGGCCCCTTTAATATCCTGAGCTACCGATCCAAAGCTTATCGCCAGTTGTTCAGGCGTTTGAGCTGTTTTTAAATTCTCATTAAACTTGTCAATTAATACTTTCGCTTTTTTATCTTTCAAAGCAAAAGCAGCTAAGTCGGTTACCTCTTCAGCTTTAAGATTTCCTTCCGGTAAAATTTCTTTCAAGCAAACAAGCACATATTTGTCGTCGATTGTATTAATTGGTGATACGTCATTAATTTTTGCACGGTACATCCATGACAAAATTGATTTTGGGTTTTGCAATCCGGGAATAAACTTATTGGTGCTGCTCAAATCGGCTGTACGCATTTGAACACCACGAGACTTACAAACATCTGAAAAAGACGTATAATCGGTACTGTAACTTGCCAGGTCGGCAACAACGGCATAAGCACCATCAATTGTTTTTTGTGAAGAAAAAATATTTCTTGAAATTTCATACAATACCACCTTTTTTACGGGTGTTTTCTTGGTAGGTGCTGTATTTTTTACTACATGGTATCCAAATTGACTTAGCACGACACTCATTTGTCCAACCGGAGTACTTTTCACGCCATCCTCAAATTCCTTTACCATTCCCCCAACACCAAACCAACCTAAATCGCCACCCTTATCCTTGGTGCCATCAGTACCATAAAGCTTTGCTGCGGCCTCAAATGTTTTTTTGCCAGTTAATATCTCCATCATGTATTGATAGGCTAAATTTTTTGCTTTGGCACTATCACCATTTTCAATACGAACTAAAATATGACTTGCTTTAAATGAATCGATTGTTTCAATTACTACCTTTTTTAATTTTACCACTTTGTAAGCATTACCACTGAGGAATGGTCCATATACAGTGCCAACCGGAGCATTAAAAAGGGAGTCGGCAACACCCTTATCTAATTGTTCTTTCGAAAAGGCGGTATTGTTATTGGTACCTTGGCGCTGATAAACAAACAAAGAATCATTCACCGCAATTTTAAATTCATCGGCTACACCATTACCCCAAAATTTCACTTCAGCCGTATCTTCACCAGATGGAACAAAATCAAAATAAACATAGTTAATTCGACGTATTTCTTCATCCCTTTTATACTTTTCTTTGTTTTTCTTGTAAAAAGCGGTTACCTCTTCCGGCGTCACTTTTATGGTGGTATCGTTATAATTTACATATTGTTGAGATACGTACTGAAATGAATATTTTTTATTGGATTCGGAAAACTTATTACTAATTTCAAGCGACGTAATATAGGCGGCACTCTTGGTCATGGCCGTATATTTCTCATTCATTCGTTGGATGCTAAACTCTTCTTCAAAAGGCAACCATTGAGCATGCACCTCACCATTAGGATCATCATCCAATCGCTTTAAAAAACTGATGGCACTGTTCGGGTCATACACATTATCTTTTCCAGCAAAAGATTTTCTCACGATATCGGTAGCAAACTCTTCGGTAGTACAGATGGTGTATATTTCTTCGCCAGTTACATCGATGCCCAGTTTTTCATATTGTGGATTCAATACCTTCTCCTGAATCATTTGCTGCCATACCCGATCTCTAAACGATTCCTTCAATTGTTCATCGGCTGTAGCATTTGGATTTCGCTTTAGATATTTATCTACTTCAATATTGGTTCTGTTTTCTAAATCCTTATAATCAATATTATCGCCATTAATGGAGCCGATGCTTGAATCATCGCCATTTCCACCAAAAAGTGAGTTTTTACCGGATAAGGCATCCTGAACTAAAAACATGAATAATGCAAGCGAAATAACGACTACCGAAATTTTCCCTCCTTTGTTTCGCAATGTTTGAATAACTCCCATATTATTGTACCTATTTGATTTTTTTTGAAGCGTGCAAATGTATGTAAAAGTGCTGCAATAGACAAGTATTTTTAATGGAATATAAAATAAGTATAAATCACCATTATCAGCATCCTGATTCATCCTAGTGAATGCTCAGACTATCGTAAATAGACTTGGAAACAAAAAAGAGGCTGCCCATTTCTGACCGCCTCTTATACGTTACAAGTAACCGTAAATCCTATCCTTTAAATAGTGATAGCATCGTACGGTAACTAGATTAGAATGATTAGCAAAATAAGAATAAGAATTAAGGCTGAGCTAGAAAGATAAACACCTGTTCCTGGACCACTTAATTGCTTTTTCATACCACGAAGTTCATTTTTTAATTTACTTCTTTCGCCTGATGAAATATCCTCACTTCGCATGGTCCTTATTTCGTTTACTCGGCTTGTAATTCTGGAAGTTTCCTCCTGTGTAATTCCGTTCGGCAATTGACCGGAAGAAGCTGTACCGGGGTGAATCACAGTAGTAACCGCTAGTACGCCTGTACTTGTAAATACGAATGCAAAAAACAAAATGATGCTAATTAAATTTTTCATTGGAATAATTTTTAAGTGAATGGATAGATAATTTAGGATGCAAAGTTACCAAGCCAATGCACTGAAGTATTGCAGAATTCGAAATAAAGGTTACATAATTCGCCGATATCCTCCATGGCAAGGGTCGAAAAAGTAATTCTACTAGCGTTACTTATACGTAACCACTTTCACGGCTTTTATCACCTGAGCAACACTAGGCAAAAAGGCCTCGATAAAAGTAGGGGCATAACCTAATGGCGTATCCGTTGTGGTAACGCGATGTATTGGAGCATCAAGATAATCAAAAGCATGTTTTTGAATTTGATATGTTATTTCGGAAGAGATAGACGCTACTGGCCAAGCCTCCTCAACAATAACTAATCGTCCGGTTTTTTTTACCGATGCAACGATGGTATCGTGATCTAATGGTCGAATCGTTCGCAAGTCAATCACTTCTGCGTGAATACCTTCTTTCTGCAAATCATCGGCAGCTTGTAATGCTACTTTTAATATTTTACCAAAAGATACAATGGTAACGTCATCCCCAGGCCTTTTCACTTCCGCCTTTCCAATAGGGATAAAATATTCTTCTTCGGGCACTTCCCCTTTATCGGCGTACATCTGCTCACTTTCCATAAACAACACCACGTCATTATCACGTATCGCAGTCTTTAATAAACCTTTGGCATCATACGGGTTAGCCGGAACAATTACTTTAAGGCCGGGGCAATTGGCAAACCAGTTTTCAAAAGCCTGTGAATGCTGAGCACCCAATTGGCCTGCACTTGCCGTAGGCCCTCTAAATACGATTGGGCAGCTAAATTGTCCACCACTCATACTTAAAATTTTAGCAGCGCTATTAATTATCTGATCAATCGCTACGAGTGAAAAATTAAAGGTCATAAACTCCACCACCGGGCGCAAACCATTCATTGCTGCTCCAATGGCGATCCCTGTAAATCCAAGTTCGGCAATCGGGGTATCAATCACTCTTTTATCACCAAACTCCGCCAGCATACCCTGACTCACTTTGTATGCGCCATTATATTCGGCTACCTCTTCTCCAATCAAAAACACTTTTTCATCGTATCGCATTTCCTCGCTGAGGGCTTCACGAATGGCTTCTCTAAATTGTATTTGACGCATTGTTTATTTGTTTCTAAAGGTATAAAAAAACCCGTTCCATCCTATTTGAAACGGGTTAATTATTGATTTGATTATACTATGCTTCTTTTTCCACTTGCATAAATCCTAATTCGATAGGGGTTGGTCGGCCAAATATTTTCACCATCACATTAAGTTTCTTTTTATCTTCATGTACTTCTTTTATTTCTCCGGTGAAGCCATTAAAAGGGCCATCGATAACTTTCACTGTTTCTCCAACCAAAAAAGGTTCGAGCATCTGCTCCCCCATTTCCGCTGCAAGATCGGCAATGCCTAATAGTCTGTTAATCTCTGCCATCCGCATAGGGATCGGCCCTTTGGCATCTTTCAAGAAATCAACAACACCATTAATTGCTTTAATCGTTGGCATTACTTCACCTTTTAGCTCTGCTTCAATAAGTATATAACCTGGGAACAAGTTTTTTTCTTTTGACGTTTTTTTTCCATTACGTACCTGAAATACTTTTTCCGTTGGGATTAAAATTTTAGGAACAAAGCGGCTGAGGTTGTTTTTCTCCAACTCATGTTCAATTCGTGCCTGAACTTTTTTCTCTTGCCCGCTAATAGCACGCACGACATACCATTTATAAGGCGATTCCTCGTTGCTCATCTGTATTTTTGATCGATAAAAACTATCTGTAAATAAAATTTAAAACTAGGTGCGTAGCCACGTCAATCACGCTTATACATAACGCCAAAAGAATAGCCGCAACAAGCACAATAACGGTGCTTTCCTTCAACTCTTCGGCGGTAGGCCATGAAACTTTTGTCATCATCTCATCGTAAACTTCACCAAACCAAGTACGTAATGTATTCATTATCTATATATTTATTTAAATGTTATGCAGGAGCACTAGGATTCGAACCTAGGTCAACGGTTTTGGAGACCGCTATTCTACCACTGAACTATGCTCCTTTATTAAAGTAAAATCACTACGATTTTACCCCCTACTTTTTCTAAGGGTGTGCAAAGATATCATTATTTTGCAAAAAACAGGAATTCCATTCAATTGTTTACACCTTACCTCACTAGCCTTCACGAAGTTGAGGAGTAGTTTTCAGATATTTCTGTTAATTTTGCCCGATGCGTGTATATTTTGATAATGCGGCCACCAGCCCAATAGCTCCTGAAGTAATTGAGGTAATGACCGCTATGATGAAGAATTGGTATGGAAATCCATCCTCCATTCATGCGCATGGACGAGAAGTGAAAACGGAGATTGAAAAAGCCCGCAAATCCATTGCTTCCATATTAAATTGTAGCCCTGGAGAAATAATTTTCACTAGTGGGGGTACCGAAGCCGATAATATGGCCATACGATGCAGTGTTGAAGATTTGGGAATAACACATGCCATCACCTCTCCAATAGAACATCATGCTGTATTGCACACGCTGCAAGAGTTAGAAAAGAAGAACAAAATAAAACTTTCGATGGTGCAAATTTTACCCAATGGGCATATCGATTTAGTGCATTTAGAAGAGCTGCTTCAAAGCCATCCGGTTAGCCTTGTATCATTAATGCATGCCAATAATGAAATCGGGAATATTTTGGATATTAGCAAGGTATCCGAATTATGCCAACAGTACCATGCCGTTTTTCATAGCGATACGGTACAAACCGTGGGCCATTATGCCATTGACCTGAAAAAGTTCAAAGTACACTTTTTAGCTTGTGCTGCACACAAATTAAACGGACCCAAAGGGGTTGGGTTTATTTATATTAACAGTGAATTAAAAATTAATCCCTTCATCACCGGTGGCTCACAAGAACGAAATATGAGAGGTGGCACCGAGAATGTGTATGGAATTATAGGATTAGCAAAGGCTTTAGAAATTGCTTCCCATGAGATGGAACAACAGCGTACCTATATTGCCGGATTAAAGCACTATATGATGAAGCAAATGAGAGAAACATTCCCTGAGATACGTTTTAATGGCGATGCGGAAGGGCGCAGTTCCTACCTTCTCTTGAATGTTTGCTTCCCTCCTTCTCCGGTGAGCGAAATGATGCTTTTTAAGTTAGATATAGAAGGAATTAGTGCAAGTGGTGGTAGTGCTTGTAGTAGCGGAAGTAATATAGGAAGCCACGTTTTAGGGGCATTAAACGTACCCGACACGTGTAGTAATGTTCGATTTAGTTTCGGGAAATATAATACGAAGGAAGAAATTGATTTTGTAATGGAGAAATTGAAAGAAATGTTACGATAGATGATTCCATTAAAATCATAAATACTCGTCGATTAATACAATTCCTTTTTTGGGTAAGCAGTAAAAGATAGTGTCACATTATGTGGAATACTATATTTATTTGTGACCTGCAAATCCCTATTTTTGCTCCCCGTATATGAACAAGTCAAAGTATGTATTCGTTACGGGCGGTGTTACCTCCTCTTTAGGAAAAGGCATTATTTCCGCTTCATTAGCCAAGTTACTGCAAGCAAGAGGCTATACAGTAACCATTCAAAAATTCGATCCGTATATCAACGTCGACCCCGGAACACTAAATCCGTATGAACATGGCGAATGTTATGTAACCGATGATGGTGCAGAGACCGATTTAGACCTAGGGCACTACGAGCGATTTCTAAATGTTCCTACATCCCAAGCCAATAACGTAACCACCGGACGAATTTACCAAACCGTAATAGATAAGGAACGCAGAGGCGACTATTTGGGCAAAACCGTGCAAGTAGTACCGCATATTACCGACGAAATAAAGCGTCGTATGCAATTGCTTGGGGAGAGTGGAAAATTTGAAATCATCATCACAGAAATTGGTGGAACGGTGGGCGATATTGAATCGCTTCCTTACATCGAGGCGGTTCGTCAGCTACGTTGGGAACTCCCGGCGCATAATAGCGTTGTGATACATCTTACCTTAATTCCCTATCTTAAAGCCACCAAAGAGCTAAAAACCAAACCAACACAGCATAGTGTGAAGGAATTGCTGGAAACGGGTGTTCAAGCCGATGTGTTGGTATGTCGCACCGAGCATCCCATCAATGCTGAGATGCGAAAAAAACTAGCTTTATTTTGCAATGTCAAACAAAATGCCGTTATCGAAAGTATCGATGTAGAAACCATTTATGATGTGCCCTTGAAGATGCTGAAGGAGAAACTCGATAAGGTGGTACTCGAAAAATTTAAATTGCCACTTCATGGAGAACCCAATTTAAAAGAATGGGAGTCGTTTTTAGCGCGTTTAAAAAACCCAAAACAAGAGGTAACCATTGGGCTTGTGGGTAAATATGTTGAACTACCTGACGCTTATAAGTCGATTATAGAATCCTTTATTCATGCGGGCGCAGCCAATGAATGTAAAGTAAAGGTTGAGTATATCCATTCGGAGTTTTTGGATAAAGAAAATGCAGTAGAAAAAATAAACCATCTCGATGGAGTGCTCGTTGCTCCCGGTTTTGGCAGTAGGGGGATAGAAGGGAAAATAGAAGCCATCCGTTATATTCGTGAGAACAAAATTCCTTTTTTTGGTATTTGTTTAGGAATGCAATGTGCTGTTATTGAATTTGCTCGTAATGTATTGAAACTAAAAGATGCCCATAGCACGGAGATGAACGACAAAACAAAAAACCCTGTCATCGATATGATGCCCGACCAGAAAAAAATCACAGAGAAAGGGGGCACGATGCGCTTAGGAGCTTACGCTTGTGAAATACAAAAAGGCACAAAAGCATATTCTGCTTATGGAAGGCAAAAGATAAGCGAACGTCATCGGCATCGATTTGAGTTCAACAATAAATATCTAAACGACTTTAAAAGCTCGGGAATGATTCCAAGTGGTATTAATCCTGGAACGGGCTTGGTGGAAATAATTGAACTAACCGACCATCCTTACTTTGTAGGGGTACAATATCATCCCGAACTAAAAAGTACGGTTGAAAATCCTCATCCTTTGTTTGTACGATTTGTTAAAGCAGCCATGGACTACAAATCAATGGTTCGGTAGTTCTTTGCTCGCAGCTTTTGCCAATAGTTCCTCATCGGATACCCAAACGATGTTCGGGTTTAATGCGGCGATACCTAATCCAACTTTAAGGTGCTGGCCTAATGCCAAATCAGTTTCAGCTAAAATCCTTCTTTTCTGAAACGAGGTATCCTCTGTATAATGATTCTGAGAAATCACACTCTTATTTGAAACTTTTGTAGGTGCTTCAATAACCCAATCATTGGTATGTTTATGATCGAAGCGACAATCATTGCATATAAACTCTTCGACTTCGCCATACTGATCTTTTCGAGCCGTAACCCGTAATATTTCTTGACCTTGATACCATAACCTTACCTTTCCACTACATTTAGGGCATTCGCGATGAGCCTCTACTGGTTTTGTAAACCACACACGGCTTTTAAACCTAAAGGTTCGGTCGGTTAAGGCCCCAACAGGGCACACATCGATCATATTGCCGCTAAAATCATTCTCAATGGCCTGTTCAATATACGTTGATATTTCGGATACCTCTCCTCTGTTAATCACGCCATGCACCCTTCCATCCGTAATTTGTTCGGCTGTTTTCACACAGCGATAACACAAAATACAACGGTTCATATGAAGTTTTATTTTGTTGCCAAGATCGATGCATTCGAATGTTCTACGTTCAAACTCATAACGAGTCGAATCTTTTCCATGTTCAAATCCTAAATTTTGCAAGTCGCACTCACCGGCTTGATCACATACAGGGCAATCGAGAGGATGGTTTTTCAATAAGAATTCAACCACGCCAGCCCGGGCCTCTACCACTTCAGGCGACGTTCTATTTCGAACGACCATACCATCCATCACCGTTGTTTTGCAACTAGGAACTAATTTAGGCATCGGGCGTGGATCTTTTTCGCTACCTTGTTCTACTTTTACCAAACAACTTCTACAGAAGCCACCCGTACCTTTTAACTTACTGTAATAACACATCGCAGGTGGTACCATATCGCCTCCCATCATGCGTGCAGCCTGTAAAATTGAAGTTCCGTCGGGTACTTCAAAGCTTATATCATCAATTGTAATTTTAGCCATTTTCTAATCGTGTGTTTTCAAAAAGCGTTCAAAAATAATGAATTCTTTGTATATCAAATAACGTATTTCGTATGACCTTTATCATAGTTTATAAAAAGGCGTTCATCAGGTATTTGTGCAAGATGCGTGTAGAGCCAAAACGCACGATGTACAACATAATATTATATTATCTTCGCGTCTTGTTTTTTTAACGTATGAAGTATAACGAACCAAAGCTCTTAAATATGCCTTCTATTGAGCAGGAGATCTTGGCCTTTTGGAAAGAGAATAACGTATTTGAAAAAAGCGTGGAGAACCGTAACGGTGCTCGTGATTTTATATTTTATGAAGGACCTCCGAGTGCGAATGGATTACCCGGCATTCATCATGTGATGTCGCGTGCCATCAAGGATTTATTTTGTAGATATAAAACGCTGGCTGGATACCGCGTTGAACGAAGGGCCGGATGGGATACCCATGGGTTACCCATTGAATTGGGGGTAGAAAAGGAATTGGGAATTAGAAAAGATGACATCGGGAATATTCATAGCTCGAAGTATATTTCAATTGAAGATTATAATGCCAAATGCCGTGAAGTAGTTATGCGCTATACCAATGTATGGAGCGACCTAACGGATAAAATGGGCTATTGGGTAAATATGGATACGGCCTATGTAACCTATAAAAATGAATACATCGAAAGTGTGTGGTGGTTATTGAAGCAAATCTACCAGAAAAATTTATTATATAAAGGTTTTACCATTCAACCCTATTCTCCTGCAGCCGGTACTGGGCTTAGTAGCCACGAGTTAAACCAGCCTGGAACCTATAGAGACATAAGAGATACTACGGTTGTAGCACAATTTAAGGTTGAAGACCCATCGGAAACACCTTTAAAAGGAATAGAAGGTGATATTTATTTTCTTGCTTGGACCACTACACCTTGGACCTTACCAAGTAATACGGCCCTTGCCGTTGGTAAAAACATACGCTATGCCGTAGTTAAAACGTATAATCAGTACACCTTTAAAACAATCAACGTAATTCTGGCAAAAGAATTATTACCTAAACATTTTAATGAAAAAGCAGGTGAATTACCTTTTGAAAGCTATCATGAAGGAGATAAAATAATTCCTTATAAAATACTTGCTGAGTTTAATGGAAGCGCTCTAGAAGGAATACGTTATGAGCAGTTGATGCCTTATGTTCAACCCAATGATGGCGATGCTTTTAAAGTAATCATTGGCGATTTCATCACGATAGACGAAGGAACAGGCATCGTGCATATAGCTCCAAGTTTTGGCAGCGACGACTTTCGTGTAGCAAAACAATTTAATATAGGCAGCTTAACATTGGTTGATAAGCGAGGTCGTTTTTTAAGTTCGGTAACCGATTACGCTAATGAATTTGTAAAAGAGCACTATTTAAATGAAGAGGAGAAAGCGGTGGAGTTGGAGAAACAAAAAGTAATTTGGAAAGACACGATAAAAACACTAGATAAATATTTAAGTGTTGATGAGCGTATTGTGCTGAAACTTAAAATTGAAAACAGGGCCTATAAAATTGAGAAATACGAACATAGCTATCCGCACTGTTGGCGTACCGATAAGCCCATCCTTTACTATCCACTGGATAGTTGGTTTGTAAAAACAACAGCGGTAAAGGATCGCTTGATTGAACTCAACAAAACCATTAACTGGAAGCCGGAAAGCACCGGCACGGGTCGCTTTGGCAACTGGCTGGAAAACTTACAAGACTGGAATCTATCGCGTTCGAGGTATTGGGGCGTGCCCTTGCCAATATGGAGAACAAAAGATGGTACAGAAGAGAAATGCATTGGTAGTATTGCCGAGTTACAGCTCGAAGTAAAAAAGGCCAGTGACGCAGGAATAAAGAACCCAACGATCGATGTTTCGTTCGATCTGCATAAACCATTCGTTGATGAAATTATTTTAGTTTCAAATCAAAAGGGTGAAGCCATGTATCGTGAAACCGACTTAATTGATGTATGGTTCGATAGTGGTTCGATGCCTTATGCACAAAACCACTATATGGGTGAAGGTGAACCCAAGAACTTCCCGGCCGATTTTATTGCCGAAGGAGTAGATCAAACACGAGGCTGGTTTTTTACGCTGCATGCAATTTCCACTTTGGTTTTCGATCGTGTGGCCTATAAAAATGTGATTAGCAATGGCTTGGTTTTGGATAAAAACGGGCAAAAAATGAGTAAACGTCTCGGTAATACCATCGACCCATTTGAAACCATTGCCCAATATAGTGCCGACGCGAGCCGGTGGTACATGATTGGCAATGCCGCACCGTGGGACAATTTGAAATTTGATGTAGAAGGAATAAAAGAGGTACAACGTAAGTTTTTTGGCACCCTTTATAATACCTATTCTTTTTTTGCTTTATATGCCAACGTGGATGCATGGAAACATCAAGAACAAAATGTTATTGAACATCAAAACCTGGCAGAACTTGACCAATGGATTATCTCCAAATTAAATCTTTTAATTAGAGAAGTTACCGAATGCTATGAATCGTATGAGCCACATCGTGCCGTGCGATTAATGGAAACCTTTGTAGATAAAAATTTAAGTAATTGGTATGTGCGTTTATCAAGGCGACGATTTTGGAAAGACGATCTAACTGCGGATAAAAATGGAGCCTACGAGACATTGCACACGTGTTTGAAAACCATAGCTCAACTAATGAGCCCTGTTTCTCCTTTTTTTGCTGACTGGTTGTGGAAAAACCTAACCCGAACGAACAAGTCGGTACACCTCAGTGATTTGGTAAAAGAAGAGGCTCAAAAAATTGATCTGGCGATGGAGCAGCGGATGGATTTGGCGCAAAGCATTTGTAGTATGGTGTTAGGTATCCGCAAAAAAGAGAGCATAAAAGTTCGTATCCCACTCCAAAAAATACAGATCCCAATCGTAAACGATGCATTCCGGCAAAATATTGAGGCTATCGAAGAATTAATTAAGTCGGAGGTCAACGTAAAAGAAATAGAACTTGTTCATGAAGGCGAAGTTAAAATTGTGAAGAACCTAAAATTGAATTTCAAGTCGATCGGTAAAAAATATGGTAAACACATGAAAGCGATTCAGGTGTTCATTATGGAGAATCAATACCCGGTAATTCTGGGGATTGAGCAACAACAACAATTTTCATTTACGATCGAAGATGACGAATTTACCCTACTACCTGAAGATGTTGAAATCATTCCAGTAGATATCCCGGGATGGAAAGTAGCTAATGAAGGAAATATAACCGTGGCGTTAGATATTATTATTACCGATGAACTTCGAGAAGAAGGAACCGCTCGGGAACTAATTAATAGAATACAAAATATCAGGAAAGAGAAAAAATTCGAAGTGACGGATAAAATATTTGTTCTTCTTTCAGAGACAGAATATTTGAAATCTGTTGTAAATAAATTTTCTTTGTATATTCGCACCGAAATTTTAGCTGCGGAAATTCGTTTCAGCAGTGATCGTTTCGAGGGTGAAAGTGTTGAAATAGAGGCAATTACAATTAATATTCAAGTTTCTAAAGCTTAAAAAACGTTTTATTCTCATGGCTAAAAAAATAATTAAACCTGTAAAACCGGCTAAAAAAACGGCTAAAAAAATCATTCCGGCTAAAAAAACGGTGAAACCTGCAGCGAAAAAGGTGGTGAAACCTATTGCGAAAAAGGTAACCAAACCCACACCTAAAAAGGTAGTGAAGCCTATTGCAAAAAAGGCAGCCAAGCCTGCTCCTAAGAAGGTAGTTAAGCCTATTGCAAAAAAGCTTATCAAGCCAACACCAAAAAAGGTGGTTAAGCCTATTGCCAAAAAAATAACCAAGCCTGCTCCTAAGAAGGTAGTTAAGCCTATTGCAAAAAAGGCAGCCAAGCCAGCGCCAAAAAAGGTAGTGAAGCAAGTCGTTAAAAAGAAAATAGCCCCCATAGTAAAAAAAGCTACTAAACCTACACCGAAAAAAGTGGTTAAGCCTGTAGCTAAAAAGATATTAAAACCAGAACCAAAAAAATTGAGTAAGCCCGCTGCGAAAGAATTACCAAAAAAAGTAATTATTAGTAAAAAAGTAATTGCAAAACCCGCTGTAAAAGTTATTGCACCAATTGCAAAAGCTGCCATTCCAGTAGTGCCTCCAGTTCATGTGAAGCCTGTTGCGAAAAACATTCCGGCCAAAAAAATAATTGTCGAAAAAAGCGAAAAGATTATTACAAACACCAACACGCCTTTCAATGATAAACCATTAGAAAAGGAAAAGCCTGTATTCACCAGTATTATTCCTAAAAAAACAGTTATTGAAGATATAGGAAAAACACGATATAGTGATTTGGAATTGGAAGAGTTTCGTAAGCTAATTAATGAAAAACTCGCTTCCGCTAAGAAAGAGCTTGACAACTTAAAAGAGGCATTAAACAATATCTCTGATAATAGCGCTGCCGACACGGAAAGCTCGTATGCCACTTTTGAAGACGGTTCGGCCACACAAGAAAAAGAGCATCTGAGTCAAATGGCAGCACGTCAACGTAAATTTATTGGAAATCTGGACGCTGCATACGTTCGAATAGTAAATAAAACATACGGTATCTGTGCTGTTACCGGTAAGTTAATTCCTAAAGAAAGACTTCGTGCCGTTCCGCATACCACGGTAAGTATTGAAGCAAAACTAGGCAAAGTTTAAGTTTGTTTTATAAAACCTAAACGATATATACAACAGGGTAAATCTAGGGTTTATCCTGTTTTTTTTGAAGGTCATTTAAAAAGTTAAAATTGAGAAAATACATCCTGCCGGTTGTTGTGATAGCCATTGTGCTGTTTGCCGACCAACTCTTTAAGTATTGGGTTCATACTCATATACCATTAAACACTCAACTTGTTGTTATTCCGAATTGGTTTATTTTAAACTATATAGAAAATAATGGCATGGCCTTCGGTTTGGAGATCGGGGGAATTACCGGAAAAATTACACTTACCATTTTCAGGATTTTGGCTGTAATCGCCATCATGTGGTATATTGTAAATCAACTAAAACTAAAATCATCAAAAGGTTTTATTGTATGCGTGTCATTAATATTGGCTGGTGCCATTGGAAATATCATCGATAGCGTATTTTATGGGATAATTTATAGAAGCCAAAGTTTGCCTTTGTTCCAGGGAAGAGTTATCGATATGCTCTATTTTCCTATAGTTGACACGTACATACCCGAGTGGTTTCCTTTTTGGAAAGGGGAACATTTCGAATTTTTTCGCCCTGTTTTTAATATTGCCGACGCTTCTATTAGTATTGGGATAATTGCAATTTTGCTGTTTCAGAAAAAATTCTTCCCGGTTAAAAACGAATTGAATGATGCTACTGCCCCTGGCAACAACATTGGAGAGCCATTGGAGGAGATGACCGAAAAACCAATAGAAGAAACTTCATTAGACGGCAATAATAACGAAGGAACAGAATACCATGGCGAGGATTACGAGCAGAAATCAACCGAAATCGACAGCAAATGATGATTCCGTCGTGGATGGGAAGAACACAATTACTTTTGGGTGATGAAAAGCTCCAACGTATTATAAGCTCTCATGTTATCGTCGTTGGTTTGGGGGGAGTTGGAGGAATTTGTGCTGAAATGATTGCACGTTGTGGTGTTGGGAAGTTAACCATCATCGATGCCGACACGATTGAAGCAAGCAATAGAAACCGACAGATTCCGGCTTTGGTGAGCACGGAGAATAAATTAAAAACCGAAGTATTGGCAGCACGTTTACTTGACATAAACCCCGATTTGGAGCTAACGGTACTGCACGAATACTTAAGAGATAAAAGGACGTTGGAAGTTTTAGACCAAGGAAATTTCGACTTTGCTTGTGATTGTATCGACACCCTAACACCAAAAGTGAATTTTATAAAAGCTTGTTTGGAACGCAGCATTCCTATTGTTTCGAGCATGGGAGCAGGCGGAAAAGTTGATCCTACCCAGGTTCAAATTGCCGATATCAGTGAATCATACAACGATTTGTTAGCCCGGTATGTTCGAAAATATTTAAAACGACGATTCAGTATCACCACAGGATTTGAGGTGGTATTCTCACCCGAACTATCGGATAAAAGCAAAATCGTTTTAAATGATGATATTACGAGAAAGAAATCGACGATTGGCACCATAAGCTATATGCCAACTATATTTGGAAGTTTAGTTGCTAGCGTTGCCTTAAGGGGGTTAATGAAAAATTGAAGCAAGGGTAGCCAATATTAAATCATAATATATAAACGTATTTTTAAAGTTAATAATACCCAAAACGAAGCATTATACCAGCCCCATTGAAACTATATACTCAGCTTTACGATTTTAAGAAATTGCCAAGGGCCGTTGTAACCCAGGGAACCTTTGATGGCGTGCATGCCGGTCACAAAAAAATATTGTCGAAATTATGCGACCGTGCCAAGCAATTAAATGGTGAAAGTGTCGTACTTAGCTTTTTTCCTCATCCACGAATGGTTCTTTTTCCTCATGATGAAAGCATTAAGCTTATCAATAGTTTAGACGAGAATATTGAGTTACTTTCAAGAGCAGGGATTGAGCATTTAATTGTACTCGAATTCAATCAAAAGATAGCGAACTATACAGCACTTCATTTTGTACGAGATATTTTAATCAACACCATCGGTGCGAAGCATTTAATTGTGGGCTATGACCATCGATTTGGCCATAACAGAGAAGGAAGTTTCACGAATTTAACCGACTATGCAAGCCTATACGACTTTACTTTAGAACAGATTAATGAAGTAGATATAAATGACATCACGGTAAGCAGCACCAAAATTAGAAAGGCTATTTTGCAAGGTGATATGGAAACCGCTTCCTCCTATTTGCAACATCATTTTTCAATTCAAGGTATGGTTACAGAAGGAAATAAATTAGGAAGAACAATTGGCTTTCCCACCGCCAATATTAAGATAATTGAAGCGTATAAAATTATTCCTGCAGATGGCGTTTATGCCGTTTATGTAACCGTTGACGATACACGATTTATTGGCATGTTAAATATTGGTAACAGACCTACAATTAATGGCATTACACGGGTTATTGAAGTAAATATTGATAACTTTGATGCGAATATATACCATAAAAAAATACGTGTAGAATTGGTGAAACGAATACGTGACGAACAAAAATTCTCAACGCTGGAAGATTTAAAAAAGCAGCTATTAATTGACAGGCAAACCGTAAAAGAAATATTAAACAGCAAAGGATGAAGCATTTTTGGATCATACTCTTTATTTTCTCCTACACCCGTTTGCAAGCCCAAGTTACGGATAGTTTAGCCAACTCAACGATTGACGACAGCTTAAAAAACACCACTACCTTATCGCTCGATTCTTTAGCTGCCACGTCCAATTCAGATGCTATATTAAGCGACTGCATCATTGCCGATTCCTGCCTTCCTGATATTGTAATTTTCGAAAATAGTGCAACCTCCATTGTTTCAAATGCTAATAGCATGGAGAATACTTCGGAGAATTTTATGAGTTCGGCCGAAGTTAATCCTTACCGACTGAACGCTTCAACCGTGCCTAAAGGAGCAATAATAAATTTAGTAGATAGCGGCATGCCTAACTATATAACACCCTGTGTTTGCAATCTTAACTCCCCTTTTGGTTATCGGAGATGGGGTCGATATTATCAATTTCATCCCGGCATTGATTTGAATTTAGCATACGGGCAACCGGCTCGTGCAGCATTTGATGGTACGGTACGTTTTGCAAAACTCACCTCCGGGTATGGCAATTGTGTAATCATACGGCACCCCAATGGACTTGAAACATTATATGGTCATTTTAGTAAGTTAGCCGTGATACCGGGGCAACAGGTAAAAGCCGGTGATGTGGTAGGCTACTGTGGCAACACCGGTTATTCGTTTGGAGCACATCTGCATTTCGAAATTCGATATATGGGTGTGCCTTTCGACCCAACACCCCTCATTTACACGTTACAAGACTCTTTAAAGCAACAAACAATTACCATCAATAATGCATTGTTTAAAAGCAACACCGCTCCGCCTCCATCCAAATATAAATATGTTTACCATGTCATAAAATATGGAGAAAGTCTTTCTACGATTGCACGAAAATACCGAGTGTCGGTTTCCTATTTATGCAAGCTTAATAGAATTACGACCAAAACCATCCTTCGCCCTGGAAGAACCCTACGTATTCGTTAAGGAATTAATTCTAAATGGTACTTTAAACTTTGATAATAAAAAAATAATTGGTGTGAGTAACTCATCACATTAGATTAACATTAATATTATTAGATTTGAACTCTTTTATTAAACCCTAACATTATGAAACGTATCCTCTACCTATTGCTCCTCATCTTTATTTTCACCGTAAATGCAATTGCTCAACCCGCCATTACGAGTGTTCTTGTGCCTCAATTCATGGCCGACACCACCAAGGGAGTTGGCGAAGGCCCGCGTACGCCTTTCATTTACAGAGCACGAATTACCGGACTTACACCCAATGCTACCTATCGTTATCGGTCGCAGGCCGTTTGCCTGAATTACTTTAATGGCGCCACGGCAGCCTCTGATGCAGCCACATCGGCAGGTGCAGGAAATGAAATCTTTATTCGCCAATCGGGTAATTTCGGATATTCATCATCTGCCTCATTATCCACCGCTGGTGGCTACGATTCTCTTCTATCAGATGCTAGTGGCGAATATGAAGGTTGGTTTGGTATTGAACCTACCGGTAATGCACGTTTTAATGCAGGTAATTATATCCATCCACGATTAGTAATTAACACCGGCGTAACCGGAAATACAACATCGGCCAATTATTTAACGATCATTGATTCGGCACTTACGATGACCTATGGCATTGGCACAACGCAAGGAACAGGGATATGGAGTAAAAGCTTTGCTGCGGATAAGAATATTGCAGTATTATGGGATAACTTAACGGCAACTGGGCGTCCGTTGTCTTGTGCCATCATTGAAAGTGAAGGAATTGCGTTTAGAAGTGCTACGTCTCCTACGAATTACCCCTTATTCTATCGTAATAATGTGGATACCATAAGTGGTGCTTGGGGAACCATTATACCTAATAATAATGCCAATGGAGTACGTCGAATTGAAAACCGAAGACTAACCGATGGAACACTTTATTATGCAAACTTTGATGCCGACGGTATCTGGCCAATAGGTGCCACAAGCACGGTAAATCCAAGCGGAGGATACACCGCAATTAAACTTGACAGCGTAGATGTGCCATTGATTCCTCCTTCTTTCTATTTCGATGCTACCACGTATTCTATCAATGAAAATGGAACTTCTATAGATATTGAAGTTAAACACAAAAACCCTGCACAAATAAACACCAATGTCGATGTGTTGGTTAAAGCAGGTGGTACCGCTACTACTGGCATTGATTATACCTTTACCACCACAACCTTAACATTTACACCAACCGACACTAAAAAAGTTATTACGATACCGATTATCAATGACGTGCTCACCGAAGGCAATGAAACATTTATTCTTCGATTATCCAATCCAACGAATTTAGGAATTTTGAAATCGGATTCGGTAGCTACCATCACCATTATTGATGATGATTTCACTTCTCCAATTTTTCATTTCAACCAAACATCCTATTCTGTAAATGAAGCTGGTACTGCCATTACGATTGCCGTTAAATATAAAAACCCCTCTTCTAGTGCCACATCCGTCAATGTTTCTGTCAAAGCCGGAGGTACTGCAGTAGAAGGCTTAGATTATACCCTGGCAACGTCCACTTTAAATTTCGCTCCTGCCGATACCATGAAAACGTTGTCGATTCCAATTAATAATGACGTGCTCGTAGAAGGAAACGAAACCTTTGTTTTACGATTATCCAATCAAACCAGTGGTTGTGTACTCAATGCTGATTCAATAACGACAGTTACCATTATCGACGACGATTTGGCAGCTCCCTCAGTGGCACTTTCTGTATCGAAACAAACGGTAGGTGAAGGCGCAGGCTCTGCAACAATTACCGTGAAATTATCGTCGCCTGCCATCCAAGCATCGAGTATTGCTATTGCTGCATCGAGTGCAACGGCAACAACCGCCGATTATTCTTTCACCAATACCACCCTGAATTTCGCGGTAGGAGATTCGGTTAAAACGACCCTTGCGACGATTACTGATGACGCCTTAGTGGAAGGATCTGAGTTTTTCATCTTACAAATAAGTAACCCCATTAATTTAACCCTTGGAACCATTGCTGCAGATACGATTAACATAACCGATAACGATTTCCCTAGATTCCCCATTGGTATAATTTCCACCGTGAATGCAATAACAGGTGTTGCCGATAGCTTGGGCAAAAAATACGATGAGGTCGGTATCGTTTATGGAATTAACTACCGTCCCGCTGGATTACAATTTGTAATTCGCGATAATACAGGAGGGATAACGGCCTTTAAATCAACTGGGAATTATGGATACAGCATAAAAGAAGGCGATAGTGTGAGAATACCCGGAACCGTTGCACAATTTAATGGCTTGACCGAATTTAACGCAGATACGGTAATATTATTAGGCAGTAATAAGGCCATAAAAACACCAGTTGTGATTACCAAATTAAATGAAGTTAATGAAAACGACCTCGTTCGCCTCAACGGTGTTCAACTGGTTACTCCTATAGCTACCTGGCCAACCGCCGCGGCCAACATTAGTGTTAGAAATGCCACCGACACCATTATCATTCGTTTGCAACTCGCCAATAGCGATATCTTAGGCACCGCTGCTCCCGTTGGACTGTTCGATATCATTGGTTTGGGAAGTCAGTTTGACAATACCAACCCTTATCTGTCGGGCTATCAATTATTTCCGCGCTTCCTATCCGATATTATCGTTGCAAATCCACCACCAACAATTACCGTTGATGCACTTCCAATAAGTATCAACGAAAATGCAGGCACTGTGAGTATTAAATTAAAAATATCAAATGTCAATGGAATTGCCGCATCAATAAATATAGCGAATACCGGAACAGCTACTTCAGGGACCGACTATACCTCTTCGGCTACTTCGGCTACTTTCTTAGCTAACGCAAATAATGGCGACTCCATCATCGTTACCTATACCATCATTGATGATGCTTTAATAGAGGCCAATGAGACCATTATCGTTGGGTTCTCGGTAGCATCCAATGCGTCGATCGTTGGGTCATCCAAAACCATAACCATCAATGATAATGATGCTCCTGCAAACATTACTATTGACACCACTACCCTTTCGGTGAATGAAAATGCAGGGATCGTAAAAGTGAAGGTTAAAATCAGTAATGTCAACGGTAAAGCAACAACAGCGACGCTTGCATTTACGGGCAGTGCTGCCGCAGGAACAGATTATGTGGCACCGACCGCTACGATAACGTTCCCGGCATCGGCATTAAATGGCGACTCTATCCTGGTTTCTTATACCATTACCGATGATTTATTGTATGAGCCAACTGCTGAAACAATAATAACGACATATACTGCTGGCACAAACTGTGCGATCAGCGGTGCCGCTGTACAAACTATTAAAATTGTAGATAACGATCCGAATGGAATGGATGATCAATCGAACCTTGTCTCGATCAAGGTTTACCCAAATCCATCGTATGGCGAATTAACCATACAATGCAGTGAGCCTATGATTAGCATTAGATTAATTGATTTGCTGGGTCACGAAATGCAACTCTTACAAAGCAAATCGAACCTTGTTAGCTTGCAAAACATTTCTCAAGGCGTTTATGTTATTATAGCACAAACGAAATATGGCATTGCAACACAGCGGGTTATTATACGATAAGAAAACTCGACCCATTGATTTAGAGAGCCTCTCCTTTTTGTGGAGAGGCTTTTTATTTGCCTTTAGATTTATTATGGTGTTTGTAACCCATTTATTTGACCCCTTTCAACAATAACCATACCTTTGCCGAATATGAAAAATTTCATCCTCTATATCATCCTTTTGCTTTCCTTAAATTCCTTCTCTCAGAATTTGGAACCCCATCTTAAAAAAATCACCCGTCTTACCTATGGAGGCGATAATGCAGAGGCGTATTTTAGTCGTGATGGCAAATTCGTCTCCTTTCAAAGTAACTATTCAAAATGGGGGCTTCATTGTGATCAGATCTTTGCGATGGACTTAAAAAAAGCAGCCAAAGATTCGACTTACAAACCACCTCTGATTAGTACAGGGAAAGGCCGCACCACCTGCAGTTATTATATGCCGGATGGAAAGCATATCCTATTCGGTTCAACACACCTAGCATCGGACTCGTGTCCTTCGGTGGCCTATATGAAAGGGAAATACCTTTGGGATATCTATCCCGAATATGACATCTTCGTTTCTGATTTGAAAGGGAATATTACAGGACAGTTAACCAATACACCCGGTTACGACACCGAAGCAACCATTTCACCTAAAGGTGATATGATTGTATTTACAAGCGACCGCAGTGGAGACCTGGAATTATGGACGATGAAAATCGATGGAACAGAACAAAAACAAATCACCTTCGGATTGGGGTATGATGGTGGTGCCTTCTTCTCTCCCGATGGCAATAAACTTGTTTTCCGTGCCTCAAGACCACAAACAGAAACGGAAATTAAAGAATACAAAGATTTCTTATTGAAACATCTGGTAGCGCCTACCAATATGGAAATTTATACCTGCAATGTTGATGGAAGTGAGTTGAAACAAATTACACATTTAGGAAAAGCCAATTGGGCCCCCTATTTTCTCCCTTCAGGTAATAAAATAATTTTCTCTAGCAACCATAATAGTGAGAAAGGATATAATTTTAATTTATTTATGATTAATGCCGACGGAACAGGATTAACGCAGATAACCACGAAAAGCAATTTTAATGCATTTCCAATGTTTTCTCCAAATGGCAAAAAACTTATTTTCTCATCCAACAGAGATAATAGAGGAACAAGAGATACCAACCTTTTTATTGCCGACTGGGTTGACTAACGATCAAAAATTACGTTGGCATAATCATCTTTTAAAATGAAAAAATTAGTCGTTTTTCTACTTTGCTTTTCCTTTCAATATACGATTGGCTCTGCCCAATCGGTATCTAAAAAAAAGCTCCAAAAACATCTCCGGTATTTAGCTTCCGACAGCCTGCATGGAAGAGGCGCAGGCAGTGTCGATGAGGCCCAAGCGGCGAAGTACATTGCCGATAATTTCGAAAAAAGCAAGTTGCAGTTTTTGCCCGGCACGAGCAGTTATTATCAAAACTTCACCTTCAAGGTTAAAAGCAATCCGCCTAGCGACGACTCCAATGGTGTGATTAGATATTGCAAAAATGTGGTAGGCTACCTAAACAATAATGCAACTCAGACGATTGTATTAGGGGCTCATTATGACCACTTAGGAATGGGTTACGACCACAATTCATTAGACCCTAATCCGGAAGGCAAAATACATAATGGTGCCGACGACAACGCCTCTGGCACGGCGGGGGTTTTAGAGCTTGTGCGTGTTTTTTCAAAACAGAAAACGAAACTAAAATGCAACGTTATTTTTTGCCTGTTTAGTGGGGAAGAATTAGGATTGGCGGGTTCTAAAAAATTTGTTGAAATGAATCATTTCGATTCTTCCAACATACGATTCATGATTAATTTCGATATGATCGGCCGGTTGAATGACAGCTCAAAAACGCTATTGGTAATGGGCTATGGCACCAGTCCCGAATGGTCGAAAGTGGTGCCCGCATGCAATCAAAAGCTCGCTCTAAAATATGATAGTGCCGGTATTGGCCCTTCCGATTATGCTTCCTTTTACCTGGAGAATATTCCCGTCTTAGGTTTTTTCACCGGGCAACATTCCGACTACCACAAACCCAGTGATGATATAGATAAAATAAATTTTGACGGGGAAAAGGAAATTTTAGAATTCATCGCAAGAGTGGTGAATGAAACAGAAAAATACACTAAAATTAACTTCTTAAAAACAGCAAACAAGGAGTCAACGAAAACGAAATTGAAAGTTTCGTTAGGCATCATGCCCGATTACATTTATGAAGGAAAGGGGCTAAGAATCGATGGGGTGTCGGAAAACAAACCCGCGTCAAAAGCAGGCTTGAAAAAAGGAGATATCATCATCAAAATCGGGACAATGGAAATTAATACCATTCAGGATTATATGAAGGCTCTAACGAATGTAAAGAAAGGCGACATTAAAAAGCTTACCTACCGTAGAGACGGCGAAACGATGGAGGCCGATGTTACTTTTTAAAAACGAACCTTTTGCCATAACGCGTCAATCTAGTTTGTCTTCCTGCAATTTTTTCTCCTCTTTCATTATTTCAAAAACCGAGTGAATATCGTAGATATTACTGTTGTATTTATTACCGAGAACGATAATTACATAGTGTTGTTTGGGGTTGATATAAAATAAGCTGTTATAGCTATTCCACCAACCATTATGATAGATAATTTTATCGGTATCGCTATAGCACATCATCCGAAAACCATATCCATAATTCTTTATCCCTTTTCTCTCTTTACTACGAGGCATCCAGGCACTATCCAAGGTGGCTTCTTTTAGTATTCGATAATTTACCAGACCGTCATACCATTTGTATAAATCCTTTACTGTACTATAAATACCTTTATCGCCCAGCACCCGGTCGAAGTTATCCTCCTCTTTCTTTTTCCAAAATGCATTATAACTTATCGTACGATTTAAATAAGCCTGCGCACTCGAATCCATACTTACCCATGAGTCATTCATTTTAAGTGGTTCAAAAATGGTCTTGTGAAGATATACATTATAGGATTCTCCGGTAATTTTCTCAATAATGGAAGCAAGCAAAACATAATTTGTATTGCTATAATTAAAGCTTCTCCCCGGAGGCGAAATATACTTTCGACTCCACGTTTTGAGCCACTCTAAAATCGTTTTATTATCGGGATAAAGATTTTCTTTGATCACCTTACTACTATATACATTCACGTAATTAGCAATACCACTGCGATGAGAGAGTAACATGGCAATGGTAACCTTTTTAAATGGAAGCTCCGGAAAATATTGCGTTACGAAATCGGTTAACTTCAATTTTCCCTCCTCCATTAACTTCAATATAGCCACCGCCGTAAATGTTTTCGACAACGAGGCAATCTGAAATTTGGTATCCAGATTTAATGAATCTTTCGACTCGTAATTGCAATATCCAAAACACTTCTGGTAAATAATCACGCCCCGTTCTGCTACTAAAACATTGCCGTTGAAGCCTTTTAGATAGGCCTTGTTGCGATATAAAGTGTCCAATTGCTGATATTTCAACTCCGCATCAATTTGCTTCGCAATAAGCGTTAAGCTATCCTCGTCAAAATTGGAGATTGTTTCAGAAATCAAGGCATCTTTATTCTCTGAGGAGCTATGACAAGAAAGAATGGGAAAGATAAAAAATACAAGCAACAGCCAAAACAAGCAATCGAAACATTTTATATTTACTTTTATTCTCCGGAACATTCCTACTTTATTTTATTAATTTTTTAGCCCATATACGGGCCTCAGCATCACTTTCATAATAGTCGTTCAAGGTAGGTTTTGCAATAAAAGTGGCGCGTTCCATGGCTCCTTCTACGATATCAAAGATTTGTAGGAATTTGATTTTATCATTCAAAAATGCCGCATTAGCCTCTTCGTTAGCCGCATTCATAATGCAAGCCATATTACCCCCTTCCTGAAGACAGTAATAAGCAAACGCTAAGCTTCGGAAGGTGACTTTGTCGGGCAGTTCGAAGGTAAGCTGAGGATAATGCAAGAAATCGAATCGTGGAAAAGTGGTACTGATGCGTTCGGGATAAGTAAAAGAATAATGAATAGGTAGTTTCATGTCGGGCAGCCCCATCTGAGCTTTCATGCTGCCATCATTGAATTGAACCAAACTATGGATGATACTTTGAGGATGAACGATAACATCAATCTGATTTGCATCCAACCCAAACAGCCACTTGGCCTCTATGATCTCTAAGGCCTTATTCATCAAACTTGCCGAATCAATGGTGATCTTTGCCCCCATCGTCCAATTGGGGTGTTTAAGTGCCTGAGATTTTGTTACCAGTTCCAATTCACTTCTCGTTTTCCCTCTGAATGGACCACCGCTGGCCGTCAGAACAATTTTTTCTATAGGGCTGTTATATTCACCCACCAGGCATTGAAAAATGGCCGAGTGTTCGGAGTCAACAGGAATAATTTTTACGTTATGCTTCACACATAAACTGCTGATATAATCGCCTGCTACAACCAGCGTTTCTTTATTTGCTAAGGCAATCGTTTTGCCCGATTGTATCGCTGCAATGGTAGGGCGTAAGCCACTGAAACCTACTTGGGCCGTCAGTACAATATCGATATCATCGCTACCAACACATTGCTCAATGGCATTGGAACCCGCAAAAACTTTAATGGGCAAATGCGCTAAAGCATCCTTTACTTGAAGATAATAGTCTTCATTGGAGATGACTACTGTATTTGGCGAAAATAATATGGCCTGTGAAATCAGCAAATCGGCATTATTATGAGCCGTGAGTAAAGAAACTTCAAAATTACTAGGATGCGCAGCAATAACTTCTAAGGCTTGAGTTCCTATGCTTCCGGTACTTCCTAAAATGGCGATTCGTTTCATACAATTCTGCTGGTGAAAATAGTATTTTTATCCGGTCTATTATAAAAACGAAATCCACAGTAAAAAAAACATTAAATACCTGGTGTATTGGTTGGTTATAATTTTACTTGCAAATCAAGGAAATAGGCTGTGCCACGAGTACGATATCCGATAATCTCGGTATATTTTGTGTTTAATAAATTGTCGATTTTAAATCCTAATGAAATTGAATTGGTGATAAAATATTTAGCATAGAAATCCATCAAGGTATAACCATTGATAACCTTAGCATCTAATGCACCGAAAGGGCCAAGACCCATATTGTAAAACCCATCCAATCGCTCACTTATATAACGTGTGTCGAGTCGGAAACTAGCCTTGGTGGAAGGAGAATAAATGACCACTGCATTCAAGGTGTTGGATGGTCGGCGCAAACCATTCACCTCATCGGTTTCTAAGGTAAGAAAAGCACCTCCTTCATATAATTGAACATGATTTCCTTGGGTTGCGACCGAGTCAATATGGTTAAGGGTTGAACGAAGTTTACTCACCACATAGCTATAACGCAACGACACATTGAATTGAGGAGAAGCCTTCACGTTAAGCGAGAAATCGAAACCAGTATTCGTTTGAGTACCTATATTGAGGTAGGTGTTTCCCAGAAAATCAAGATACGACAAAGAGTCGATTGCGGTATTACGACTCCATAGATTCACAAACTGAATTGGATTTTTTGTTTCTATTTGAAAGAGAGCCAAGGTAAAATAAACCGACTGATCGATAATCGTTTTAAACCCAAACTCGTTCGATTTAGATGACTGTGGCCTTAGCTTTTTATTCCCGGAAAGCATGGAGCCTGGATCATTGGCATACAACTGGTATAAGGAAGGATTTAAAAACCCATTGGTATGACTCAGATAAACCGTACTGCCATTTTTACTGAAGGAAGGTGAAATTTCATAACTCATGGTATTACCATATTCATTATGCCTGTTGTACCTTACACCAAAAGCCAAATTTAATTCTTTTGCACCTTGCTTTTTAAAATTAAAATCGGAATGAAAGAAAGCATAGCTATTTTGCTGAGCAAGGTTTGAATCTTTAAAATTCAATTTCGAATGATACGAAAAGAAAGGACTATTATTATCATATTGTGTTTCGTTATTCATTTTTTCGTTGTTATTGCCGACCCCAAAAACGGTATTGAAATTATCTAAGGTATATATTGCCAATAATTCCGATTGGAGATTACTACCCGTGAAAACTCCTTTAAAATAGGTATGATCTGTGACATCCGGGTTTTTGGCTACCAAACTAGAGTCGTCGATACTCGTTCTGGAGTTTTTCGAATAGGCAAAAGACCCTTGGATTGAAATTTTTTTATTCACTTGATAAAGTGCCTTCAAATGAGAAATCGTTCGCTTTGTTTCAAGCGTATAGTTATTATCATTCGTAAAAGCCCCTTTGTCGATGTCGCCAAACTTTTGCAGTGATTTTATGGAAGCAGAAATCTTGGACTTGTTTTTATCATATCCAATCTTACCGATCAAATCGGTTTGCTGAAATGGGTCCAAATCACGTGGTTCCAGAGGTTTATTTTTGATGGTGTCGACCGACGCATCAAACCCTTTGCTGGCAATACTGTTTAAGCCAACAGAGGCGTACACCCCGCTTTTATCCGTATAACGAATGAGCGCATTGGCCACATTATAATCAGAACCAAATCGAAAGTCGGCATGGGCTTCAAAAGGAATATCTCCCTTCTCTTTGGTGATAATATTGATGCTACCACCGATAGCTCCCGATCCATAAATAGTGCTGTTGGATCCACGTACAATTTCAATTCGTTCGACACTATTCAAGGTAAGATCGCCAATATCAAACGAATTATTAGGCGACGAAGGGTCGTTTAAACTAATGCCGTCGATAAGAATGGCCGTTTGATTGGTGTTAGAGCCACGCATACTTACACTTTGATTTCCACCGGGATTCATTGCATTACCTACGATGTAGATACTTTCGATTTGTGAGAGCAATTCGGGTAAGGTTTTTACATTGCCGGCGGCAATTTGCTTGGCGTTAATTACCGTAACACTGCGCGGCTCGGTAGAAGCCTCTTTTTCGATACGCGAAGTACTGATGATTACTTCACTCAGGACTTTTACCTTAGTGGTGTCTTGTGAAAACAAGGCTAGGCTCGAAATGAGCAAGGTGGAAGAGATAAAAATACGTTTCATATATTACAATTATAAATTATTTGCACGTCGAACAACTCGAAAACTACTATTCACTTATCACGGATTTATCAATGCTCTTGATGTTGTATTTTTCTTTACGTAGAAAACCTTAAAACGCACTACATACAACAAAAAAGTAAAAAAGACCATAACCATTCACCAAAACCAACACGCAAGAAAAAAGTGACGAAGAACAATAGAGCAAATAAAATCTGTTGTTCATTAGCACCTTTCTTCCCGAAAGCATAATGAGTAAAATGCGGTTGGCAGGTCTTCTGACTCGTCGTTACCTAGTGCGCCTTCCCATTCGCAAAGCGAAAAGTGGCATGGAATGTACCAAGTATTATAATGACTTACAGCAGCGGGAACTGTTTAGGATTTACACCTAATTCCCTTTTAATGAAGCGTATTTAATGAAATACGATTTCAACCAAATGCGCAGCAAAGATAATTTTAAAATTCAATTTAGGAAACAAATCTACGTATGGCGAAAAACAGTGGCATAGTCAATTCCTTAAAAGATCAATGTGGTTTATTGGTATAGAATAGCCCTCTCTATTTACTTTTCTTTCCCGGCTTATTAGCTCTTCGTTGAGGCTTCCCGTATTTTTCACGCATTAATTGCTTGTGTGGAACTTTTGAATTTGTTTTTTTGTTTTTCTCGCTCTTCTCATGAAATGCCGGGCCAGCTAAACTTTTTTTAGGAAGTTTCACTTTGATGTTTTTCATCTTCACCACAGGCAACTCAGAAGGCAAAAGAAGATCAGAAATTTCCACTTCTTCGGGCATGGTTACCATCGGGATTTTATAATTCATCAAGGCCTCTATCTTTGATTGTAACGCTACTTCCTGTTCGGTAATGAAGGTGATTGAAATCCCATTTTTATCATAACGTCCTGTTCTTCCAATTCGATGCATATAACTCTCGGCCTCATCAGGAGTATCGAAGTTAATGACATGGGTTACCTCATAAACATCGATGCCACGTGCTACAATATCGGTAGCGATGAGCGCCTGAAACTTCCCTTCCTTAAATTGATTCACGGCATTAAACCTGAAATTTTGAGCCTTATTCGAATGAATGACGCCGATCTTTTCCGGGAACTTCAAATCCATTTTTTCGAAAATTAAATCGGCCATTTTTTTTGAAGCGGTAAACACTAATACCTTGGTCATATCGGCATCATGACGAAGCAAATATTCCAGCAAATTAACTTTCGTATTAAAGTTCGGTACCGGATATCCTTTCTGAATAATATTTTCTAATGGGGTACCGGTAGGTGCTGCCTCCACTTTTATTGGAGCATTAAAATAATCCGCAATTAACTTTTCTACCTCTTCGGTAATGGTTGCAGAGAATAGAAGATTTTGACGTTTAGGTAAGGCATCTAAAATATGGGTGAGTTGTGGCCGAAATCCTAAACTAAGCATTTCATCCACCTCATCAATAACCAGCTTTTTTATGGTTTTTAACTTCAAGGTGCCGTTAACAATTAGTTCCAGCAATCTTCCAGGAGTGGCTACAATCACGTCCAGTCCGTCATTAATAACATCTATTTGCGGATTGATGCTTACTCCTCCGATAATTCCTGCTACCTTTATATCCATGTAGATGGTTAACTTTTCCACCTCAGAAACCACCTGCATCACGAGCTCTCGTGTTGGAACTAAAATTAATATCTGAGGAACTTTGTTTTTGGTAAAAGTCCATTGCCTTAAACAAGGAAGTAAATAGGCATACGTTTTACCGGTACCTGTTTGTGCTATTCCCAGCACATCTTTCCCCGACATCACCACAGAATAAGCCTTCTCCTGAATAGCTGTAGGCTCTTTAAATCCAAGATCGGATAACGCGTTAAGTAAAGGTTTACTAATGTTTAGTGAATCAAAAGTCATAATTACGAACCTCCATATTTTACGCGAAGGTAGGCATTATTTGGCGGAGCCGTTTGTGAAGACCCAAACGATGCGAATTAATGGGTTATTCAATACTTGATGTGCTGGCGAAAAAAAACGGAGAGGTCATGTACCACGATACAACAGGGTCAATGCATCCGGTTTTCCGTCGCTTCATGAGGGTGTTGGTGGTTGATGATGAGTGGTGTTTTTTCGTGTTGGTTTTTGAGA
>CANNQU010000015.1 GCA_947507965.1 Bacteroidota bacterium
GCGATAATGGTTTTGAACTCTTTGGGGGAGTTCAGAACCATATCGAATATTATCATCAGAAAACTCATCACACAACCAAACAAACCCCTAACAAAAAGTATGCTCAATCAATCCAAAGAAATGCCGCTTAATCTCTATTTATTTTAACTGTTATTTAACTTAACTTGCTGAACTTTTGGTACAACAAATGGGGAGTATTACACCTTATCATAAACAAATGACACATCAAATTCAAAAACAGAAACAGAACCAAATAATTCCACATCAATTCTTAAAGGATACTCATTAAGCTTCACGGCATATTCACTAACGCTATTTGGAATATTAATTGGATTATGTAAGGTGAATTTAGGATGAAAATACATTGAATCATTAAAAGCAGATAAGTTATATAGATGACTGAAAGAACCTCCTTGATTAGTGTAACCGGTTATTTTAATATATAGACCTTGATTAATTAATTTAGCAGACCATTCATCAGGTACCACCCACTTAAAAAGCGGAATAAGTATTATTTTTTTTACCTCAATAAACGAGGACGGGTTCGTTAATAAAAACTCCTTCTTTCTTTCTGAATTTGTAAGTTTGAACATGATGTCTGTTTTAAGTGGACTAACTTTTTCAACCAAGTAGTTTGTTCCGGCTCCGATGCCATATTTTAAAACCAATTTATTTTCCGTCATACTTGTAAGCATTTTTTTAACGGTTGACAAAGGGATGTTTAATTTCTCTGCGATTTCGCTTGACTTAGATCCAGGATGATTTTCAATAAAGGTAAGGATGTTCTTTTCCCTTGGGGCAAGTTGGTTTGTAGTACTGGCTTTAGTTTCCAATTTTTTCATTAATTGATCTTGAATATGTAAAAGGCATCTCATAAAGAAACCAACCCATTCATCAACATTTTCATTTGGTCTCATCCTTTGCGTTTGCATCAACACTTCATAATATTCCGGTTTTCTGTTTTCAATTTCATGTTCAAAACTCACAAATTGAATCCACGAATAACCCTCTCTTAATAACAAAAGCGTACCTAATAATCTGCTTAAACGTCCGTTCCCATCCTGAAATGGATGAATACTCAGGAACTCATAAACAAACAATGCAGCCCTTACAATAGGAATAGTATCTTTATCGGTATGATACCATTCAATCAGTTTTCTCATGATCTCTTCAGTTGCGATTCCCGGTTCTGTTGTTCTAAATATAATTTGTTTCGTTCCATTTGGATGATCAGCTTCAATTGAATTACTCAACTGCTTATAATTTCCTCTATGCCATTCATCTTTTTCAGAATAACTCATCAGGATTTTATGAAGATTTTTAATATTAACCTCAGAAATTTCGATATCTCTATATGATTCTGAAATGGTATCCAATGTCTTAAAATATCCGGCTACTTCTTGCTCATCCCTTTCTTCTAATTTAGAGATTTTAAGATTTTCAATGAGCACTCTTACTTCTTCATCACTCATTTTTGATCCCTCAATACGTGTTGAAGCACCAACACTACTTACAGTAGCAATTAATTTGAGTTGTTTAAGTGTTTGCCCTTCTCTTTTTTCGATTTGGGACCATGCAGCATCGAATCGATCAACCAGACTGATTTTTTTCATCAGACTCATTGTCAATTCCAGAGAAAAGGAGTGTATTTTTTGTGACATTTGGTTCGGTATGGTTCGCAAATATACGCAAATATATTCTAAAAAAATAATAGTTGGTTCGGTATGGTTCGGAAATGTCCGGAAATAATTCGAAGAACTACACTTTTATATTTGTTTAAATTCTCATTATTTTTTTTACCGCGACACATTTTGGCGTTATTCGATATTAGTGCAAATAAAGACTAATACGAATGAACAACCTCAGAACAACAAACATAGGTAAAACTAGGGAAACGAACACTATACCGCCCTAATCAACCCCCATGAAAGCCGTATTAACAGCGAAACCCCGCCATTGGCGAGGTTTCTAGAGTAGTCCCAACAGGGATCGAACCTGTAACCCCTGGTTTAGAAAACCAGTGCTCTATCCAGTTGAGCTATGAGACCATTGCGGTCTGCAAAAATAAGAAAAAAAAATGAACCGGATTTTAGTAGGATGAACCGGTAATATATTGGTGCAGCTCGCTGATGGTTTCTTGTTGCGATAGAATGGTTTCTTTTACTACGTCCATAATGCTTATCAATCCTACAATACTACTCCCCTTCATCACAGGCAAATAGCGTAGGTTATTATCGGTCATTAGCTGCATGCACTTCTCAACAGTGTCCTCTTCGATCAAAAGCGGGAAGTCGGTGGTCATGATGTCGGAAACAGTAGTCTCCGCACTACTCTTGCCCTTGAGCATTACCTTTCGAGCATAATCACGTTCGGTTATTATTCCTAGATACTGTAGGTCATCAGCAACAACAAGCGAACCGATGTTTTTATCGCTCATTATTTGTAACGCATCATGTACGCTTAATTGAGGGGCAATACTGATTACATTATTGCCTTTACGAGTTAAAATATGTATAATTTTTTTCATGCGAGAATGGGGAAAGAGGGTAAAATTGCATTAGTGGTGTTATACAAATATATAAAACATTAATTCATTAAACAAGAAAAATCTAGGTTCGAATAAAATAATTTCCAGGTAATGATTTTATTATTCCACTGAATTCTAAGTTCAAAAGCACAATGGCCAACTCGCTGTTAGGAATCTTACAGGCATTCGTAAGTTCATCTACATGCATCTTGTTCGTTGCCGTGAGCTTTTCAATGATGAGCGTTTCGAGTGCGGTGAGGTTGAGTAATAGCAAAGACTGCCTGCTCTTCTTTTGAACTTTTTTCTGCTCCCACCCCATCAAATAAATCAAGTCATCGGAACTTTCAATTAATGAGGCCTTATTGGTCTTGATCAATTTGTTGCAGCCTGCACTAAATTCATCGGTGCTTCTTCCAGGTAATGCAAATACATCCTTATTGTAGCTATTTCCATATTCGGCCGTTATTAAGGCCCCTCCTTTCAGCGCTGCTTCCACCACAATAATGGCATCACTCATGCCCGCAACGATGCGATTCCGCTCAGGAAAATGCTCGCGGTCGGGCTGGGTTTGACTTATATATTCGCTCAACACCCCTCCGTTCGATAGCATTTTTATAGCCGTATTTTTATGCGCCGAAGGATATATTTTATCAAGCCCGTGTGCCAATACCCCGATCGTTGGCGTATTGTTCTTTAGGGCTGCCTTATGTGCAGCAATGTCGATACCATAAGCCAAGCCACTAATAACTAATACATTATGCGGCACCAGCTCTTCAACGAAACGCTGGCAGAAATGCTTCCCATATTCGGTGGCCTCTCGGGTACCCACCACACTAATAATCTTTTCATGATTTACATTGGCATTGCCTCGATAATACAAGAGAAAAGGGGCATCACTAAGCTGCTTTAATCTTCTGGGATAGTTTTCATCAGCATAAAAAAAGACTTCAATTTTATGCTTCTTAATAAATTGCAACTCCTCTTCTGCTCGTTCAAAATTTTTGAAACTGCTGATATTGGAAGCAATAGCCTCCCCGATATAGGGAATTTTAAGCAGCTTGGCTCTTTTTTCCCTAAATACAGCAACCGCACTACCACAATAACTTACTAAGGCTTTGGCGCCAACATCACCTATCAACGGAACCATTTTTAAAGCGATACGCTTTATCTTTTCTTCCTCGGAAACTTCTTTATTCATATACTGTTTTACTTTTTCAATTCTTATCTTTACCTTTTTCAATCACAAAAATATCTTTAGTTTTGACTTTTAAAAAATATTATTCAAGAATCACATGAGGAAATATCTACTTGTTCTTCTCTTTATCGTTTTTAAGACATCAATGGCACAGGATTATACCCTACGAGGCACGGTCACTGATGCGACTACACGATTGCCTTTACAAGCTGTAATTGTTGGTGTTGGAAACAAAGGAACGATAACCGATGAACTCGGAAACTATAACTTGAAAATAAATTTGAAGCCTTCTGTGGCCATTTTTAAGTTGATTAGCTATGAAACTAAATCCATCCCTATTGATTTTAGCAGTACCGATATGATCATTGATATACAACTAAAACCATCGAATAAAAGCCTTGACGAAGTAGTGGTAACCGCTTCGAAATTCGAACAGAAAATTGCGGAGGTAACCACCTCCATTGAAACACTAAAACCTAAATTAATAGAGGCTTCCGGTAATATAAATATGCAAACAGCAATAGAGCAGGTTTCGGGAGTAAACGTCGTAAAGGGGCAGGTAAACATTCGTGGCGGCAGCGGCTTCAGCTATGGTGCCGGCAGCCGTGTTTTAATGCTTATCGACGACTTGCCCATGCTTAGCCCCGATGCCGGAGATATTAAATGGGATTTCTTACCTACCGAAAATTTGCAGCAGGTAGAAATCATCAAAGGGGCTGCCTCTGCCTTGTTTGGCAGTAGTGCATTAGGCGGCGTTATCAATATGCGCACCGCCTACGCGAAAGAAAAACCAGAAACTAAATTACGGTTTTTTACAGGGATGTTCGACAAGTACGAAAAGCCCTATTATAACTTCGCCTCTTCACCCCAATTTAATCATGGTATTTATGCTTCACATAGCCGTAAAATAAAAAATCACGACTTCGTTTTTAGTGGCGCTCTCGTGTTGGATAATCAATACCATCAGGGAGAAAGCACCAAGTATGGACGCTTCACCACAAATTATAAATATCATTTCAAAACAATTGAAGGATTAAGTGTTGGCACAAATCTCAATGTATATCGCCAACATGCAAATACCTTTTTAATATGGAAAAACGATAGCAATCCTCTTATTGCTGCCGATGGCACGCTAACGAATTCATTCAATAACCGCTTCTATATTGACCCCTTTGTTACTTATCTTTCACCCAATGGACACCGACATTCTTTTAGAAACAGGTATTACTATAATGATAATAAGGGCATTGAAATTAAAAAGAATGACTACCAATCGAGCTTCATTTACAACGAATACCAATATCAAAAATCATTTGGCGATAGCTCCGGCAACGAGCTTAAATTTACTTTAGGTGCTGTAAGTACCTATTCTACCATTCGAAGCGATTCAATATATGGCAATAAGACCGCTGAAAATGCTGCCGCCTATATGCAAGCAGAATACAAGCTCAAAAATATCCTTTTTAGTTTCGGAACACGAGCCGAATATTTTCACGTAGATACCTTACCCAAACGATTTATAAAGGTGTTGCGCGCTGGGGTTAATTGGCATATTGCCTCTGCAACGTATCTTCGAGCGAGTGTTGGGGAAGGCTACAGAATGCCTGCTGTCGCAGAGTTATATGCTTCAACCTCATCAGGATCCTTAAATATTTTTCCCAATCCAAACCTTCAACCAGAAAATGGATGGGGTACTGAAGTGGCTATAAAACAAGGATTCTTATGGGGCGCATGGAAGGGGATGGCCGATGTTGCGGCTTTTAGAACCCAGTATAAAAACATGATAGAATTTATTTTCAATTACTACCCTCCCAATCCGAATTACCTTGGTAACCCTCTACCCTATTTGGGTTTTCAAGCTCAAAATTATACTACGGCACGAATCACCGGCCTTGAAACATCATTCGCTGTTGAAGGAAAAATAAAGCATACCACCTTAATTATTACTGGAGGTTTTACTAAAATAAACCCGCTCAACTTAGATTCCATTCATGCGCTGAATAAAAAGGACCGGTATCTGAAATATCGGAATAATGAATTACTCCGATTGAATACAGATTTCGAATTTAACGCCTTTTCCATTGGAACAACAATACGCTATAACAGCTTTATGACGGCTATTGATGATGCCTTTAATGACTTGATTCCAGGCGTTAAAGCGTATCGTGAAAAAAACACGAAAGGCGATTGGATTTTTGATTTCAGAGCATCCTATAACATGGTTAAATTTAATTCAACGGTAGCTTTTATCATAAAAAATTTAACCAATCATGAGTACCTGTTTGCTCCGGCTAATATAGGAGCCCCTAGGTATTTTATGATACAATATAGTGCCCAATTCTAAGCATGAAGAAAATCTTAAAGTATCTCCAAGCGCTTCTTATTTCCATTGCATCCGTGTTTTTTTTCTCCACCCTGATGGTCGTACTGCTATACCGTATCGTACCGGTTAAAATTATTCCAATCATGGTTTATCGCTTAAAAATTCCAAAGCACGACTGGGTGTCTATCAAAAATATCAACCCCAATGTTTATTACTGTGCCATGGCTTCGGAAGATCCAAACTTCTTAATACATCATGGCTTCGACTTCGAGGCCATTAAAAAAGCTTACTCTGAGAGTAAATACAAGAAAAGATTGAGAGGAGGAAGTGGCATTAGTCAGCAATGCGCGAAAAATTTATACCTGTTGCCGGTGCGAAGTTGGGTGCGAAAAGTTTTAGAAACCTATTTCACCGTTATGATGGAAACGTTTTGGAATAAGAAACGAATAATGGAGGTTTACTTGAACATTATTGAGATGGGTGACGGCATTTATGGAATTGAGGCAGCCTCTCAAAGTTACTACCGAAAACCAAGCTCCAGGCTTACGTTAAGCGAAGCCGCAATGATTGTTTCTTGCTTTCCTAATCCACGAAAATTTACTCCGTTAAAACACCCGGCATGGATCAATGTAAAACAAAACACCTTAATTACTTTGGCCGGCTGGATGCCGCGGTTAAAATGGGATAAATAAAGGTGGTGCCTAAAGTCTTAAAAAATCGATGGCCGTTTTACTTAATAGCTGCGCTTTGGTTTCACTGCTTATTCCCTCCATTTGTTCAATAAATTTTCCATGCTCTAAATCGCCCAATGGAAAAGGGTAATCGGTGCCATAAGCAATTTTATCGGCACCTATAACTTGTATTAAGAATTTCAGGGCCTCCTCGTCATGCGTAATTCCATCGATCCAAAATTTGCCTAAATAGGTTTTTGGATCTTTTATTTCATTTATATTGCACAAGTCGGGACGAGCATGCCAACCATGACTAACGCGGCCCACCGTGAAAGGAAAAGAACCTCCACCATGAGCAAACATCACACGAAGCTTTGGGAAGGCATCAAAAACGCCACCAAATAGCATACTGCAAATGGCTAAACTTGTTTCAGCTGGCATGCCTACCAACCAGGGCAAAAAATAATGCGGCATTTTTTCTTGCCCCATCATATCCCAAGGATGAACAAAGATCGCCACATCGAGTTCTTGTGCCGCCTCCCAGAGTGGGAAAAAAGTTTTACTATCTAAATTACGATCGCCAATATGACTTCCTATCTCAAAGCCGCGAATTCCCAATTGCTCCTTACACCGTCTCATTTCAGCGATACTCAAGTCAATATCTTGCATTGGTAAGGTTCCTAAGGCGATGAAACGAGCTGGCTTGTTCTGTTGGATGCTTGCGATATGGTCATTTAAAAAACGACACCAATCGAGCCCATCAAGCGGTTTTATCCAGTAGTTAAATAAAACGGGGACGGTACAAAGCACCATTTTATCTACTTTAAATTTATCCATGTCGGCTTCGATAGCCTCCGGGTTCCAACAGTTTTCCTGTACTTCTCTAAAAAACTCACCGTTATCCTTCATCATTCGAGCACTGCCCGTTTTATGGTGGTCCATCCATATAAACCCTCCATACCCGTAACGGCTCTTTAAATCGGGCCATCTTTCGGGCAATATATGTGCATGTATATCGATCTTCATATGCTAAAAAACACAAAAAACCTCGTAACCGAAAGGTGCTACGAGGTTTAATTTATAAAATAAAACTAAAAATTATTTGCTCATCGTAAACTTACCGGTCTTCATCTCATCGGCACTTTTTATTTCGTAGAAATAAATCCCCGACTTTAAATTTTCGAAATCAAGTGATTCACTCTGCATCCCTGCATTTTTTTCAAACATAAAACGATGAACGACCTTACCCATAACATCGCTAATCGTGATGGTAACTTTTGAATCTACTTTTAACTCATACACCAAGGTAGCATTTGACTTCACCGGATTTGGATAAATACGTGTTATGTTATTTCTTGTCGAGGAAGGGGTGATACCTGCTGGCGCCTCAAAGGTAAAATTATCAATACTTAAAGTGGTATTCACGTTATAGCCGGCATTAACAGAAGAATTGATCGAAATAAAACAACTATCGGGAGATATGGTGCTATTAAAATAGGTAAATGGGTAGCTAAACGTTTGCCAAGAAAAATCAGTATAAACGCCATTCCTTATTATCCGAGCAAGAATTTCACGCGACGCTGTTCCTGTATTCCATCGGGTTAGCATGATGTCAATCACACAAGTATCGGCAGCATTGGCAGCACCTAATGTAAATTTATAATCAAAAAAAGCTCTTGGCACCTTTGCTGTAAATGGAAATGAGGTTACTAGCTTACCCGAAGAAGCTGCTTCATTTTTTACCGCTGCACCAAATGCTCCATTCTTTACATGCCCCACCTTTAAAATACTTCCCCCCAATAAATTCCAATTAGCAATGCTGGTGTTATTGGTCCAGATTTCCATTCCAGAGTTAGTAAAACCATAATATCCTTGAGCTTTAACTAAAACGGTAGCTAATAAGCAGGTGACTAATGCAATGTGTTTCATCATTTGTGCGTTAATGTAAAAGTTGCAAGTAAAGTAATATTTCACAGTTTTTCCTATAAAGTAAAAAAAAAATAAAAATATACCTGCTAAAAAAGAAATAGGAATCGGCTAATTAGTATCCTTAAATATACAATGTGTGTGCAAAATTGTATTATTTCTCAATAAAAAAGAATTTAAATAATTTGGAAATAATTTTTTGTTAGCCTATCTGTAGTATATTCTATCCATAATTGGGCAAAAAAACAACGATTGGCACAATATTTGTGAATTACTTGCAAATAGTTTTTGTTTTCATAGTTTTTGTTCATTAAGGGGCTTTGGCCCCTTTTTGTCTTTTTACTCATTTAGCGACTGTAAAAAATTCGCCACACTAAATTTATTTTCTAAATTTATTTTCTTCCTTTTTATTGCCTCCCGTTTATCTTGTCCAAAAGCATAGTTCTTATCATAATAATTCAACAACTCCATAGCCCATGATTTCATATCGCCATGATCTAGGAATTGAAGTATTTCAGAAAGCTTTTTATCTCCGAGTCGCTTTTTAAGTAAACTGGTTTTTTCTCTTAGTTTTTCTCTTGGCAGTTCGGTATACTCTTTCATAATTCGGTTCAACCGTTCGGCATAACTTAATTCGATCTCATAGAGCATGGAACTTCGCATCATATCCCATAGTTGCAATGGAATGCAAATATTCCCAATTCTTCGACTTTCATCTTCAATCCAAAAGGCTTCGTTTCGATCACCTTGGAGAATCACTTGCGACAGATTGTTTTCAAATTGTTCTTGCGTGGGTTGAGGCCATTGTTCAATACCCCCAAAAGTCGACCCTTTATGGTTGGCCAGTCCTTCCAGGTCAATAATTTGACCGCCGGATGCTCGTAACAGATGCAACAGTTCCGTTTTACCACTACCAGTCAATCCTCCGATCACTTTTACAGCGAATGCCTCATCAAAAGATTTCAATACCCATTGCCGGTATTGTTTATACCCTCCTTGGATGATATAAACATCAAACCCCATATTCTCTAATAGCTGCCCTACAATCCTGCTTCTCAAGCCACCTCTCCAGCAATGCAGGGTGATTTTTTGGTGTGGAAAGAGCTGGCTTATTTCTCTTATGATAGAAGCGAACTTACCTCCAAGAAGTTCATATCCCAACAGCACCGCCGCCTTATTACCTTTTTGCTTATAACAAATTCCTACCTGCCTTCGCTCCTCATTATTAAGCAATGGAACATTCACCGCATTGGGGATATGGCCTTGTAAAAACTCTCCTTCACTACGTACATCCAGGGGTGTAAAGTTGCCATTACCGGTAATAATATCTGCGATTTCAACAATGTGCATAGTTATAACAAAAATTAAATTGCTGTTCTTCTTTATTTTCTAATTTCGCATCCTAAATATTATGGCGCATTCTAGTATTCTTATTTTCGATTTTGGTTCGCAATATACGCAATTGATAGCCCGTTGTGTTCGCGAAATGCAAGTGTATTGTGAAATTTTACCTTGGACTAAAATCCATGAAATAAACTTTTCTGATGAAAACATCAAAGGAGTAATTTTATCCGGAAGCCCCTACTCGGTGAGGCAGGAAGATGCTCCAAAACCTGATCTATCAAAAATACAAGGAATTAAACCATTGCTCGGCATTTGTTATGGGGCACAATTACTCGCTCAAAATGCAGGAGGTGCCGTGTCGCCATCAAAGATGAGAGAATATGGAAGAGCCCAGATTGATTCCATTTCAGAGAATGAACTTTTTAATGGACTAGATAATCCAACAGAAGTGTGGATGAGCCATGCAGATACCATCTCCGAAATTCCTTCCACGTTTGATTTGATAGCAAAAACGGCTTCTATTCCTGTGGCTGCCTTTAAAATCAAGAATGAAGCTACCTATGGCATTCAATTTCATCCGGAGGTAACGCATAGTAAGGAAGGGCGTACCTTATTAAAAAACTTTTTACTCCCCATTTGCGGATGTGTACAAGATTTCACACCCGAACATTTTATCGATGAAACGATTATTGAACTCCAAAAGAAAGTAAAGCAAGATAACGTGGTAATGGCGTTGAGCGGTGGCGTCGACAGTACGGTGGCTGCCGTTTTGCTTCATCAGGCCATAGGCCATCAGTTGTATTGCATTGTCGTTGACAATGGGCTAATGCGTAAAGATGAGATGCATCAGGTAATCGAAAATTACAAGCATTTAGGACTGAACATCAAAGCGGTAGATGCGAAACAAAAATTTTATACTGCGCTGATCGGAATATCCGATCCTGAACAAAAAAGAAAAATCATTGGTCGCACTTTTATTGAAATATTCGATGAGGAAGCTCAGAAACGATCCGATATTAAATGGCTCGGTCAAGGAACAATATATCCCGATGTGATTGAATCGGTTTCTGTAAATGGCCCAAGTGCAACCATAAAATCACATCATAACGTGGGCGGGCTGCCTGAAAAAATGAAGATGAAGATTGTGGAGCCACTGCGCTTATTGTTTAAAGATGAGGTTCGTAAAGTTGGCGCTGCTTTGGGTATCGACCCGAATTTATTAAAACGCCACCCTTTTCCCGGACCTGGATTTGGAGTTCGAATTTTAGGCGACATTACCGAAGCAAAAGTAAAAATCTTGCAAGAGGCCGACGCCATTTATATGGAAAACTTACTGGAAAGCGGTTGGTATGATAAGGTTTGGCAGGCCGGGGCCATACTTACACCGATAAAAAGTGTGGGTGTCATGGGCGATGAACGAACCTATGAAAATGTGTTAGCCTTACGCGCCGTGCATAGCAGCGATGGAATGACCGCCGACTGGGTACATTTGCCTTATGAGTTACTCGCTAAAATAAGCAGCGAAATTATTAACCGGGTAAAAGGAGTTAATCGAGTGGTTTATGATATTAGCTCAAAACCACCCGCAACCATAGAATGGGAATAATTGAATATAAAATAAATGTCTCACATTAAAATAATGAATTCGTTTTTGGTCTTCGTTGCTTTGTCGTTAAGTACACGCTCCGAATTGAACGCGCAGATTTTACAACTAGAGCAGACACCGATTACAGCAGACTATGCTCCACAAAGCAGTACCAAACGTACTTCAGGTCGTATTTTTAAGGTGGGTTTATTCTTACCATTTTTTAAAGATGGAGGAGATACAACCGCTTTACAACACGCCTTTGCTCTGTCGAGCCTAGATTATTTAGCGGGTGTAAGAGTGGCCATCGATTCGATTGAAAAAACAGGAGACGTAGCCATCGAATTTTATGTAGAAGACACCGAATTAGATAGCAGCATCGTGGAATCGCTGCTATGGAGAGATGATTATCGAGACCTCGATGTTTTAATTGGTCCTATCTTTCAAAGCGGTATTGAGATGGCTCTGCCAATTATTCAAAAGCGAAAGACGGTGCTATACCTGCCTTTTGAAAAAGACTTTAAATTTAAAGACCTTCAACATTTTATTTCCTCCCAAAAGAACACCGCTGCATCTGCTGCCTATTTTTCGAGTTATTTTCTTAAAAATTTCAATGCGCAAAGAAAAAACTTCATCCTGATTTATAACTCCAAAGAAGGAAAATATGGAAGAGAAGCTAGAGAAATGGATAGCCTGATTGGAGTTTCTTTGGCAAAAGAAGTAGATACGACGAATATTAAAACAATAGACCTTTCACGGAAAGAAAACGAAAAGGCAATAGCAAAACTAAGCTCCACAAAAAAATACGTATTCTTTATCAACACCAAAAACAGTTTCTATGCCAATGAAGCACTGGCTCAGATTAAACTTTTAAAGTCGAATGCTCCCGAAATCTACTGTTTCTTTGAAATTCTAGAATCAGAGATACCCGCTTACGAAACTTGGGATACGCTTAGCGTGAAGTTTTTTTCGCGATTTTTTGTAAACTTTGAAGATGTACCAACGGGGGCTTTGCGTAAAAAAATTATTAATTCATACAACCAAGACCCGGTAGAGTTTACGTATAAAGGGTATAACGATATTTGGTTTTTGGCACACGCTTTTGTCAATGGTGATAACTGGCTTCCAAAAAGTTTAGAAAACGAATACACCAATGAAGTCTCCGGGTATTATTATTATCAGGACTCTACTACAGGCGGAATTTATAATAGCTACCACGCCGTATGGCGGTATGAAAAACTAAAACTTTTTCGTCAATACTAATGCGAGAAACGGTACAACTCGGTTATATAAAACAAATGCTTACCGAATATCCTGACGATATTCCATTGCACTTTTTCTTAAAAGATTTTTACAGAAAACATCCCCAGTTTGGTTCTCGCGATAGGAAATTTTATAGTGAACTAATTTATAAATACTTTCGTTGCAAAACACTCTTTGAAAAATTGCCATTCGAAGAGAAGCTATGCTACAGCGGCTTTCTCACTTCTATTACACCAATTCCATTTTACCGCTATTTAATAACCCTTCAAAATGATGCCTTGCCGCTGTTAGAAAACTGGCATTTAACACGAGAAGAAAAAATTAAATTGCTCTCTTCTGCAGGAAAAATTTCCTGGTTACGGTACTTTCCCTCGAATCCATTAATAGACCGTGAATTAGATGTTGAAGGCTTTTTAAAATCACACCTAAAACAGCCTAAATTTTACATTCGTGTAAACCAAAAATGGACGCAACAAACAGAAAAGAAGCTGCGAGAACAAAATATTGAATTTGAGCAATCGAATGATACTTTTAGTTTTAAGGCAACCTTGGATATGGCAAAACTCCTACCCGAGAATAGTTATGAAGTGCAAGACCTTTCTTCCCAAAAAACGATATCGTTGATGGCGTTTGAAGGAAATGAAAATATTTGGGATTGCTGTGCTGGTGCTGGTGGTAAAAGCTTGATGATTCTGGATAAATACCCTGAGATAAAATTATTTTGCAGTGACAATCGAGCGACTATCATTTCCAATTTAAAGGTACGGTTCGCTAAAAACAATATAAAACCGCAAGGTGTGGATGTTTATGATGTTGTTAAAAAAAACAGCGCATTAACATTTAATGGCAACACCCTATCGGAATCCTTCTTCGACGTTATTATCGCCGACGTTCCATGTTCGGGAAGTGGTACCTGGGGACGCACTCCCGAGCGCTTAAGTCAATTTAAAGAGGAGGAAATTGAACGATACGGTAACCTGCAAAAAAGCATTGTGAAAAACGTCCTTCCTTTCTTAAAGGTAGGAGGCAAATTAATATACATCACCTGCTCGGTATATGCCAGTGAGAATACCGAAAACATAAAATTAATGGAGCGCTTGGGGCTAGTCGTTAGTAGCAAAAATTATTTTGTGGGATACGATACAGGTGCCGACACCTTGTTTGGCATGGTACTAAAGAAAATTTTTTAACGGCATCTTCGTAAAACGTTTGAAAAACATCCGAACTATTTAAAATGCGGGCAATACCGGCTTATTTTGAAGTATGGCTTCGATTTTTTCCATTACCTCGGCCGTGAGCGTTGTATATTTTTCAATAGCCGTGAGGTTTTCCTCCAACTGAATCGCTTTTGTAGCACCTAAAATTACGGTGCTGACATTGGTGTTTTTTAAGCACCAGGATAAAGCCAACACGGGCAATGACAAATTTAAATCCTTTGCTAAAGCTTGGAGTAAATTTATTTTATCGGTGCGCTCTTTGTTGATGGTACTGTCTTTCAACCACGCTAAATTCTCATCACCTAAGCGTGTATTAGCTGGCACTCCGTTATGATATTTGCCACTCAAAAGCCCTGATGCCAATGGACTCCATACCGTTGTTCCTAATCCTTTGTGCTTAAATAAATGGGAGAATTCATTTTCCATCTTACCTCGAACAAACATATTATAATGTGGCTGCTCCACCATAGGTTTAATCAAATGATGTACCTCGCAAAGGAGATGGGCTTCCATGATCTCACTGGCACTCCACTCACTTGTACCCCAATATAATATTTTACCCTGAGTAATCAAATTATGCATAGCCCAAACCGTTTCTTCTATTGGAACGGTCTTATCGGGTCGATGACAAAACATCAGGTCGATATAATCGAGTTGAAGGCTTCGAAGTGATTTTTGGGTAGCCTCAAAGATATGCTTACGACTTAACCCCTTCTGATTCGGCTTCCCATCCTCATTACCCCAAAATATTTTACTCGACACCAGATAGCTGCTCCTTGACCAGGTTTTTTGTTTTAGAATATTACCCATCACCACTTCGCTTTTCCCTCCCTGATAACTTTCTGCATTATCAAAAAAATTAACGCCTGCATCGTAACTAATGCTCATTAACGTATCGGCCATCGTATCGTCAATATGCCCTCCAAAGGTAAGCCATGTGCCCAAGGAGAGCGCCGAAATTTGCAACCCTGAGTTGCCTAATCTTCTATATTCCATAGACGGCAAAGGTATCTTTTTATTCTCATCATACCTTCATTTGGCAACTCCTGTTGGTTTACCTAAAGCTAAATTAAACCATTTCATTTTCTACCTGTCATAGCAGCTCATCCTATAACCTCTAAATTTATTTTTATTATGAAAATTTTCAAATCATTCGTGGTCATTTTTTTTCTCTTCACCACCCTTTCCAACCAAGCTCATGGTACACGTCTTTCTGCCGAAGAACGCGCCTTAGTTTTAACCTTCAGAATGAGCAAATATTTGCAACTCACTGAATTACAGAAAACGGAAATTATGAAAATCCATCAGACATCCATTGAAACGTTAGATCAAGCCAAGCTACAATTCAGAGAGAATAAAGAAATGCTCAAAAAATCGATTAAAAAAATATACATCGAACAAAATGCAGAACTTCAAAAGATACTAACAAAAGAACAATTTGAAACCTATAAGCTGAAACAAATTGCAGAACGCGATCGAATAAAAAAAGCACGTAAAACAATGCGCGAACAAAAGTGCGGAGATCAACCGACGACTGTGCCCGATCAAAATCCAAATGTTCCGAAAAAGTAATTAGAGCAGCTATATTTTGGTAATCGTATTTAGTATATTTGCAGCCAAATTTAAAAAATTAGTATTATGCAAGAACAAGCTAAAGCACTGCACGACGATACCAAAATCAAAATGGATAACGCCTACAACCATGCCACCGATCTTATTGCTAAGGTTCGTGCGGGTAAAGCCACCCCAGGAATGATGGATGTAGTAATGGTAGATTATTACGGAACCTTAACCCCTTTGAGTCAGGTAGCCAATGTAACCACTCCGGATGCCCGCACCATTCAAATACAACCATGGGAAGCCAGCCTGATTGCAGAGATTGAGAAAGGGATAAGCAAAGCCAATTTAGGGCTCAACCCACAGAACGATGGAAAATTAGTACGCATTACCGTTCCTCCGCTAACCGAAGAGCGCAGAAAAGATTTGGTGAAACAGGCGAAATCGGAAGCTGAAAATGGCAAGATTGCCATTCGAAATATTAGAAAAGATTCAATGGAGAAGTCGAAAGCCCTTGTAAAGGCAGGGCTACCCCAAGATGATGGAAAAAAATTGGACGAACAAATCCAAAAACTTACAGATGCCGGCATTGTACAACTTGATAAAACCCTTGAACATAAAGAAAAAGAGATTTTAACCGTCTGAAATGGTTACGAAAAAAGAATCGATGAGGTAATTCAAAAAGAATTTCCATCAACAAAAAACCTCGCCAGTAAAATGACGAGGTTTTTTGCTGTACGGGTATAAAAAGCTAAACCGTTTTACGGTTAATGGCGGTCTTGCTTGCACTGCTTTTGCCTTTAGTATCAATTTTTGCTTGATGCTGACTCTTTATGACATTGCTTTTGGCTTCATGATGCTCAATTTTTGTTTCGTCCGTATCTTCTTCATCTTTGGCTTTACGCATCGCTTCAAAGTCCAAATCTTTTCCAATTAAAACATACCACTGAATGAGTCGTTTGATATCCGAATTATGCACACGCTCTTTATCGAAGTTAGGCAGTACCATTTCGAAAAACAGCTTCAATGCTTCGTCATTACTTTTAGCAGCGGGAAGTTCAGCTCCAGCAACGACAACATCGTTCAATTTAACCATTACCTCACGTAATTTTATGTCTTCCTCTGTAGTAAACATAGAGATGTCATCAAGCACAGAGAACCGTTGTGAAACAGAAACAGAGGTACGTACTTTGGAAGCATCTAAACTCTCTACTACTAAATTAGCTTTACCGTGTGCTACAATTTTATATAATCCCGGCTTACCTGAAATGTGAACGATATCTTTTAACTCCATAATTGGTTTGATTTTGTGTTTGTAAAAGTATAAAAAACTTAACGAATTATTAGTAACTGAATATGAACACAGAGAACTTTTAACTGAAATTTACAATAATGCAATTCAAGAAACAGAATATCAAGTTCCTCAAATTTCCATTTTACGCTTAACTTTGCCCGGCATGAAGAGAAAAATCTTAATCACTGGCTGTAATGGCTTATTAGGGCAAAAGCTTTTAGAACAATTAGCGTTTCATCCTCTGTTCGATTTAATTGCCACGGCAAAAGGCCAAAATCGTTCGCCGATAAGTGAAGGCTATGTATTCGATACATTGGATATTGTAAACGAAGCGCAGGTAAAAACAGTTATTTCAAAACACCAACCACATATTATTATCAATACCGCTGCCATGACCAACGTGGACGCCTGTGAAACTGAAAAAGAAAACTGTACTAGGGCTAATGTGGATGCCGTTAAATTTCTGGTAGAGGCGGCGAATAGCGTTGGTGCACACTTTATACAATTAAGCACCGATTTTATTTTCGATGGATTAGGCACGGGCATGTATGATGAGGAGGCTCAACCCAATCCACAAAGTTTCTATGCTGAGAGTAAATTGAACGGAGAGCGAATGGTACAATTTTTCTCCAAGAAGTGGACCATTGTGCGCACCATTATTGTTTATGGGGTGGTAGCCGATATGAGCCGAAGTAACGTCATCCTCTGGGTTAAAAAAAATCTGGAAGAAGGCAAGAAAATTAACGTGGTTGATGATCAGTTTAGAACACCAACGTTAGCCGATGATTTAGCCAGGGGCTGTATTCTTATTGCAGAAAAAGAGGCAGAGGGGATTTTCAATATCTCAGGAAAGGATTTCATGAGTATTTACGCGTTGGCAATAAGCGTAGCCAATTTCTGGAATCTCGACTCCAGTTTAATCTCCCCATCCAAAAGCCATACCCTGAACCAACCGGCAAAACGCCCACCGGTAACCGGTTTAAGCATACTGAAGGCGCAACATAAATTAGGGTATAATCCGCTTAGTTTTCAAGAGGGATTGGCGGAAGTTGAGAAGCAGTTGAGAAAGATAGGATACGTTAATTCGAAAGATTAAAATACAACGGCTCTAGTTATTAAAAAAATTAACCTTGTTGTATTCCCTTCATCGCACCTACTCCACATCCAACGATCGACCCACCACATGAGCAATTGGCTTTAGTTTTTCCAGCATCGTATCAAATTGATCAGGAAATAACGATTGAGGGCCATCACTCAAGGCTTGTTCCGGGTTATGGTGCACTTCCACCATTAACCCATCAGCACCAGCTGCAACCGACGCCAGTGCCATGGAAGTAACTCGATGACGCAATCCGGTGGCGTGACTAGGGTCGCTAAAAACAGGAAGATGACTTAACTCTTTTATTATAGGAAACGCGGCTACATCAAGGGTATTGCGAACACTATTATCAAAGGTTCGAATACCTCGTTCGCACAGAATCACCTTTTCATTACCACCACTTAAAATATACTCTGCACTCATTAGCCATTCGGTAATTTTACTACTCATACCTCGTTTCAGCATAATGGGCTTATCTATTTTGCCAAGTTCGGTAAGCATGAAAAAATTCATCATGTTACGTGTTCCAACTTGAAGTATGTCGGCATACTGATACACTTCATCCAATACACTTAAATCAATAATCTCTGTAACCACCCGAAGATTGTATTGGTCGGCGGCCTGTCGTAACAGTTGCAATCCTTCCACCGCCATGCCTTGGAAAGCATAAGGAGAGGTACGTGGTTTATAAGCACCGCCACGGATAAATTTTACGCCATTTTTATGCAGTAGTTTGGCAATAGTAAAAATTTGTTCTTCACTTTCCACGGCACAAGGCCCTGCAATAATATTGATGGTATTACCTCCCACACATACCCCACTTACATCAAAAGTGGTAGGGTCTTTTTTCCATGTGCGACTTGCCAGTTTATAAGGCTCGTTTACTTCGAAAACATCTTGAACACCTTCAAGCAATTTAATCCTACGGATATCAAAATCTTGAGGAAACTCACTTATTGCAACGATATTTCTATCATTTAAAGTCGCATTATGGATTTCTAGATTTAAATCGGATAGTTGACGAAGTACTTCGCCAACTTGTTTTTTAGAAAGACTGGTTTTTAAAACAACGATCACTGTTTCTTAATTTTGGATGGTATAATAAACATTTAGCTTTATTCCGCCGTCGCCTTTAACATTTTTACGTGTATCGATCATTACCTGGCCAGCAGCGATTGGGTTATCGGTAGGAATGATTAAAAATAGTCCCCTATTTTTATCCGTATTGCCTGTACCCGAAAAATCATTGAACAATTCCTGTAAATAGAGCGTGAAATTAAATCGATACTCATTCTTGGTTATATTATAACTACCTCCATAATATGGATTTAAAGGAGAGCTACCGGCATAAAAAATATCTTTTATAAAATCATTTCTGCCGGTGGTGGCGTTGGGTTGCAATAAACGAAGACTGGAAGGTGCATAATAGTTAGCGGTTAATAAATTAGGATATGGTGTAACCACAAGCTCTGCTCTATGTATGGCGATCTTTTTCCCTTTCTGTGCCAACTCATAAAGATATGGAATTTGAATCTTTATTTTATATTTCCCCATCGTTTGTATAAAACCGGTATCGGCATTCGGATGGTTACCGAGGTTCGCATAGGTTTGTGGCAATGAAAAAGGAGGAGTGGTAGGAATAATATGGCTATAGGTGTTTACCCTTCTTGACGAAGTATTAACCGTAAAAGACACCACCTGGGAATCATTATAATAAACAACCAATGCAGCACCCGTGGAAGCATTCGATTTATTAACTGTCTTTAAGTTTACATAAACAAAACCGCCCGTACCCGTCGAGAGGCTCTCACTCGTAATGGCCAGCCCCTTAAAATAGTTTAAAAAATCAGCGTTGGTTGAAAATGCAGTGGTTGGAGCGTTGAATAATTTATTTTTAGCCCAGGTATCGTCTAACTTAAATCGTAAACAAGGAGGGATTTTAGTGGTCGATTTCCCTAAAACAATAGGGATACTGTCGGTTAGGTTTAGCTTACCATTAAAAGAGGCGATTGATAGCGCATCATAATTAATGAAACTATTATTATAATAGCTTCTTGTTGCATCCAATGCCCCGGTAAGCTCATGTACGTTAAATCGTTGTGGAGAGGTAATGTCTCCATAACTTCTATTCCCTTCCGAATTATCGGAGGCAAGAAATCCGACATACAAGACGGCCGAGTCGAACTTGGTTGCACCTCCAAACGAAAAATTATCACGAGGTAGGAAGTATTGAGCAGAAACCGTGGCATGGGTTACATCGAAAACACCATGCTCACTAGTACCCAGTACATTATACGATAACTCAGAGGTAACAATAGAATCTTCCAGTACCGTACGTGTTAAAAGGGTCAACGTATCGGTAAACGCTATATTACTGCTCCTTGCATCAGGCACCAATCCATCGCCAACATTGTCTTTGCGTTTACACGAAACGGCGAAAAAAAACAAAATGATAAAAAACCCTACAAACTTCTTTTTATTTTCCATCAATCACTTTACGGTAAAATTCCTCATAAATATCAATTAAATTTTCCGATTCCCCTTGTGGAGACTCCAATACCAATTTCTTCTTTTGCGAATCAATGAATTTATCCACTTTGGTATGAATGTTATCGGAGGCACGTATGATGGCATCAGAGTGGGCTATGGCACCCATATACATACTTGCACACTCCCCATTTTCATAAGGAGCAGTATGCTCTTGTTTAACGTGTTGCAGCGATGCTTTACGGATAAACTCCTTGCCTAACGAACTATTATACTGATTTTCAAAAACAGAGTAAACCACTTTCGACTTACGGAAAATAGGGTCGTCTTTATACGTTGACTTAAGATACATCGGAATTAAGCTCGTCATCCATCCCTGACAATGAATTAAATCGGGGGGCCAACCTAGCTTCTTGCATGTTTCTAACACCCCTTTACAGAAAAAAATGGTGCGCTCGTCGTTGTCTTTGAAAAATTTGTCATTTTCATCGTTAAAGATAAATTTACGATGAAAATAATCTTCGTTATCTAAAAAATAGACTTGCAATTTCGCTTGCGGAAGAGAGGCTACTTTAATAGTCAATGGATAATCGGTATCATCAATATTAATATTGATTCCCGACAAACGAACTACTTCATGCAACTTATTTCTACGTTCATTAATTACACCGAAACGAGGTATAAACACTCTAATTTCGGTGTTTCTCTCTTGAATGTGCTTAGGAAGACGTAGGGCTAAGTTTGCAATACCTGAAGTTTCTAAGAAAGGGCTCATTTCTGAGGAAACGAACATAATTCTTTTCTTCTGCATATTGAAATTGGGTTAATTTGTTAATCGAACTGTTTAGCAAATTTAAGCATAATTAGCCATAAAACACAGCATTATCAAGGATTGTCCGAAAATAAAGATTTGTTTTTTTGGCTTTTTTTGTGTAATGATAAGGTATTAGAGAATTATGTTTTTTATTTCCCCTTTGCCCTCTCGTACCAAAAAAGGCACCTCTTCGCTACAATCAATTACGGTGGATGGCTCATTATTTCCATAGCCGTCGCTCAACATGCAGTCAACTTTCTTTTCATAGAAACCAAAAATCTCATAGGGGTCGGTAATATAATCTTCAATTTCGTTATGACTATGAATAGACTTCGACACCAGTGGATTTCCTAACTCCTGAACCAGCATCCTGGCTATATTATTATCAGGAACACGGATTCCCACTGTTTTTTTCTTATTATGAAATATTTTGGTAACATTGGAATTGGCCTTTAAAATAAAGGTGTAAGGGCCAGGCAAGGTTTGTTTCATTAACTTAAATACCGGGGTATCAAATGGAGAGGTATAATCGGAGATGTTTTTCAAGTCGAAACAAATGAGCGACAAATTAGTTTGTTCGGGCTTGGATTTGAAGAGTTTACATAACCGATCCAAAGCCTTATAGTTCATCAGGTCGCATCCAATTGCATAAATCGTGTCGGTTGGGAATATAATAATGCCCCCTTCCTTTAGGAATTTCACGGCCTGCTTTATATATAAGACATTAGGATTACGTTCATTGACCTCCAAAAACATACTGGCAAAAGTACATATTATAAATTTCAAGTGGATAATTCAAGCGCGACGGAGAAATACCGCCTTAACGCTGGAGTTGCCTCAGAGCTGATTTAGCACTCGAAGCAGATCGCTTGGGCTATCCACCGAAATGTTTTCAAAATGGGTAAGGGCCGTTTGAATCTCATACCCATTCTCCAGCCAACGCAATTGCTCCAAACATTCGGCTTTTTCCAGCAACGATGGTAAAAGCTGTGTGACTTCTTTTAAAACCTCCGGGAGAAATCCATACAGCCCAATATGCTTATAAAAGGTTCGTTCCTCCGTTTCTTGCTGGCTCCTGTAAAAAGGAATCAGATGGCGAGAAAAATACAATGCTTTTAGCGCATTGTTAACAACACATTTTATGGTATTGGCCGATGCTAACTCTTGGGAATAAGCCATCGGCTTAATTAGCGTGGCTATTTTTGTGCCGGGCTGAGTAAAACAACGAATCACTTGTAGTATTTGCTCCGGATGAATTAATGGCTCGTCGCCTTGTACATTGACCACGATATCATAGTTTTTATTCAATTTGGCTGCCACTTCGGCTATCCTATCGGTGCCACTTTCATGCGCTAAAGAGGTCATCACAACAGCACAATACGGCTTCACATGGTTAACAATCCGTTCATCATCAGTAGCAACAACAACATCGATGGAATAATCGGTTAAATGCTGAACTTTTAAACATTGTTCCACCACACGTTGCACCATTGTTTTACCTTTGATATCAACCAATGGCTTGCCTTCAAATCGGGAACTCCCGTACCGGGCCGGAATTGCCAGTAGAACATTCATTTTGCGAAAATAGGGGTATTTATTAATACTAAAGCACTAAGTTGAATACCGATCTTACATTTCTACACGATTTGTTCTTTCCTAACTTCCTACTCCAACGATAACTATTAAATTACTATTTTCGCCTTCGAATGTTTTTAGAACCACGAAAAGCCGGACCTAAAGGATGGATAGAAGTTATCTGTGGATCGATGTTTTCAGGTAAAACGGAAGAACTCATTCGCCGTCTTAAACGCGCCCAGTATGCGAATTTGAAAGTCGAAATCTTTAAACCGGCACTTGATGTTCGGTACGATCAAGAACAGATTGTTTCTCACGACGCAAACAGTATCAAATCAACCCCTATAAACTCTTCTTCGAACTTGTTACTCATCTCCGCCAATGTTGATATTGTAGGTATTGATGAAGCTCAGTTTTTTGATCAGGGTTTGCCCGAGGTTTGTGAAATTCTAGCCAATAAAGGAATACGAGTAATTATTGCAGGCTTGGATATGGATTTTATGGGAAACCCATTCGGACCAATGCCAGCTTTGCTTTCAAAGGCGGAATTTGTTACCAAAGTACACGCCATTTGTATGCGGTGTGGCGACTTTGCAACCCATTCTTTTCGGTTGGTAGAAAGCGAAATTACCGTACTCATAGGTGAAAAAGAAAGCTATGAACCTCGGTGCCGGAGCTGTTTTAATATAGGAATGAACGAAAGAAACGTAGTTTAAAAGAAGATATAGTCGCTCGCTTTTCGGGAAGGCATTTTCTAATGATATGATTTATTCTAATACCATAAAATGGAGGTTATTGAAACAGTATTTACCTAAAGTACTTTTTTTTATCTCTTTTTTTGCTTTTCCCCAGAATAAAATCTATGCCCAAACAACTTCTACCAGAACCTTGCTTGATACCGTTTACGAATACCTCATTGCCCAGGAAATAAAACACCCTGATATTGTTTTACGACAGATTATTGTTGAAACGGGCTGGCTCAAATCACCCTATTTAATGACCAAACACAACCTTTTTGCCTTTAGAAATAGCAAGGGTTATATGAGCTTCCCTACTTGGCAGCATTCGGTGGAATTCTATAAAAAATGGCAGTCAACCTATTATCTGATGGAGAAGGAGGACTATTACACCTTTTTAACCCGTATCAAATATGCCTCCTCACCTACCTATGCGGCATATCTTAAAAAAATTCAGCTACCTCAAAAATTCACACAACCAAAGGCATTATTCGAAATGCCATCGCCCGAGCATTGAGTTCCTTATCGTCGTTTCGGGTCTTCCAAATTAATGTACTTAATGCACTACGAAAGGAAACTTAAAACCAATAGATGTTTAAAAATAGGCATTTTAGAAGTTTGAAGATGCTATACTTTTTAGTTAATTTGTTTCTACATTTTCCTTCTTCATTTGGATTCTTGTTTCGAACCTCGCCAGCAGCACCAAGGGTTTAAATGAAACGTCTCTAAAATAAAAAGAAGGGAACCTCGTTACCAATTTCAAATAGAGAAAACCCAATTAATGATTTCAAATCTTGCAGATAAAATAAAAGAGAACCGCATAAAAAATGCGTTCTATATTCAAAAGGTTTTCTACACTTATGCTAGCCTAGAAGAACGGGCGTTATCGGTTGCAGCCTATTTATCAGTGCATAACGTGGGAAAATCTCCCGTAGGAATTATTGGCTATGATGCCTTTGAAACGTATGCTGCAATTATTGGAACCATACTGGCCGGAACCCCCTTTGTACCCATTCACCCATCGAATCCAAAGGAAAGAAACGCAAGTATTATTGAACAGGCTGAGATCCAAATGGTACTCTGTGCAACCCCTGAAAACAACGTGGGAAACTTAGTAAATACGAACCTCGTTAAGGTAATATTGGTCTCCGAAATAGCATCGGAGTTAAACCCGCCCATCGCTGCCATCAAGCCCAATGAGGTTGCCTATATACTCTTTACTTCGGGCAGTACCGGTGTTCCCAAAGGCGTTCCGATATCCTATGGAAACTTATCTGCCTTCCTCGATTCCTTTTTTTCTATGGGTTACGAGATTGATTCAACTGACCGTTTTTTACAAATGTTCGACATCACGTTCGACCTTTCCATCATGTCCTATCTCGCGCCTTTGCTTCGAGGTGCCTGTGTTTATACGGTTCCTTTTAACGCCGTTAAATATATGTACATCTATGAATTGTTGGAGGAGCAGAAGCTCACCTTTACTCTTATGGTGCCATCCATTTTATCCTATCTGCGCCCTTATTTCCCTGAAATAGAGTTGCCTCATCTAAAATATTCTCTGTTTTGTGGTGAAGCCCTTTATGTGGATATTGCAAAAGAATGGAAACAATGTTTACCCCTTGCGAAACTTCAAAATGTATATGGCCCTACCGAAGCCACCATATTTTGCCTATCCTACGATTGCCTTGAGAACATAAAAGAAAACAATGGAATGATATGCATCGGTAAGCCGATGAAAAACTGCATTACGCTTATTGTGGACGACAACCATGAACCCACCAACGGCAAGGGGGAACTTTGCTTAGGAGGCCAGCAGGTAACTTCAGGATATATTAAAAACGAGGAGAAAAATAGTGATTCCTTCTTTTACTATAATAACGAACGATATTATAGAACCGGTGACCTCACGTTACAAGATGCTGATGGTGATATAATGTATGCCGGGAGAACTGACTATCAGGTAAAAGTAATGGGTGGCTTTAGGGTGGAATTAAATGAAATTGAACACCATGCCAGGGTGTGCACGGGGTTGGCCGGGGTTGCTGCCGTGGCTGTTCCTAACCATATCGGGATCTCGCAAATATATTTGTTTTTGGAAGCTTTTGACGACGATGATTCGGTAGTTTTTAACTATCTCAGGCAGCAAATGCCGGAATATATGATTCCTAGCGCAATTTTTTCGATACCCCAATTTCCACTCAATGCGAATGGTAAAATTGATCGTAAGAAATTGGAAGAAATGACGATTCAACAACAACGATAAATGAATTTTATAATAAAAGAAGCGACCGAAGAAGACCTCCCATTTCTTGTTGAAGCGATAATCAACGCTGAAAGAAGTGGAACCCAGACCTTGAGTTATGAGAAACTTTTTGAGTTAGATGAGCAACAGGTAATAAATAACCTAAGTAAAATTCTGGCAGAAGACATAACCGGTCAAGAACTTTGTATAAGCGATTTTCTAATTGCATGGTTCGATGAGGAGAGGGCCGCCGCTATCTGCAGCTGGATTGAAGGTGAAGAAGGAAGCAGCGCCATTTTGAAGTCGAATGTATTAATGTTCGGCTTTGGTAAAGAGGCCTTCGCAAGAGTACTCCATAAAGCGGCCCTATTGGAACCGTTGAATATGACTAGAGAAGCGGGTGCACTTCAGTTGGAATCGGTATATGTAACCAACAAATATAGAGGCCAGGGGGTAGTAAACCTCCTTATTCTCGCCCATATAAACAAACAACAATCGAGAAAGCGAAGGCTAAAAAAAGTACAAATTATTCTGGCAAAAGACAATGAGAATGCATTAAAAGCTTATATTAAGGCCGGGTTTGCTACCGTGTTGGAAAAATATCAAACAAATGCAGAAGTTTTGAAATATCTTCCCACGCAAACGAAAATCCTGATGGAGAAAAGTATATCGTAAACGATTATAAGTAACCCTAAATTAAAAAACATGACAGCAGAAGAAATAAAAGAGAAAACCAATAGAATATTTAGAAAAGTTTTTAATGACGACTCTTTGGTTATCTATAACGAGATGACCGCTAATGAGGTTGAAAAATGGGACTCCCTCAACCACCTGGTAATGATAACTACTATAGAGGAGGAGTTTGGAATCAAGATAAAACTAAAAGAACTAATCGCGATGAAAAATGTAGGTCATCTTTTAGAAACCATTGCATCGAAACAACCATGAAAAAATATGGATTTCAGGCTTTAATGATCCTTGTATTGCTTGATTTAGCCTTCGTGTTAATGGCAGCAGTAAACCCTAAGGTAAAATTATGGGGTAACGAAGAGCACAGTGTAAATTTTCATTTCTTCAGCCTTCAAAATATGTTTTCCAGCGACACTACTTTAGTTTCGAATTTAAAAATAGATTTATTGGCCGACAACCTGATTACGAATGACACGTTAAAAATTTACAAACTCAAAAACAATGCATTACTCGATTCTGCTTTTTTAGCACTACCCAATGACACCCTCAAAGACACTTCCTTTAACTGCATTATAAACCCAAATCATGACGGTGTTTTAGCTCTTGACAATTTTTTTAAAGCCTTAATTGACGAACGTAATTTGAAGCTAATACGTATTGCACATTATGGCGATTCGCAACTGGAGGGTGATCGGATTACCTCTGAAATAAGAAAAAATATACAAGCAAAATTTGGAGGCTCCGGAACCGGGTATATCCCCATTGACGACTTGGCTAGTTGTGCCAGTTATAGCAGAGAAAACTCCGATGGCTGGATTCGATATAATGTATTTAACAACAAATTTAAAAAGCACAATTCGTACGGTATCAGTGGCAATACATTTCGTTTTTCAAGTGAGGAAGATGAATCGGGTAACACCCATAGCGCAACCGTTTCCTATGCTTTATCCAAGGGTGTTTCGTATCAAAAAATGACCTTGCTCTATGGCCGCGCTCCGAATGGCTTCACGGTAAAATGCTTTAACACGTCAAACAACAGTTTATTGTGTACCATGAGCATACCTGCCACTGAATCTACCGGCCTAACAACGCTAAAATTAACATCGATTCCTTCGAATTTTAGACTTGAATTTACGTCAAGCAACGGCCCCGACCTCTATGGCATTCAACTGGATAGTTATACCGGAATAACCATTGATAATTATGCTATCAGGGGACATTCGGGCGATGGACTTTTGCTTATCAATCAGAATTTCCTTTCGAAACAACTAAGAGAAACAAACACACGACTAATTATTTTTGAATTCGGCAATAATATGGTGCCGTATCTGAAATCGGAGAAGCAGTGCGAAAAATATGAAGACCTCTTTTATAAACTCTTTAAGAAATTCAAAGAGGCTGCGCCAGAGGCAAGTGTTTTAGTTATAGGCAATGGCGACATGGGCTATCGGGCGGGTGGAGTGGCACAATCGTACAAGTATGTGAGAGGGTTAAACACCGTACTAAAAAATGCAGCGCTAAAGTCAAACAGCGCCTTTTGGAATTTACTTGATAATATGGGTGGCGACAACTCCATTGTGATATGGAATAAAAAAGGGTTAGCTACCCTCGATGGGCATCTTACTCCGAAAGGTCAAAAGATCATGTCGAATCTAATATTTAAAGCTATTATGGTGGAATATAATAGCTTCGTTTTAAGAAATTTTTATACAAAAAAATAACAACCCATAATTTCCGAGATAGACGAAGGCATCCATCATTGGCAAGAAGAAAGAATAGCGTAATATGAGAAAATTAGCAGGTTTCCGTTTAATAATTATAGTACTTGCCTTATCTGCGGCATTCTCAGGCTTATCACAAAGCAACAAGATAACGCCAAAAGACTCTGCCTACATAAAAAGTTCGATCCAATACAATAAATATTATCCTTTCATCGACTACAAAAACAATTTTGTGGAATGGTCAGACACCCTAGCAATAAATCACTTTTATGAATCTCTGAAAAATTCTGGAGAAAAAAAAGTACGTGTGCTTCATATCGGAGACTCCCATGTTCAAGCTGATATATTCACAGGCTATATTCGTGACCAAATTCAAAATATATTTGGTGCAGGAGGACGTGGCTTTATTTTCCCTTATGCTGCTGCTGGCACCCATTCGGCTTACGACTACCGCTCGTATTCCACTGGAAACTGGAATGGACTACGAAACATTCAGAACGAAGAATTACACGATATGGGTATAAGTGGGGCCACCGTATGGACCGCTGATCCGAATGCTTCACTTCGATTTGTTTTTCAATATGAAACCTTAAAACCTTCCTTCCGTAAAGTAAAAATATGGTGCAAAAAAGGAGACGATGCTTTTGATCTTATCGTTCGTTATAGTTCCCTAGAAGAGGAGATTTTTGTAAAAACGAATACCGATAGCAACTTGTCGTATGTCAGCTTCTTAATACCTGCAGCATCTGAGACTTTTGAAATCTCGATGTTTGCTTCCGACTCTTTACAAACTAATTTTGAATGTTATGGCGTTGAATTTGAAACCGACGAAGACCACGGTATAGAATACAACAGTGTGGGAATTAACGGGGCTGGTTTCAACCATTTACTTCACGAAAATTTATTCGTAAAACAAATAAAAGATTTGAAACCCGACTTGGTGATTGTTGATATGGGAGCTAACGATTACTACCTGGGAAGTCTCGACTGGAATAGTTTTGAAACCAACCTCAACAAAATAGTGGATGAAATAAGAGAGGCCTCAGCTGAAACATCGATTATCTTATCGTGCTCACAGGATATCTATCGGAGGGGAATCAATGTAGTAGGAACACAGAATCACGCACAAATCATAAAAAAAGTTGCCTATGAAAAAAGATGTGCCTATTATAACTATTTCAAAGTGGCCGGAGGGCAGTACTCCATGTATCAATGGCGTAAATATGGCCTCGCCAATAAAGACTTTGTGCATCTCGGTGCTGCTGGATATTATGTCAAAGGATCGCTTATTTTAAATGGGATATTAAATTCCTATGTTAAATACCTTGGCTCGAACAATCGCTCACTCAACACGGAAGATGGGGTTAACTATAATCTTACAGATTCGATATTTACCTACCGCGATTCTATTTTGGTAGAAACCTATTCGATAGAAAATGACAATACCAAGTTAAAAACTTTTTACAAAGTAAAGAAGGGAGAAACGGTAACCTCAATAGCTAAAAAATTCAAGGTTGCCGTAATAGAAATTAAAGATTGGAACGAGCTTAGTAGTAATTACTTGAAATATGGACAGTTATTGATTTTGTATGTAGATAAGCCCAAACCGGCTACCGTAAATAAGAATTCGGCTGCAATTAAATCATCCACTTCCGTTATTAAACACAAAGTAAAATACGGTGACACCATGTGGGGTATAGCTACCCATTATGGGGTTACCATGACACAGATAAGAGCCTGGAATGCCATGAAGAACAATACCATTAAGCCGGGAAAAATTTTAATCATAAAAGTACCTATTAAAAATAAAAAACACGGATGATGAATACTTTTATTGAATATTTTAAATACTCCAAAGACCATCTCCTGGTCTATAACTCCGTGGCTTTCTTCGGCTTATTTACTTTTTTTTATTTGCTCTTTCTTCTGGCCTCAAAAAAAATACCTGTCCGGAATATTCTTTTGTTGGCATTCAGTCTCTTCTTTTATTACCGGTTAAGTGGGCTCTTTGTTGTTTTGATGTGTTTTATAGCTGCATCCGATTACGTAATTGGAAGAATAATACTTGCCACAAAAAATGAACGAGTGAAAGTCAGATTTCTTATGCTCTCCATTTTCATTAGTGTTGGAAGTTTACTTTACTTTAAATATACAGGATTTATTCTCGATTTGATAAATGCAATTTTCCAAACAGAAATAAAAGCACCGGCCTTCTCTTTGTTAATGCCCATTGGAATTTCTTTTTATGTTTTTAAAACCCTCTCTTATATCTTCGATTGTTATAATGAGGTGATTGAAAAACCGGAGAAAAACTATCTCACTTATTTATTGTATGTTTCCTTTTTCCCTAACATTCTAGCCGGTCCTATTGCCAAAGCGCGCCACCTACTACCACAGTTTAATTCGCCTACACTGATTACAAAGGATTCGATGAGTAGAGGATTTTTCTTGATCATGCTTGGCATCGTTAAAAAATACCTTATAGCCGATTTTCTATGGAACAACTTCATTGAACGAGTTTTCAACGCTCCTACCCTCTTCTCCGGATTGGAAAACTGGATAGCCATGTATATGGCTGCTATCCAGTTCTATTATGATTTTTCGGGTTATACCGACCTGGTTCTGGGCATTTCGTTGTTATTAGGATTCGAAATACAAAACAACTTCAATCGACCTTTTTTAGCTCAAAACGTAACCGACTTATGGAGGCGTTGGCATATCACACTCTCCACATGGCTTAGCGAATATGTTTTTACGCCCCTCAATTATTCTTTAAGGAAATACAAAAAGCCAGGAGCCGTTTTTGCGAGCATTCTAACCTTTGTTATTTCAGGCCTTTGGCATGGCCCTAAACTAACCTACGTGCTCTGGGGAACCTTGCACGGAATGGCAATTGGCTGGGATGTAGCATCTCAGAACTGGCGTACCTATTGGAAAAAATTGATTCCCGCTTCGGGGTATAAATTCATCAGCATTTTTATAACATTTCATTTCATTGCTTTTACCATTGTACTTTTCGACGCAAAGGATATTCGTTACGCTTTCGATATGTATTCGATGATGTTCACCAAAACAGCGGTATCGTTATTTGGCCAGTGGCTTGGCGTTTATTGGAGTGAGTTCCTCATTTTTGCAGGGGCCTTGTTTATTCATTTTACACCTTCTTCATTTAAAGAAACACTCATCAAACGATTTCGCAATTTACATCTCCTGGCGAAAGCACTACTAATTTTCTTGGTTATTATTTTTGTTTTCCAATTTTATAGTGCCGAAACTCAGAATTTCATTTACTTGAAATTTTAAAAGATTTACGCCCTATCTTAAAGTCAATTGTTTCCATAATCTTTATTGTACCAATTCCATTTTTTTTTATCTTCGTAGCCAAAGTTGAAATCAATAATTATAGCAATCGACGGATTTTCGGGCTGTGGTAAAAGCACCTTAGCGAAGGCTATGGCGGCAAGCCTTAACTACCGCCACATCGACACGGGTGCTATGTATAGAGCCGTGACTCTCTACTTTTTGGATAACGACGTTGATATCGAAAACCAAAATGAAATCGCAGCTGCACTAAAAAACATTACCATCGAATTTAAACACAATCCGGAAACAAATCAAACCGATACTTTTTTAAACGGTGAAGACCGTGAAATAGCCATCCGCTCGTTACGGGTTGCTAATTTTGTAAGTCCGGTGAGTACGATTAGTTCGGTTCGTTCCTTTCTTGTTAAACAGCAACAAAAAATGAATGACCACAGAGCCATTGTAATGGATGGAAGAGACATTGGCACCGTGGTATTTCCAGACGCTGAATTGAAAATATTCATGGTAGCTAATGATGAAATACGGATTCAGAGAAGGCTGGAAGAAATCCAATTGAAAGGACAGCTAGGAAACTACGATGAAGTAGCTCATAACCTGAAATCGCGCGATCTAATAGATTCAACTCGCCTCGATAGTCCACTCAGAAAAGCTGACGATGCCATTGAAATTGATAACTCGATGCTTACCCGAGAGGAACAATTCAATATGGTGTATTTACTGGCCATGGAAAAAATTAATGAGAAAAGCAACTTGGAAAGTATTTAGAAGCTCGAATTAAAATTACAGCATAAAGCTACTCTTTGTTAAAAAGAAAACAACCGGTAAAACATTCGTGTTACGGCGCTTTTACCCGAATCATTTCGCATTCTTTCTTGTTTGCCCTTATCTTTGCTTCATGTTTGAAAATAATTCACGTACAGAAATCAATGAACTGGGCGAATTTGGTTTAATTAAGAAACTCACAGAAAACATCATACTAAAACACCAATCATCCATCCTGGGGGTGGGCGACGACTGTGCTGTAATTTCCGCAGAAGGTAGTTTTCGTAAGGTTATTACAACCGACATGCTAGTTGAAGGGGTTCATTTTGACCTAAGTTACACTCCCTTAAAACATTTAGGATATAAAGCCGTGGTGGCCAACTTAAGCGATATCTTTGCTATGAATGCCATACCCGAACAAATTACCGTGAGTGTGGCGATGAGTAACCGTTTTAGTGTGGAAGCCTTGGAAGAATTATATGAAGGTATTTACTTAGCTTGCGATAAGTACAATATAGATTTAATAGGAGGTGATACCAGTAACAGCAAACAGAATTTAATACTCAGCATAACCGCTATTGGGGTTGCGCATGAAAATGAGTTGGTTTACCGAAACGGGGCAAAAGAAAACGATTTGATTTGTGTTACCGGCGACCTCGGAGCAGCCTATATGGGTTTACAAATATTAGAACGAGAGAAGCGTATTTTTATTGAAAATCCTAATGTACAGCCCGATATTCAACACTACGATTTTATCATCGGTAAGCAGCTAAAACCTGAATGTGCAAATAAAGAACTAGCCGCTCTCAAGCTCGCCGGGATTAAGCCAACAAGTCTTATTGATATAAGTGATGGGCTGGCATCTGAACTATTTCATCTCGCCGAACAATCGGGCGTAGGTGTTATTATCTATGAAGAAAAATTACCCATTGATCAACAAACCTTCGATACAGCAATAGAACTAAATCTAAACCCTCCTACCGTTGCTTTTAGTGGAGGCGAAGATTACGAGCTCTTGTTCACCATCAAACAAGATGACTTTGAGAAAATTAAAGAAATAAAAGATATCCATGTTATTGGATATTGTACCCCGGCTGCCGAAGGGATGTTTAGTTACACCAAAAGTGGCACCAAATTAAGTCTGGAAAAACAAGGATATAAAGCATTCTAATGCGCTATCCCCAAGGCGCCAAACATGGTTCTCGTTTTTAGTAAACATTCATCATATTCCTGCTCCCCATTGGCATCATACGTTATGGCGCTACCTACATGGCACGACAGATAATGCGTTTCTTTATTATAGACAATGCTTCGAATAACGACATTAAAATCAAAATCGTCGTCGGGTGAAATATATCCTACACTTCCACTAAACAATCCGCGGGCCACAGGCTCATAAGCATCAATATTTTGCATCACTTCGCGTTTAGGTGCTCCCGTCATGCTACCCATGGGAAAGGTATGCGTAAATATTTCATCTATAGAAATATTTTTACGAAGCGTTGCGGTAACGGTAGAAATTAACTGGTGTACCGTTGCAAATGAATAAACACCTAAAAGCTCTTGCGCTACAACGCTTCCAGTTTCGGCACATTGGGCCAAATCGTTCCGCATCAAATCAACAATCATAATATTTTCTGCTCGTTCCTTCTCACTTTGAAATAATGCTTCTTTTAAGGCCTCATCGTCCGTGGTATTCATTCCACGACGAATGGTTCCCTTCATCGGTTGAGCAATAATCGTATCCCCATTCTTTTTTAAAAAACGCTCTGGGCTTGCACACAATAAATAGTTCTGGCGATGCTTAAAATAAGAGGCAAATGGGGTAGGTGAAATGATAGTGAGTTGATGAAAAACTTGTGCAGCACTAATCTTCGCATTTTTATCAAAGAATTCCATGCAGTAGTTTAACTCATAGAAGTCGCCGTCTGTAATTTGTTTTTTTATTTTTTCAACGTTGGAAAGATATTCCTTTCTTGACGTTACGGCTTCCATCTTTATTTCGGAATGGCTCTCTTCTCCTCTCTTATAATGTATGATCTCATAAATTAAATCCTCGTCGCTACCGATAATTTCTATTTCAAAGGAATGGTTTTTAAGTAGAACCATAATTTGAGGTTCGAAAAAGAAACAACTTTCAAAATTGCTCCGCGATTTTTCAGTCTGCTTCATTCCAAAAAGCGAATGGTTGTAGTCGTAGCTAAAGTACCCAAGCTTCCAAGAACTTGAAGGCACCATCGAATTTAAATGCGAATACGTTCGTGTCTTCCCATTAGACACCCCGACAATTAATTCATAGTTATCATATCCGCAGGCAGAGGCTAGGTTGTTGGAGTTTAAAATACACGCATAATCAAACTGCTCACACCAAAAAGGAAGTGCCTCTTTTATCCGCTGAATTTGGGCTGCAGAGAATTCTTTTTTCAATTCTTTTTTCTGCGTTGCTGCTCTTGCTTTATTAATCCCAACTCACGCCCTACTTGTCCTTTAACGCTACTGTTTTCTTGAGCCCTCCGGGCTAGATAGGGCAGCACCGAAAGCACCGGCCCGTATGGCACATACTTGGCCACCTCATATCCTGAAGCGGCTAAATTGAAACTTAAATTATCACTCATGCCAAGCAATTGTGCAAAGAAAAAGCGAGCGTTACTTGGTGTGCAATTTTGTTCTTTCATCCATTGTGTCAATTTCAAGCTACTCTCTTCATTATGCGTTCCGGCGCAAATAGAAATCCGATCCGAAAGCACACAGAAATGCACCACATTATCATAATCTTTATCACAGCTTTCTTTGTCGATATGTATTGGCGAAGGATAATTCATGGCTATCGCTCGTTCACGTTCTTTCTCCATATAGGCTCCTCTCACGATTTTCAATCCAATATAAAAACTGTTTTCTTGAGCTATTTCTAGTAGCCGTTTCGTATAGGTAATCCGGTCATGACGATACATCTGAATCGTATTATAGATTACAGCCGATTCTTTATTGTGTTTTAGCATCATAGCTTCAGTCCAGGCATCCAAGGTATTTTGAATCCAGGTCTCCTCAGCATCAACAAAAAGTCGCACCTGTGCCGCTGCTGCCGTATCGCATAAATCGGTAAATCGCTTATAGGTTCTTTCTATTTCGGCAAACTCATCTGTTGTAAGCACCTCCCGCAATTCGCTCAGAGGCAAAAACTTCTTTTCATTTAAGGCCTTCCGATAAACTTCATCCACTTTTTCTAGTAAGGCAATACGTGCGATGCCGGTCGATTTAAATACACTGAAAGCAATGGATTTATTCGTTTTTGCTGCAGCAATGGTACGCAGAATCTCGTTTCGAGTGGCATCGAAGTTTGCTTCATTTTCTTCCCCTTCCACACTGTAATCTAATATCGATTTTATATTTGCTGTACTCAATTCTTTTACCACTTTCATGCTTTCATCTACCGTTTCTCCCCCACAAAACTGACTAAAAATTGTATTTCTTACCAAACGCCTCATAAAGGGCAAATGCCATTTCAAGGCCCATACCGCAATTAATGGCCCTTTTTCAACAATAAAAGGGTAATTAAAGCTTTTAAAAAGCCACGTTGCTTTTGTTAATGAACTGTTGCTTTTGTTTTTAAAAGCAATTTCGGTATCTGAGAAATTAAGTGCCATAACCTATAATTAAAGTGCAAAAGTACTTTAATTATATTTTTAAATCCAACATCATTTTTTGATTAATTTTGTTGCGCGTTTTATATGAGTACAGTCATAAAGTTTGGCTTAAATGCCTTGCCTCCATTTCTAAAATCCAGGAAGTATTCTACTCTTTTTGTTTTAGTTGATGAGAATTCAAAGAAGCATTGCCTCCCTTTGCTTAAGGCATTATTGCCTGCTCATCAGGTAGTAACGATTAAGAGTGGTGAAAGGAATAAAACATTGAAAACCTGCGAGTTTATTTGGGAAGTCTTGCTTAAAAAAAATGCCGATAGAAATTCTTTGATTCTTAATTTAGGAGGAGGCGTAATTACCGATATGGGGGCCTTTTGTGCAGCCACCTTCATGCGGGGCATTGATTTTGTTAACATTCCCACCTCCATGTTAGCCATGACCGATGCGGCAATTGGTGGTAAAACAGCCATTGACTTCCTGAATTACAAAAACATGATTGGCTCTTTTACGACACCACAACTGGTATGTATTGATACTCAATTTCTCAAAACCCTACCTACCAAGCATCTCGTTGCTTCATCATCCGAAATTTTTAAACATGCGTTATTGCAAAATAAAAATGAAACGAATACATTACTCAAAAAACCGTTTCTGCTCTTTTCTGAAAGTGAAAAATTAGCCATCATCAAAAAATCGATTCGTTTTAAGATGTCGGTTGTTACACTCGATAGTTTAGATAAAAACCTTCGTAAACAATTAAATTTGGGGCACACCTTAGCCCATGCGTTGGAAAGTTATTTTATGCTTTATAAGAAAACCCTGTTTCATGGCGAAGCCGTTGCCTTAGGATTGATCGGCGAAGCCTATATCGCACATCGGTTTTATTCACTGCCTTATGATCTCTTTTTGTCGATCGTTTTTTGGTATGATCTAAACTTCCTTAAACCCAACATAAAGGAAATTAACTTTAACACCATGTTGAAACTAATGCACAAGGACAAAAAAAATGATCCTTTAGCAATAAAGATGGTTCTACTCGAAAGCGAAGGCCACTTTGCCATTGACACTCGTGTAACGCATTCTCAAATAAAGGAGGCTCTAAAATTTATGTCCGATTTTTAAGTAATGGAAAACATATCCCTTCCGTTGAGCAAAAGCATTCTTAACCGATGCCTTATGCTATCGGCGATAAGCAAAACCCCTATTTATTATTTGCCACCGGAAGAGAACCTGCCAAATGATGTATTGGTGATGAAGCGATTACTATTCGAAAATACGAGCTCTGTTTTCGATGTTGAAGATGCCGGAACCGTTTTTCGTTTTCTTTCTGCCTATTTAGCCATAACCCCAGGCGAACACCGGTTATTGGGAACACCAAGGTTGAATTCGAGACCCATTGCACCTTTAGTGGACGCACTAAATAATTTAGGTGCTAAAATAATGTACTGCGGAAAACAAGGGGAGGCACCGCTCCAAATTATTGGGAAAAAAATAAGCGGGGGAGAAATTACCCTTAATGCCTCAGCCAGCAGCCAATTTGTGAGTGCATTAATGCTTATTGCACCGCTATTTACCGCTGGCTTAAAAATAAAACTATCCGATGTTACCTCCTTCCCTTACCTAGAAATCACAAGGAAATGTCTTGATTTTTTCGGAGTCGAATCATCCATACAGGGAAATGTCGTTCAGGTAGAATACACTCCTGAATTTAAATTAAAAACCAACGAATTAAGGACACTGGAAACCGACTGGAGCAGTGCTGCTTTTTGGTACGCCTTATGTGCCGTTACCGGGAAAGCTTTTCGTTTCAAGAATTTATCAGGCAAAAGCATTCAAGGAGACTTCGTATGTGTTGAGCTTTTTAAAAGCTTAGGGGTAGAAACCACCATTGATGAAAATGAAATACAAATTAAGGCCATCACGACTGAACATAACCAGCTAGAATTCGACCTTGGTGCATGCCCTGATATTGCTCCTGCACTAATTGTAGCCTGCGCACTAAAAAATAAGTCAGCGAAATTTTATGGCCTGCATACCTTAGTTAACAAAGAGTCGAATCGGGTGGAAGTTTTACAAACAGAATTAAAAAAAATCAATATCAACTTCCTACAGGAAGACCTTTTTTGGACCTTAATTCCAAATACAGAAGTTGTATTTCATCCATCGGCACTGCCGGTTTGTCATTTGTTAACCTACAACGACCACCGCATAGCAATGGCATTCGCAAGTATAAAAGCACTAAACAACAAAATTGTTATTGAAAATCAGGAATGTGTAAAAAAATCATACCCACTTTTTTGGAACGATTTTTTTAGAATATTTGGTTAACTCTTTTCTCACGAATAGCAACCATTAATTAAAATTACATCTCAAATCCCTACCTTGCACCCCATGTCGTTTAACAGTATAGGTTCCTTATTTAATGTAACAACATTTGGAGAAAGCCATGGAGAGGCCATTGGTGCTGTTATCGACGGTTGTCCGAGTAATATTGAAATAGATTTTAATGCCATTCAACATCAGCTAAACCGGCGACGGCCAGGACAGTCTTCACTGAGCACTGCACGAAAGGAACCCGATTTATTTAAAATCATCAGTGGTATTTTTGACGGAAAAACAACGGGTGCACCCATTACGATAATCATAGAAAATGTAGATGCGAAAAGTACGGATTACGATTCCATTAAAGAATTCTACCGTCCTTCCCATGCCGATTTTGTGTACCATCAAAAATATGGCCATTATGACCCAAGAGGTGGAGGCCGCAGCAGTGCCCGAACAACTGCCGCAGTGGTTGCCGCAGGTGCCATCGCACAACAAATTCTTGGTACCAAAAATATTGAAATCCATAGTTATGTAAATAGCATTGGCGAAATCTCTGTGTCGAAAAAATACGATGAAGTTGATTTAAGCAAAATTGATTCCAATAGTGTAAGATGCCCCGATGAGCTGGTGGCAAGGCTCATGGAAAAGTATATCCAAGATATAAAAGCAAAGGGCGATACCGTTGGCGGTACCATCCGATGCGTAATTCTTGGAGTGCCCGTAGGGCTTGGCGAGCCATTATTCGAAAAGCTAAACGCCAATCTAGCGAAAGCCATGTTTAGCATTAATGCCGTAAAAGGGGTTGCCTTTGGCGATGGATTCGAAGCCTCTAAAAGTTTAGGCTCATTACAAAACGATGTATTTGAAATGAAAGATGCCAAATGGCATACGAAGACAAACCATAGTGGAGGAATTCAAGGTGGAATTAGTAATGGCATGGATATTTTTTTCGAGGTGGCTTTTAAACCCGTTGCAACCATTATGCAGCCTCAAACGACCGCCGACAAAAATGGCGAACAACGAGTACTGGAGCCGGCCGGCCGACACGATTCCTGTGTTGTGCCAAGAGCAGTTCCTATCGTTGATGCCTTCGCTGCCATTGTTATTCTCAATCAATTGTTAATACAACAAGCGTTCTCAAAATTTAATAGTTGAATATAATTATATTTGCGTGTTTATTTTATACGCAACTATTCGGAGTCTCATTCGACTATACACACACCACATGAGGAATACTATTTTTACTGTTATCTTACTTTTTACCGTCTTTTTTGGATTTTCACAAAAGTGCCTTACGGATTACCATTACGAACAATATCAAAAAGCACATCCCGAGCTTCAATACGAATTCGACAAGTTAGCCCATATTCAGGATTATGTACCTCAACAAAAAACCAATGGTGTAACACGCATCATTCCTGTGGTTTTTCACGTTATACATGAATATGGCCCCGAAAATATAAGTAAAGCTCAGATTGATGATGCCATTCGAATATTAAACGAAGACTATCGCAAGTTAAACCCGGATACGACCGATACTCGTGCCGTTTTCAAACCTTATGCTGCCGATTGTTCGATAGAATTTCGATTAGCAAAAATAGACCCGAATGGAAATTGCACACAAGGTATTGATCGCATTTATAGCCCACTAACGAATGATGCCGGAGATAATGTGAAGGCTCTTTCGTGGTGGAACAATTCAAAATATTTGAATATCTGGACAGTTAAATCGATTGCAGGCTCAGGAAGTGGCACTATATTAGGCTACTCTCAGTTTCCCGGTGGAGGATCGGCAACAACCGATGGAATTATCGTACGTAACGACTGCGTTGGAAGAATTGGCACAGAACCCGGGAATGGATTTGGAGAGTACGGAAGGACCTTAACCCACGAAATTGGACATTCTCTTGCGCTCTTTCATACCTTTCAAGGTTCTTGTAATGGAGGAGACCAGGTATCCGATACCCCGCCCGTCTCAACAGCAAATTACGGTTGTGTATTAACAACAAACTCGTGTACGAACTTCAGCTCTCCTTACCTTTACGATGTTCCCGACATGCTGGAGAATTATATGGATTATACCAATGGCACATGTCAGAGTTTATTTACCGGCGGCCAAAAAACACGAATCGATGCCGCCCTCTCGCAATATCGGAGCAACCTTTATTCGGCAGCGAATTTAGCCAGTACCGGGGTCGATGGAAATGGTCCTATAAGTTGTACCCCAGTAGCCGATTTTATTGCTAATAAAATTATTGGTTGCTCCGGTACGAACTTTTCATTTACTGATTTAAGTTATAATGGAACAATTACGAATTGGAACTGGACCTTTACAGGCGCCTCCACGCCGAATAGTACCGACCAAAATCCAAATACCATTTCATGGAGTACCGCCGGAACCTACAGTGTTTCGTTAACGGTATCCAACGCAGCAGGTAATAACACCAAAACACGAACAAGTTATATCACCATTTCAGCACTTCAGGCTACCAGTACCGTTCCCGTTGTACAAGGCTTCGAAAATGCAACGATCCAATCGGATGGCTGGACACTTGAAAATGGGGGGAATGCCACCACATGGCAACGTATCACTTCGTCCAAAAGAAGTGGCGCCGCTTGTTTCTACATCAACCACTATAATGCAACAGGCACAGCCAGTGGAGATGTTGACGCATTCTATAGCAAAAGTTACAGTTTAACCAATGTAACAAAACCAGTCATCAATTTCTATACAGCCTACGCACAAAGAATAAGTGGTGTAAACGATGTTTTAAAAATGTATATTTCTATCGACTGTGGACAAACATGGCAAGTAAAAATTTCGAAGATAGGTAATACCCTTGCCGGTGGTGTGGCGATGAATGCGAATAGCTATGTGCCACAAGCAACCGATTGGATCTTACAACAGTATGATTTAATTTCCTACGCCGGTATTCCAAATATCCGTTTCCGCTTTGAAACAACAAGCAGAGAAGGGAATAATATCTACATCGATGATATTAATGTTGTAAATGCACAAGATGGTATAAACCAAACAGCGCCTACTTCCGACATCGGGCTCACATTAAATCCCAATCCGTTTACTCAAGAGGCCTCCATAACCTTTGTGCTGAATAAACCGTCCTTGGTATCCATTAAAATAATAGATATGTTGGGAAAGGAAATGATACGCTCCGAATTCGAAAAATTTGAAGCCGGAACTATTGCCATACCTATAAAAATGCAACATGTTGAAACACTGGCTGGAAGCGTTTATTTTGTTACCATAACGGTGGATGGAATTACCTATTCGAGGAAACTTATTAGGTTATAATGTACTGATATAAAGGGGGTAAACCAATTTGTTACCTCCTGTTCATTCTATATTAATTACCGTTCGCAGCTTAGTGTAAGTACTTTTTGGCTTCATCTCTTGCCTTCTCCGCAAAATCTTCGCCATTCGATGCATATAATATTTGTCGAGAGGAGTTGATTAAAAGCCCTACCTCATCTTTAATTGCTCCATATTTTAATACGTCCTGCAAATTACCTCCTTGTGCACCTACCCCAGGAATAAGCAAGAAATGATGGGGCACGATTTCTCGAATTGTCATCAAGGCTTCGGCTTTAGTGGCCCCTACTACATACATCATATTTTCTATCGTCCCCCATTGTTGCGAGGTGCTTAATACCTGTTCATATAAGTACTTATCGCCCGTTTTTAACTGTTCAAAATCGGCACTTCCAACGTTACTTGTTAATGCTAACACGATGGTAACTTTATTTTTAAATTCTAAAAAAGGTTTTACACTATCACCACCCATATACGGAGAGACCGTAATGGCATCAAAATTTAATCGTTCAAAAAATGCTTTTGCATAACGCTCACTGGTGTTTCCGATATCGCCACGTTTGGCATCAGCAATCGTAAAAATGCCTTTTGGGATGTAACTCAACGTCTCCTCCATAATCTCCCAACCTGGGGCGCCTAAACACTCATAAAAGGCGGTATTAATTTTATAGGCAACACATAAATTAGCTGTCGCTTCAATAATTTGTTTGTTAAACTCCAAAATAGCGTTGGGCTTGCCTTTTAAATTCAATGGCAATTTCGCGGCATCGGTATCCAATCCTACACAAAGGCAGGTGCCTTTTTGTTTTATTTGACGTATCAAATTCTCTCGTATCATATATTCTACCTAAAATAGCTTCATTTAACCAACAAAGCTGTTGGCATACATCGCCTCGATTTCATCCTTGAATTTTGCTTCCACCACTTTTCGCTTCACTTTCAGGGTAAGCGTGTACTCCCCTTCTTCTATCGTAAATGGCTTGCGTTTAATGATGAAGTTTTTGATTCTCTCGAATTTAGATAATTCATTACTCAGCTTATTAATATCCTCTGCCATCCAGTCATGTATTTCCTTGTCGCTAATAAATTTTTCCTCCTCCTCAAAAAACGATTCGTTTTTGCCAAATTTCTCTTTAACTTCTTCCTTATTGGCAACAATAATAGCCGTTATATATTCTCGTTTATCACCAATAATAAATATTTGCTCTACCTTAGGGCTCTTACTATAACACGATTCGAGAGGTGTAGGATAGATGTTTTTACCAAGACTATTCACAATCATATTTTTAATGCGATCGGTTATTTTCAGATATCCCTTATAGAACATCCCGATATCGCCTGTATGAAACCATCCATCGGCATCCATAACCTCTTTTGTTGCCTCCGGCTTATTCCAATAACCCTGCATAACATTCGGACCCTTTATTAAAACTTCCCCTTCTTTACATTCAAAACTAGGATCAAAACTAGTATAGGTTTGTATGGTGATTATTTCCTTTGTTTCCGGGTTTTGGATCGCACATTGTTGTTCTATGGCAATTCGTCCAACGGTACCATATACCTGACGGTCAAATTCATTGATAGAGCAGAAAGGAGAGGTTTCGGTTAGGCCAAATCCTTCAATGACCGTTACGTCTAAATTTTTAAAGAAGATACCAATATGTGGTTGCATCGCCGCCCCACCGCTCACTACCAGTTTCATTCGACCTCCCATCTTTTCCTTTATTTTCTTAAATACAATAGCATCGGCTGCTTTCAATTTTAAAGAAAGTAATAGTCCTGGCTTTAAACCATCTTCATTTAAAATCCGCTTTTTATCGCCTTGGGCAAAAGCCCAATAAAATATTTTTGTTTTCAGCCCCCCTCCTGAGGTGGCTGTTTTAAATACTTTATCATGAATCTTCTCCAATAACCTTGGCACCGAAGCCATAACGGTTGGCCGCACCTCCATAATATTTTTTCCGATCGTATCAATTCCTTGGGCAAAGGCAATGGTACTTCCTATATAAGTACTCAAATAGTAGGTCGCTAGTCGTTCATAAACATGGCATAATGGAAGAAAAGAAAGAAAAACATCGTCCTTATCAATGGCACTAACCTGTGTTTTTGCAGCAATACTATTACTCATGAAATTACCATGGCTTAGCATCACACCTTTTGGCACTCCGGTTGTTCCAGAGGTATATATTAAGGACGCTAAATCGGTTGACTGAACACCGTCTAATAGTACTGCAAGTTTGCTTTTGAGTTGCGGATATAATGCCTTTCCTTCCTGTAATACCTTGCTTAAAGCAATCGTTTTTGGATGCTCTTCCTTGGAATCAAAGACGGTAATTATTTTTATTAAGGAACTTCCTTTAGCATCAATCTTCAAAATACGTTTGAGGAGGAATGGGGTACCTACAATAATGGCTTTGCTACCGCTATCTTTCAATATGTATTCCACCTCTCCTTCGGTAAGGGTGGGATAAATAGACGCATTGATGAGGCCCAGCTGCATGCATGCCTGATCAAAATAAATGTATTCGGGAGAGTTCTCGACAATGAAGGCCACCCGATCTCCTTTTTCTAGCCCTAGATTTAACAAGTAGCTACTTATTTCATTTATTTTTTCAGAGGTTTGAGCGTAGTCGATATCCGTATAAACACCATCAACTTTATATTTCAAGAAAACATGTTCGGGCGAATGAATGTTATTGGCCGAATTTAAGTAGAAATGATGCAACGATTTTAGTTCCATAACATGACATTTTTAAGAATTCAAATAAAATTAGTTTTGCAATATATACAAAACTGTTTTATGCAATTGACTTGCTTATTTTTTGCTACTTTTGCAAAAATATATATTATACAATAACGATGGCCGATTTATTTGATAAAATAGCGAAGAATATGGGACCCATTGGGGAACACCACGAGGCGAGTCATGGATACTTTACGTTTCCAAAGCTGGAAGGAGAAATTGATACCTATATGGGATTTCGTGGAAAGAGTATGTTAAACTGGAGTTTAAACAATTATTTAGGATTGGCCAACCATCCCGAAGTGCGCAAAGCAGATGCCAAAGCCGCGGAGGAGTTTGGGTTAGCGCTGCCAATGGGCGCACGAATGATGAGCGGCAACAGTGATAACCACGAAGCCTTTGAAAAAGAACTAAGTGAATTTGAAAGCAAGGAAGCTACTTTTCTTTTAAACTTCGGATATCAAGGCGTATTAAGTGCTATTGACGCACTGGTAGATCGTAGGGATGTCATTGTTTACGATGCAGAAAGCCATGCCTGTATTATTGATGGCGTTCGTCTTCATCAAGGCAAGCGTTTTGTTTTTATCCATAATGATATGCTATCATTGGAAAAACAGTTACAACGTGCAACAAAAATGGTAGCGGATACGGGCGGTGCTATTTTGGTTATCACCGAAGGTGTTTTTGGAATGCGTGGCGATGTGGGTGCCTTGGATAAAATAGTGGCCTTAAAGGAGAAATATCAATTCAGATTTTTCGTTGATGATGCTCATGGTTTTGGAACCATGGGTAAAACGGGTGCCGGTACAGGAGAGCATTTTGGTGTACAAGATGGCATCGACATCTATTTTGCTACGTTTGCAAAATCAATGGCCGGTATCGGAGCCTTTATCAGTAGTAAAAAGGAAATCATTACGTTCCTACAATACAATATGCGTTCTCAGATTTTTGCAAAATCGTTACCCATGCCGCTGGTGGTTGGTATGCGCAAGCGTTTGGAGCTAATAAAGAAAATGCCAGAGTTGAAAGAAAATCTCTGGAAAATTGTGCATGCCTTGCAAAATGGATTAAGAGAATATGGCCTGGAAATTGGCCCTACACAGTCGCCGGTGACTCCCGTTTATTTGAGTGGCAGCATACCCGAAGCAACACACATGGTTTATGATTTACGTGAGAACTACGGTATTTTTTGTTCGATGGTTACCTATCCTGTCATTCCGAAAGGAATGATTATATTACGCTTAATACCTACTGCACTTCATACCCTTGACGATGTGACAAAAACATTGAATGCTTTTAAAATTGTGGCGGTAAAATTAAAAGCCGGAGAATATGCGAAGCACGATAAAATCGTAGAAGGAGTGGCACAATAAGATACTTCTTTTCGATAAAAATAATATGGCCTGGGGAGCTAAAGCTCCTTAGGCTTTTTTATTTATTAATGAAACCCACAAATAATTTTACCGTTTTTTCTTTGCATATTTAATTTAAAAAAAGTTATTTTTGTAACTGTAAATTTTTATGGCTATTTATCGTTTTAAATGTTCAATTGATGACTGCGATGACCTCTATAGGTTTGTTGAAGTAAAGTCGGGTAGCACCTTTGATTCATTGAAGAATATTATCCTGCAATCGTTTGGATTTGATACCATTCTTGACTGTTCGTTTTTTATGAGCGATGACCAATGGCGGATGAACAACGAAATTACAAGTGGCAAAAAAACGTTAAAAGGAAAGCCATCGGAAGATAAAATACAAGATGCTAAGCTCTCGAAATTTGTATTTGATCCGCATCAAAAGATTTTAATGGTTTATGATTACGAAAAAGAATGGACCTTTAAACTCGAAATGGTAAATATCAGTCCAACAGGAAAAGAAGGGGTTACCTATCCTTTCCTTTATAAGAGCATCGGACTAGCTCCTAAACAATATCCTATACTAGGCGTACCCAACACCAAAGTGGAAGAAGAAGATGAATTTGAGTTTATTAAAAACCAAATATTGGTTGCTGATGAGGAAGAACTGGGCGAAGATGGATTTAAAGAAACCAATGAAGACGGCGAAGAAGACGAAAATGAGGATGATGCACTTTCTGACAATAGCGAGGCAGAAGAGGATATTTGATAATGGATTCAAAAAAAACACTCGTCTGCATCGTTGGACCAACAGCATCAGGAAAAACTACCCTAGCCATACAACTTGCACAATACCTTCAAACGGAAATAGTTTCTGCCGATTCCAGGCAATTTTATAGGGAGTTATCTATTGGAACCGCCAAGCCAACACCAGAAGAATTATCGGCTGCACCACATCATTTTATTAACACAAAAAGCATTGCTGAAACCTATAGTGCCGGTGATTTTGAAGTGGATGCCCTCAACGTCATAGATCAACTTTTTAAAACAAAGAATAGTGTAATTTTGGTGGGAGGAAGTGGAATGTACATCGACGCCGTATGCAAAGGATTTGATGCACTACCTAACGTAACCAAAAGTATAAGAGATGAAATTATTGCGCGTTATAAAAAGGATGGCATTGCTTTTTTACAGGAAGAACTAAGGGCAAGCGACCCGGAGTATTTAACGATGGTTGACACCAAAAATCCTCAACGGCTCATGCGGGCAGTGGAAGTATTTCGTGAAACAGGAAAACCATTTTCACATTACTTAAAACACAAAACGGCGGTTCGAAACTTCCATAGTATTACCATTGGAATTAAATGGGAACGAAGTGAACTATATGAAAGAATTAACACCAGAGTTGATGAAATGATACGAAATGGACTTGAAGAGGAAGCACGACAAAATATCCAGTACAAAGACAATTACGCGTTACGAACCGTTGGGTACAGTGAGTTCTACGACTATTTTGAAGGAAAACAAAATCTAGCAACAACCATTGATTTAATTAAACAGCATTCGCGTAATTTCGCAAAAAGACAGCTTACCTGGTTTAAACGCGACCCTTCGATAACGTGGATTGATGCAAAAGAAAAAAACACGATATTTGCAATGCTAAAAAATCTAATTAAAGTAGAATGAATTTTACGAGTATAACCGACATCTTTACAACTACCAGTGGCTGGATTGGCTTAATTTCACTTACCTTTATGGAGGTGATTTTGGGTATCGATAATATTATTTTTGTTTCTATCATTACCAATAGAGCAGAAAAAAGGCATCAGAAAAAAGCCAGAAGTCTTGGGCTTCTTTTTGCGTTACTCATCAGGGTGGCCTTATTATTCTTAATTCAACTTATTCTAAAAGCAGAACATTATACCTTATTTGCCTTTAATCATCATGAGATTTCGATCAAGGATCTAATTCTCATTTTTGGCGGCTTATTCTTAATTTATAAAAGCACCACCGAAATCCATCATAAGTTTGATGTCGACGAGAAGATAGATAGCGAATCGAAATCAAAAATTGGTTTCGCTAATGTTGTGATGCAAATAATGGTGATCAACTTGGTTTTTTCACTCGACTCGATAATTACAGCGATTGGATTAACACAAAGCATCCCGGTGATGATGATTGCCGTTATTGTTTCCATGCTAATCATGATTGCGGTTACCGGATTTATTAGTGAATTCATTGAAAAACACCCCACCATAAAGATGCTTGCGTTGTCGTTCTTATTAATGATTGGCTGCTTGCTCGTTGTGGAAGCGTTGGATGTGCATGTTGAAAAGAACTATATCTATTTTACCATGGCGTTCTCCTTAGGAGTTGAAATGCTGAATATTCGGTTGCGTAAGAAACAAATAAAATAGCCCATTGCTTATTTTTTAAATGGAACTAGAAAAATAGTTCCAAAGAAGTCTCTACAAGCAGAACTTTAATTTTTAATTATACTTTTTATGGAATATTCGCGTTAAGACCATCATGGTATAAAATAGGCATGCAACCGTTTACCTTATTTTATCGATTGTAATTAAAAAGGAAATAACCACTAGATATCCATGAAAAAATTTCACGCCTTCTACATTTTATTACTTACCAGCATTCTTTTGAATGCCAATTCCCTTCAAATAAACGCTCCCGATGTTCCCTATACGATAGGATACAGCGAGCCGTGCTCACTATCTGAGACCCATGAAGTGGTTAAAACATTGGTAGAAGAAGGCAACCCGAAGGATCCCATCGAAATTGAAAAGAGTAGGAATGTTTTTTTGATTAACGAATTAAATACTTCCAACCAGGCGCAATCTTATCCCTGGCTAAGCAACGATGCTTTAAGGGTTTATTACACACACGATAAAGAGATTTACACGGCTTCGCGAAGCAGTATCAATAGCAAATTTAGTAAAGGAAAATCAGTGATGCCTGATTTTAACGAAACCGTAATTTCTGGATGGCTAACAACCAACGAGTTGAGCATTTATATTGCCTCACAGTCAAGTAAATTATACCACGCAACCCGTCCGTCAACCGATGAAAATTTCGGTTCGTTTGCCGAGGTGAAACTACGTAATGCTCCTCGTGGAAGTTTATTTGATGCCAGTTTCACGCCTGATATGGAAGAATTGCTGATGTATAATAGCGACCGTCAGGAGCATATTGTTCGTTTTATAAAAACCGGTGATAATGAGTACACTTATTCAGAAGAAGTAGATCTATTGTCGAAACAAATACCCACCGGTGGTCAACTATCACGCGATGGGCTTCATTTTTATGTCCCCCTTAAAGGATTATCGGATGATGAGCATCGCTCGATTTATATTCTAACCCGTACCTCCATGCATGGCAATTTCATTACGATTGAACATGTTAAAACAGCACAAGAACTTAATTTTTCCACCTACCAACCATCGGTAAACGCCGATGAATCGCAAATGATTTTTGTATGTGGGACTGGCGATTTATGGGAGAATAATGATTTATGCGAAGTAACGCTGGTAAAAGAGATTTTGGCCAATGAAGTAGTCGAAGTTAAAATTGATACCACCATAGACGATAAGACCTATACCATTGAATATAGAGGAGATAATAACAGTGGCCTTAGGCCGGAGACGTTCCTTTCGGTAAATCAACAGGTAATGCTTTTCGATTATACCGGAAACCGGGAGCCACCCGTTGGCTTCACTCGACTTGATAACGCATCAACAGTAAAAATAAATGACCATCAACAACGTGATATTGCCGTGCAAGTAGCAATGCACATTGCTCCAAATCCATTTAATGAGTGCACTCAAATAGAAATACTTACGCCTGATGTAGGATATATGGTAGTGCAGGTTATTTCGATGGATGGCCAGCTTGTTACTTCACTGTTTGATGGTCAATGCGAAAAAGGAATTAATATTATTAAATGGATTAAGAATGGCTTATCCAATGGCGTTTATACGGTAAAAACCGTGATCGGAAAAACGGTTATTACCAAGAGAGTTATTATTTGTGGTGGTACCGATTAGGTTCGTTTGTTTTGATGAGAATGGTAACGTTTCGCTCTAGAAATATAGCGAAACGTTTTTTTTATAAACGGCCAAGTTGCAGATTATGCAAATAATAATCATCCTGTTGTAAATTTTAATTTGGTTTGAGAGCATTAGATTTACTTTATTTGCCAGTATTGATTTCGCAATGCAATGAAAAATACTCAAATTCTTACCCTCATTTTATTTTTACTTTCTTCGGCGGTTAAAGCTCAGTCTCCTACACAAACAGTCAAAGGCAGAGTCGTAGAGAAAGAAACAAAGGCCCCCCTTGACGGGGCCATTATCATACTGCTGAAAGACAACCAACAAACACCGATAGGAGGAACCAGCGACCAAGGTGGTTACTTTAAGTTGGCCAATGTACCTGTAGGCAAGCAACATTTCAAGATTAAATATATCGGATATCAGGACGTGATACTTAACGAAATTATGGTAGGCAGTGGAAAAGAAGTATTTCTTACGATTGAGTTGCAGGAGAACATCAACAAAATAAATGAGGTGGAAGTGAAAGGCACTACAAAAGGCACGGTTCGTAATGAACTGGCAACGGTAAGTGCTCGAACTTTTGATATTGCAGAAACAGAACGCTATGCCGGCAGCAGACAAGATCCTGCCCGAATGGCTTCGAATTTTGCTGGTGCCCAAGGCACGAACGACACAAGAAATGATATTGTAATTCGGGGCAATTCACCTTTAGGGGTAATCTGGCGAATGGACGATGCTACCATCCCCAACCCGAACCATTTTGCCATTGCGGGCACCACAGGGGGCCCCGTAAGTATTTTAAACAATAAGACCATCAGCAACTCCGACTTCTTAACAGGAGCATTCCCGGCAGAATATGGGAACGGTATAGCCGCAGTGTTCGATTTGAAAATGCGTAACGGGAATCAGGAAAAATATGAAGGAACATTTCAGCTGGGTTTTTTAGGAACCGAAATGGCCATCGAAGGACCTATTAATCGGGCACGACGGTCGTCGTTTTCAGCCACTTATCGTTATTCAACTTTGAAATTGTTCGAAGGGTTAAATATCAAATTAGGTACCGACGCGGTTCCAAATTATCAGGATTACTCCTTTCGGTTTAATTTCCCTTTAAACAATAAAAGCAGTTTTGCCGTCTGGGGTATTGGGGGCAGCAGTAAAATCGATATTGTTTTTAGTGATATCGCCAATACAAAAGAAAAAAACAATGATAAATATGGGTTGAATGATAGAGACCAGTCTTTCAAAACAAGCATGTACACGTTTGCAGCTGCTTTCAACCATACCTTCAACAATAAAACGTATCTGAAAATGGTGGTGTCGCAGTCCATGCAAAGAAATTCTGCCGTTCATTTGCTAACCCTACGTGACAGCGGCACCAATAAGTTGGCCGATTTCCCTTCTCTAGGGTACCGATTTATAACCAATACTACTGGATTTAATGGATTTATAAATCACAAATTTTCTTCTCAACTATCACTCAAAACAGGAATAACCTTTGAATTTAATAACTATGATATGCTCGATTCAAGCATCGATGAACTGAAACTTAAAAGTTCATTTTATCCACTTTTGTACAACGGGCGATATAATTTAGGCGGGCCATATAATTTAACTCCAACACAAGAGTACCATACGAAATACAATACCAAACAAACCGCTTATATGATTCAACCCTATGCGCAATTAAAGTATCGGTTTTCTGATGTTTTCTTTGTAACCGGCGGCTTGCACTTGCAATATTATAGCTTGAATAAGGATTTTGCGATAGAACCACGTTTGGGCCTTTCTTACAAAATTGGAAGCACCCAGAATATAAGTTTTGGTAGCGGCTTACACAGTCAAACCATTCCTTCGTATATGTTTTTTTACAAACTGCCTGGAGATCCTCTTCATGATTATTTCACGAACGTTAAAAACACGAAAAGCTTCCAAAACGTGCTAAGTTATGACAACAACCTCAGTGAGCATACCCGGATTAAAATAGAAGTATATGATCAGTATTTATACCATGTTCCGGTACTGGTAACCCCATCTAGTTTTTCCATGATAAACCAAGGCAGTGGCTTTACTAGAATTTACCCTGATACAACCATGCAGAATACCGGAACAGGAAGCAATATTGGCATGGAGTTTACACTCGAACGATTCTATTATAAAAATTATTACCTGATGACCACCATTTCTTTGTACGATAGTAAATACATTGGAAGTGATGGGAAAAAATATAACAGTGACTTCAATGGTAATTATGCCTTAAATTTATTAGGCGGTTATGAGTTAAAGTTAAAACCTACAAAACATGGAAGCGACCAAACCTTTATTTTTGGGGGGAAATTTACGTATGGTGGAGGAAAACGATATTCTTTGGCGGATACCTTACTAACCATACAACGGGCAGAATATACCCCTTCCAGTGTCGATAGAAACAAGTTGCAATTTAAGCCCTATATGCGATTCGACTTAAAGCTTGGTTACAAAATCAATACCCAGAAAATGACGCATGAATTTGCCTTAGATTTGGTAAATCTGCTAAACATTCAAAACTATCTAACCATGAGTTATAGTATAGATCCGAAAACGAGTGATTTAATTCTTTTTCCTGAAACACAATTAGGAAGGCTTACTTTATTTTATTATAAAGTGGAGTTTGGATTAAATAAAAAGAAATAAATACGATGGAATTTAATATTCACTGTGATGTTTTGAGGAAATAACATTCAACTTCTCTTTCCAAGTTTGATTATGAAGCTCAAATACCATGACATCAGATGGCTTAAGTTCAATTACCTTATGACTAAGGAAAGACACTACATCGGATAGGGCGGGGTTATGCCCAACAACTAACAAGGTATCCGGATTGTGATGCACCTGACGAACTGAATTTAAAATTTCGGAAGCATCGGCGTGATAAAGAGAATCCAATAAATCTAAACTTCCTCCGCATATCTCTTTAACAATGGTGGCGGTATGTTGGGTTCGTAGAGCCGCACTTGCAATGATAGCATCAATTTTAAAATATTTCTTTTTAATCCACAATGCCATGAGGGCTGCATCTTTAAGTCCTTTATAAA
>CANNQU010000016.1 GCA_947507965.1 Bacteroidota bacterium
AGGTATTGACCCTGTTGTATTGTCATCCAGACGAAGGAAGGATCTATTGTATTTCATCTTAAAAATCTTCTATCCAAGATTTAATGGCAGAGACAAGGGTTTCTTTGTTCTTACTTGACCAGCATTGGAAATTAAGCTTAACCCAGCACATCAAATTCGGAATAACCCTCATTTTCATTATCTTCGCAGCATGATCAATAAAGGTCCTGTTTCGCAATATATAGAGCATCACTACCGTCATTTTAATGCCGCTGCTTTGATGGATGCTGCCAAAGGCTATGAAACCCATTTAGCCGAAGGTGGGAAGATGATGATTACGCTGGCAGGCGCCATGAGCACGGCTGAGTTGGGCTTGAGTTTGGCCGAAATGATACGCCAGGATAAAGTACAAATTATTAGTTGCACCGGAGCCAATTTAGAGGAGGATATCATGAATTTGGTGGCGCATTCGCATTATAAACGAGTGCCTAATTATCGCGATTTAAGCCCGCAGGACGAATGGGACTTGTTAGAGCATCACTACAACCGTGTTACCGATACGTGCATTCCGGAAGAAGAGGCTTTTCGTAGGTTACAAAAGCATATACATCAACTATGGGACGCCGCCGATAAAGCAGGAGAACGTTATTTCCCACATGAGTATATGTATAAGATGTTACTTAGCGGAGTGCTCGAGCAATATTATGAGATTGACCCAAAAAACAGTTGGATGTTGGCTGCTGCCGAAAAAAACATTCCCATTGTTGTGCCGGGCTGGGAAGATAGTACGATGGGAAATATATTTGCATCCTACATCATAAAAAACGAACTCAAGGCTTCTACCGTAAAAAGTGGAATCGAATATATGGTATGGCTTGCCGACTGGTATCGAAATAATTCGTCGGGCAAAGGGGTTGGCTTCTTTCAAATTGGAGGGGGCATCGCCGGCGATTTCCCCATTTGTGTGGTGCCTATGATGTATCAGGATTTGGAGTGGCATGACGTACCGTTTTGGGGATATTTCTGTCAGGTGAGCGATAGCACCACCTCCTATGGAAGCTATAGCGGAGCGGTACCGAACGAAAAAATAACCTGGGGTAAGCTCGATGTAAACACCCCGAAATTTATTGTTGAAAGCGATGCCACCATCGTAGTGCCTTTAATATTCGCCTGGTTACTAGGCTGGTAGAAAATAAAACCGACCTTGACTTTCGTGTTGTTTTGAGCACTAGAGAAGAAGGTTCAAGGGGTGTTATTCTATTGTTCCTTCAGGATTTAGGAAGAATCTTTAGATTCACCTTCATACTTTCACTAAAAATTAGTACTTTTGCCATCCTTTTTTTAAAACAAAGGAAGTTGTGGAAAAGCACAAAGCATTCGACATAGAGTTTATGAGGCTCAACGATGAGGAGCACGAGTTTCGTTTTGACATTGATGATGCCTTTTTTGAGGCTTTCCCACAAAACCGTATCCATGGCGGTAACTTAAAATCGGTGGTAACCCTTCGAAAAGAAGACGCCGTACTACAGTTACAGTTCGACACGGAAGGTTCTATAAACACGACTTGCGATCGCTGCCTCAATAGTATCTCGTATCCTATTGAGTCGTTCGAAACCTTGATAGTGACCCTGGGTACCGATTATAAAGAACAAGACGTGGACCTAATTGAGATACCCGCCACAGCGCATAAGCTCAATGTAGCGCAGTATATTTATGAGTATATTCTCACTGCGATGCCCATGTTTGTTAACTGTGATGAGTTAGAGAATGTGGCCTGCGATGAACAAACGTTGAAATACATCGTTCCGCTTCCGGGCCAAAAGGCTGACGACAAAAGCGATCCTCGATGGAACGCCTTAAAGAATATTGATTTAGACGAATAAACGACCACCATAATATAAAATAATTAAATAGAATAAGTCATGCCAAATCCAAAACGAAAAATATCGAAACAACGTCGTAATAAGCGTCGTACACATGATAAAGCCGCTTTGCCAACACTTCGCAAAGATGCCAGTACAGGCACCGTATCTTTATATCATCGCATTGATATGGAAAACGGGATGTATAGAGGCAAGAAAGTATTTGAAGTTAAAGCCTAATCTTTAGGCTTCAATGAATTTTAATAGTAAGAATATGGATTAAGCTTTTAAGCTTAGTCCTTTTTTTGTTTAATTTAAGATGCTGACCGTTTCAAAGAATTTAAATTAGCGTGTAGTTGAAGATCATGCCCAACGGCAACTAAAATCATGAAAATCGGAATAGATATTATGGGTGGCGATTTCGCCCCTAGAGAAGCAGTTCTTGGAGCCATAGAGGCACAAAAAGAAATGCCTGCTGAATGCAAAATAGTGATGGTTGGTGATGAGGAAAAGGCACGTAACCTGCTTCTCGAATTTAATTGCCCTGCCGAGCTATTTGAATTTGTGCATACCACCGAAGTAATTGAGATGGGCGAGCACCCCACCAAAGCAATTGCCTCTAAAAAAGATTCTAGCATTAATGTTGGATTCTCGTTATTAGCGAATAAGAAAATTGATGTGTTTATGAGTGCGGGCAATACCGGTGCTGTGATGGTTGGGGCGATGTTTAGCGTGAAACAGATTGAAGGAATTACACGGCCTGCGGTGATCTCTGTGCTGCCCAAGTTAAAAGGAGGCTTTGGAATCTTGGTGGATGCCGGCACCAACGCCGATTGTAAGCCCGAGATGCTCAATCAATTTGCTGTTTTAGCGTCTATCTTTTGTGAGGCCATCTATTCTATTCCTAAACCTAAAGTGGCCTTAATGAACGTGGGCGAAGAGAAAGAAAAAGGCAATGCCTTATCGTTGGCTACCTATCCTCTGCTCGAACAAAATCCACATATCAATTTTGTAGGTAATGTAGAAGGTTATAACCTATTTGACGAGAAAGCCGACGTGATTGTATGCGATGGCTTTACCGGTAATATTATGATGAAAGTAGCACAGAGCATTTATAAGATTATGCGTAAAATGGGAAGTAGTAATGCCTATTTAGATCGTTTAAACTATGAGATTTATGGTGGCTCTCCCGTTTTAGGTGTTAATGCGCCGGTGCTTGTCGGTCATGGAATTTCTAATACGGAGGCCTTTAAAAATATGTTGTTGCTCGGAAAACGAATGGTAGAAAAAGAGGTTACGGAAAAAATAAAAAAGGAATTTATTACGATCCATTCCGTTTAAAATTAAAAAGCGGAACAATAATTGTTTAGCCATTGATCATGAACACTAAATACACACCCAACCATTTCTTTATTCGCATGAAATCAAATAAGCAGTTACTTGCTTTAGCCATACTGAGTTTGTTTTTTGCTTCCTGCGATGTGTTAAAGGCCGTAGCAACGCAGGCCTTAACGATACCTACCTCGTCGGAAGCCACCAGTGGGTTGAAAGATGCCTTGAAACAAGGGTTCGGCAATGGTGTTGATTTCCTTTCGGCTAAAGGCGGCTTTTTAAATAATGCAGCATACAAAATTTTGTTGCCTGCCGATGCGCAGAAGGTGGCCGATAAACTTCGCTCGCTTGGAATGGATGCACAAGTTGACCAGGTTATAGCAAAGCTAAATGAAGGTGCAGAAAATGCCGTTAAAACGGCCAAGCCTATTTTCATGGATGCGGTTACCAGCATGAATTTTAGTGATGCCATGGGGATCCTTACCGGCGGCAAAGGCTCCGCAACGGCGTATTTAAAAAACACCACGACGGCGGCATTAACCAATGCTTTCAAGCCCAAAATTCAAGAAGCACTGAATCAGGTAGGCGTTACCAAATATTGGGGCGATTTGGTAGCTATTTATAACAAACTACCCATGACCCAAAAACTAAATCCTGATTTGAATTCTTTCGTAACCGAAAAAGCATTAGTAGCTTTATTTAGCAAGGTAGAAGAAGAGGAAAATGCCATCCGTGCCAATCCCGCTAAAAGAGCTACCGAAATGATGAAGAAGGCTTTTGCTTATGCCGATTCGCAAAAGAGGTAATTTCCTAGTCTGAATGAATTCCAATAGGCGTTATCATTCCTAGCAACGCCATCATCCTTATTGAACGTCTCCTTCAAACGACTTTTCTGCAGGCCCAATGAGAAATATTTCGGTGAAGGAATGAGCACCATCGAAATCAAATTTAACCATCAATTCTCCCCCATCGGATGCTAAACGAATGGTATGACCTCCCGGCGTGAATTTAGAATGAATGGCATGTGCTATAGCGGCTGCCGTGATACCGGTGCCGCAGCTTAACGTTTCGCCTTCCACGCCGCGCTCATACGTTCGTATTTTTACGATATCCTTTTCGGCTTGTATAAAGTTTACATTGACACCTTCACTGCGGAATCTTTCGTTATTGCGTATTTTTTTCCCTTCCTCTTCAACATTCATTGTGGCGATGGTTTTGGTATATTCAATCCAATGGGGTGAACCGGTATTTAAAAAGTAGGCGTCATTAGTCCTTTCAATTTGGGTTACATCATTCATCTTTAGTGCAACCTCCTGATCGTTTAACGTGGCCGAATGTAAGCCATCGACAGCTTTAAAAGTACAATGCGTATCGATAATTTTCAAATGTTGAGCAAAACGTGCGATGCAACGTCCTCCATTTCCGCACATGCTACTTATCTTACCATCGCTATTATAATAAATCATCTCAAAATTCGCTTCATGGCATAATCGTAGGAGAATTAAACCATCGGCACCAATTCCAAAACGCCGATCACACAACTGCTTCACCAGAACCGAGTTATTGAGGTTGAAACGCCGTTCACGATCGTCAATCATTACAAAGTCGTTGCCCGTGCCTTGGTATTTGTAGAAATGCATGATTATTTGTAGTTCTCCAAAAAGAAATTCAGATATTCTTCCTCCTCCATCTTTTTCATTAAAATTTTGAAGTTCTCATCACTAATTACACATTGAGAATATTCTTCTACCCCTACTTTATCAAAGAAGAGGGTGTTGTTAATGAGCTCCCGGTAATAATCGAATGCTTTGGCACTGTTATCAAACGGTTTAATCACAATGATTTTCGTTTTATCACCTAAAATATACGTATTTATAGAGAAGGACTCGAGTCGATGATATTCGGCATTATAATCAGAATAATTTGCCTTTAGGGCTTCAACATTGGCTTTCACATCATCGGTAAGGAGCATATAATAATGTTCATTGGTAGGAGCATAACTATATTTTGCGGTAGAGCTAGCTTCCTGAGGTGGCGCATTTTTTCGTTTAAGGTAATCTAAAATAGTATTGGATGCTACATAAACATCCGTATTGGGATAGGTTTTTACAACATATTCCAACGCTTCCTTAAATTTAGCTTCGCTCTCTGTTTTGCCAATGGCCAAGGCCCTCAGATAGTCGAATTTACCCATTAAATTACTACCGCCAAATCGAGTTTGAGCCTCCGCACATCGTTGCTTTACTTCCTCATAACTTGACATTTTGTATTTTTCATAGGTAGCTTCATAATATAAAGCTTCCTCATTGCTTCCCGTTGCTGTACTGTTTTTACCCGTGCTTTTAATGATATTAGCATAGTCGCTATTCTCAAACTTACTCAAAACAAGGTCGCGATATTTGGCTGCTTCCATCGTATTTTTAAGTTCATCATAACATTTAAAAAGGTAATAGTAAACTTTTGCCAGGTGCGGGTTTTCGGGGTAAAGCTGCAGCAGCGTCTCAAATATTTTAATCGCCTCCTTAGGGTCGTTAAGTTTGTCTTTAAAAATTAAGCCGTTCGCCACATAGGCATCAATTATCCGGTTGTTCGAGGCAATAACATCTTCGGCCGTGATGGGAATTTTAAGTGTGGCATTCGTATTGCCGGTTTTGGGCATACGATCAACCACCGTTTTCACACGGCCCGAATCAGTGGGGTTTGATGTCTCGTTTTTTACTCTCGAATTAGGATCTTGGTTTTCTGTATTTCGCGATGTTTTCAGATCTAGAATAAACCAAAAATCTTCATTGTTTCGGTTTCCCCAACGCTTGTTAAACTCGTTGAAGCCGATACCGATCGCGGTTGGGTTGTAAAAATACCACTCGTCGCCCTGCCCCTGCTGATAATTATTATTTGTATTCGCATTCGGACTGATATAATTATTATCCCCGTTTTGAGGGTCTTCTCTTTTGTTTCTATCCTTCTTTTTACCTAGTTGTTGCGCCTCCGTTTTGTATTTCTCTATAATCTTTTTACGCTCATCATCACTCAACTTGCCGAGTCGTTGCAGGCTATCTTCTGCTTGAATGATCAACAAATTTTTGATGATTTCTGACAACACTTTCTTCCGCTCATTTAATTTCTCGTATCCATCATATTTTGTACTTAGAAACATACCCGTACTGTCATAATAGGCTTGTGCCAAAGGATAGTTAGCTAATTTAAAATACAAATCGGCCATCTGTAAAAAGGTAAGTGCCTTGGTGTTTTGATCTTTATAGTTGAACAGGGCGAGTTTATAATTCGATATGGCAAGGTCGGGTTTGTTTTCCAACTGAGCAATGACACCCAATTCGAAATATATTTTATCCAGATAGCTAAGATTTTTATCGTCCTTAGCCATGGAATGGAGCTTGTTTTTTGATTGTTTTATCGTTTCCGGTTTGGCGGGATCGTAACTTCGTCCGATATTTAACTTCGAGTTAAACGACATCTCATACGGTGGGTTGCTTTTAATTACAGAAGTGTAGTAATTAATGGCCTGCGTCGTTTTTCCATTTCGCTGATACAACTGTGCCAAAATAAATTTCAGACGTGTTCTATAGGTTTTGCCTTCGGCAAATTTCAGGGTTCTAAAGATGTATTTTTGGGCTTGAACATATTCCTGCTGGCGAATATAATATTCTGCCATAGAGGCATTGAACAAGGCTTTGTTTTCAATGTTCAACAACTCCAAATCCGACTTAAGTGAAGAAGAAACAGAGAAGGCCTCATCATTTTTATTCAGCATTAACTTACAAATCATAATCCATATCGTCGCCTCATAGCTTTCCTGGGTGTTTTTGTAACTATCATTTATATATTGAAAAACTTCAATGGCAGAATAGAAGTCACGTTTATAAAAGTGCGACTTGGCAACTAATAAATAACAATTATCTACCCATTTACTTTTCCCATGCTTTTGGATGATAATACCTGCTTTTTTGAAAATCTCGTCCATATCGGGCTGAACCGCTTTGCTCTTCGCTTCATCGCCAAATTGAAAGACACTTAAAATTTTATCGTAATTATCAACATTGCTTCGCTCCAATGTTTGCTGAGCTTGCTTTAAACGCTCAGTGGCATTGTAATATCCGTTAAAACGGGCGGTGGTATTATGGTAAATCTTACTTTTGCACGCAGCAAGAGTAAAAAACACGAGAAGATAGCTTAGTTTTTTCAAAACACTTACATTATTATACTACGTAAACGTGTATCTATAACTTTTATTTTTTAATTGGTAGTGCAATTATACAAAATTTACGACGCTTAATTAAACCTTTTCATAAATGGCTGGTCGTAGATTCATATTTTTGCATAAAAGAAGCACTTTTTCATTTCCAAATCTAAACATCTAAATCTATCTTCATCATGAAAACACCGAGTTTAAAAGTCATCACCCTTTTTTTAATTAGCATCACCTTATTGGGTTTAGTCGTAACCTCATGTCAGAAAAATGCCGACACCGCCACCGAGGAAAGTATTGCTTCGGATAATGCAACCGCAGAAGCGAACTTTAGCGACGAAGCAAATATTGTAGATGTGGCCGCCATTGAAAATGGCTTAGGCAAAACCAATGGAACTTGCCCTGCCGTAACCGTCGATACCCTAAACACGCCTCATGTATTGACCCTTGATTTTGGAACAACCAACTGTACCAGTGCAGATGGGAAACTTCGCCGTGGGAAAATTATTGTAACCTGGACCGGTAAATACCGCGTAGCCGGCACCGTAATAACGCATAGCTACCTCAACTTTTATCAAAATGATAATAAGATTGAAGGAACCAAGACGGTTACCAATTTAGGAATTAATGCAGCCGGACACTATCATTTTTCGGTTGTTATTGCCAATGCCAAAATCACTAAATCAAATGGCAAAATAATAACCTGGGCAAGTACCCGAAATCGGGAGTGGATACAAGGTGCAAACACCCCCGCAGTAGCCGATGACATTTATTTGATAACCGGCAGTGGAAGCGGCAATGATGCTAACGGAAATGCCTTTACCATGGTCATAACCAAAGGCATCACCATCGATCATAGTTGTAAGTATCACCTGGTTTCGGGTACTGTTGAAATTACCCCTTCTGGCAAGCTAACCCGCGTTATCGACTATGGTAATGGCACATGCGACGACGATGCAACATTAACGGTAGGTAAGAAAACGGTAGCTTTTAAAATAAAACGATAATAGAAGCTGGTGTTGACAGCAACTCCTGCAAAAGAAACGAACCCTGTATAAAATCCCTGTAAGTTATCGCTTGCAGGGATTTTTTTGCTTCATGGTTAAAAAAAAATGAGTTCATTTGTAGCTTATTACCACATTTTAAAATGAGTTTATTAAAGGATAAAAATTTTCAAACACGGATTATTACTGGAATCTTGTTTGTAGGAGTCGTGGTAGCCGGTATATTGATTAGTGAGCAAACCTATAACGCTTTGTTGTTTGCAATTAATTTACTCTGCTTAATTGAATTTTACAATCTTACCATCGAGAAACATCAAACGTTCTTCAAGGTATATTTATTATCCGTTGTGGTATTTCTCTCCGGAGTGCTCCTTTTTTTTATTCCTATTCCTGCTTATTTTACGTTAGCCGGGCCTGTACTACTCTTTCTAATCGTATTTATACAGTTAGCTTACCAATCGAAGCAGCCATTTGCTAATATCGCTTTTGCATTTTTTGGAATGATTTATATATCCATCCCATTAGCACTATTATTTTTAAATACCGATGACCCCATCAATGGATACAATCCAAAATTGGCGCTACTGTTATTTATGTTAGTTTGGATCAATGATACAGGAGCCTATATGGCCGGAAATCTTATCGGAAAAACGAAATTATTTGCACGTATCTCTCCAAAAAAAACATGGGAGGGGTTCATCGGAGGCGTACTATTATCGATGTTCGTTGCAGCTCTTTATGGTAAGTATGCATTACTCGAATCGCCTCTTCTATTTTGCGGATTAGGCCTGGTGATTGGCATTTTCTCAACGCTTGGCGATTTAATTGAGTCGCAACTTAAACGCAGCTTAAATAGGAAGGATAGTGGTACATTATTGCCTGGGCATGGTGGATTTCTCGATCGATTCGATGGCTTTTTGATCGCTATGCCGGCAGCCTATTTTTATTTGACACTCGTAAGCAATAGGTAGCGCACGAAATGCTAATGGTGTGTGTCTTAAATTCTAACGCCTCCTTTTAAGGCTCTGTACAATCGAAAGGCACCATATACAACGAAACCCACGCCTAAAATTTTAGAATAGGTTTCATCCAACGTGAAATTCATTTGTGAGAGGTCGATGGCTTTTGAAAATATGGCTATCCCTAAAACAATGTAAACGAATGACATGATCATTCCCATGATTCGTATAAATTTCTCTAATCCTGATTGCTTCAACGGTTGATTTTCCATTATTAACTGCATTTTTTTGCAAAGTTACGCATTCCTGCTTCCTGCTTTCAATTATTTTTACTTGTTTTACCATTCAACAATTAACCGCACTAGTACCATGACACAAGCCGAATACATAGCAGCAAATAAAGATCGCTTTTTAAACGAATTGCTGGAACTTCTACGAATACCAAGCGTAAGTGCTCGAACCGAACATACAAAAGATACCCTTGAATGTGCCAATCATGTTGCGCAAAAATTACGCGAAGCCCAGGCCAACAAGGTGGAGGTATTTACCACCGAAGGGCATCCTATTGTTTACGCTGAAAAAATAGTTGATGAAACCTATCCTACCATCTTAGTATATGGGCACTATGATGTTCAACCACCTGATCCTATTGAGTTATGGGCTTCTCCTCCATTTGAGCCAGTGATTCGTGATGGCAAAATTTATGCCCGCGGCGCATGCGATGACAAAGGGCAGATGTATATGCATATAAAAGCCTTCGAGACCATGATGCAAACCAATACCTTGGCCTGCAATGTAAAATTTATGATTGAAGGAGAAGAAGAAGTAGGAAGCCGTAATTTAGGGAAATTTGTAGCCCTTCATAAAGATCTATTAAAAGCCGATGTAATCTTAATTTCAGATACCTCCATGATTAGTATGGACACCCCAAGTATTGATGTAGGATTGCGAGGATTGGCCTATATGGAGGTGGAAGTTGTGGGGCCCAATCGCGATTTGCATAGTGGCGTATATGGCGGTGCGGTAGCCAACCCTGCAACTATTTTAGCAAAAATGATGGCTGCCTTGCACGATGAAAAAAACCATATAACAATTCCCGGGTTTTATGACGACGTAATGGTATTGACAGAGACCGAACGAAAAGATTTGAATACCGCACCCTTCAGTCAAGTAGATTATAATACGGATTTAGGCATTGATATGGCCTGGGGTGAAGAAGGATATACAACCATTGAGCGTACCGGTATTAGGCCTACATTAGAAGTAAATGGAATGTGGAGTGGATATATTGGTGAAGGAGCAAAAACCGTATTACCGGCAAAAGCCAATGCTAAAATTAGTATGCGACTGGTTCCAAATCAAAATAGTGATATCATAGCAAAAAAATTTGAAGCTTATTTTTTAAAACTTGCACCACCCTATGTAAAGGTTAGTGTGCATGCACATCATGGAGGCGAGCCATACCTCACACCAACCGATTCGATACCCTATAAGGCGGCGGCGAAAGCAATAGAAGCTACCTTTGGCATAGCACCGATTCCAACCCGGGGAGGAGGTAGCATCCCAATCATTGCATTATTTGAGAAGGAGTTGGGTTTGAAAAGCATGCTCATGGGGTTTGGCTTGCATAGCGATAATTTGCATAGCCCGAACGAGAAATTTGATTTATTCAATTTCTACAAAGGCATCGAAACCATACCTTATTTTTATCAATATTTTGCTGAAATGCACACACGGAAGTAATGGAACACCGTACTATTTATTCCTGTATTGATAGTTTATCGTTGAATAAATTACCAACAGATTCGCTTCCAGACGATTGCTTTTTTTTGTAAATTTGCACCATACGTACCACAAAATTATATAGCGCTTATTTACTTCTGAGTATTTATCTATGGGCCTTGATGCCGAATGATATTACCCATCATCATTTCGTTGCTGTAGATGAATATCACTCACCAATGGAGCATTGTGAGAATGTTGTTTACCATGCTGCGGTAAGCAGTGAACATCAATGTTCTCATTCCTATCATCTGCATAGCTCGCCATCACATTGCTTCGCTTGCGATAATCACTTTACTTCACATCACAGAGAACATGGCTTGATTGCGGCCTTTGTTTCAATGAAAACAACACGTATCCATACGTACTATATTTTGCGGCTTCAGGATACCATCCCCTTCGGTATTTATAATAAAGGGCCGCCTCTTTTTTCCTAAACCTCAGCCATTCGTTCCTATTAAATCAACCCATATCTTGGATACTTCAAGGTTGATTTTATGTTATTTTTAATTACTATTTACACAATGCAATATAAATTCTTACTGTTCATTATTTTATGCCTCTGTTTAGGGCAAATGCAAGCGCAGTGTACCTTATCTGGCACCATCACGGATAAGGATGACAAAAGCCCGGCAATTGGGGCCTTAATTTATTTGCCCGACTTGAAGAAAGGGGCAACATCCAATGCCGATGGGAAGTACCACATCGATAACCTCCCGGCTGGCCTCTATCTAATAGAAATTAAACTGTTTGGATATTCAACAGGAAGTGCATGGGTGAACCCATGTGTTATAGCTCAGCAAGATTTTATGCTTACGACTACCGTTATCGAAACCAAGGAAGTGGTCGTTACTGGATCGTCGAAAGCAACAGAGCTGATAAAGATGCCTGGAGCCGTTACCACCATTGACCGAGCAACCTTATTTAAAACCACCTCCACCAATATCATAGATGCTTTAACATGCAAACCGGGAATATCGCAAATTACTACCGGCGCTGGAATTTCAAAGCCTGTTATCCGAGGTTTGGGTTATAACCGTATCATTACTTTAAATGATGGCATACGGCAAGAAGGACAACAATGGGGCGACGAACACGGTATTGAAATGGATGAATTTACGGCCAACAAAATTGAGATTCTAAAAGGCCCTTCCAGTTTGATGTATGGAAGCGACGCCATGGCAGGGGTGATTAACATATTAAGTGCGCCAACACCTGAACCAGGTACGATCAATGGAACAATAACGGCCAACTATCAATCAAATAATGGATTGGTTGGATGGTCGGCTATGCAAAATGGAAACCTGAAGAGTGTGAACTGGATGATACGAGGAAGCAGTAAAAATGCAGGTAACTTCAGCAATAAATACGATGGAAAAGTTTTTAACTCCGGTTTTCTAGAACATGACTTCAATGGAACCATTGGCCTTAATAAAAAGTGGGGCTATTGCCATCTAATAGCGAGCTCCTTTAGCCAGAATCTGGGATTAATAGAAGGAGAGCGCGATAGTATCACCGGTAAATTCACCAAATCAATGGCACTTCCCGACTCCACCATCGGAAGTGAAATAGTTTCCGATGCCGCATTAGACAGCAGAAACTTAGCCGTTCCAAAACAAGGTATTACACATACTAAAATGGCGTTGGATAATACGTTTATTTTAGGCCAATCCAGGCTCTCTGTTTTAATTGCCTATCAGCATAACTCAAGAAAAGAATTTGCAGAGGTGCTACATCCTGAAAAGGAAGGTTTGTATTTTTCCTTACACTCAACGACTTACGATGTGAAATATTTTTTGCCGGAAAAACATACATGGCAAATCACGATGGGAAGCAATGGGATGCTTCAACAAAACAGAAATTTAGGATCGGCATTTCTGATTCCAGAATACAACCAATTGGATGTCGGAGTGTTTGGATTTGTGAAGAAGGAAATTAATGATAAAATTAATTTGGCCGGCGGTATGCGGTACGATTTCAGACACTACAAGAATGATGAATTCATTGAAAATGCAATCGTACGTTTTGCGTCTCATGACCAATCCTTTAGCCATTTTAGTGGGAGCGTGGGGGGCACCTATTCGGTTACTAAAGCCTTGGTAATAAAGACCAATTTAGCCCGTGGATATAGAGCACCTCAGGCGGCAGAAAGCAGCAGTAACGGCAAGCATGAGGGCACCTTCCGATATGAAATTGGCAACCCTAATCTGAGTGCGGAGACTTCGGTGCAAGCCGATTTAGGGGTGCTTTATAATAGTGACCACCTATCGGTTGATATTGCCGTTTTTAGTAATAACATCAATCACTTTGTTTATCTGAAAAAGCTTCGAAGCGTTTTAGGTGGCGATAGTATGACCGATGCAGGAGTTCCTACTCCTACTTATCAATTTGTTCAAGGCAAGGCATCATTAAATGGTGCTGAGTTAACGATTGATATACACCCACACCCATTCGATTGGTTGCATTTTGAGAATACCTTCTCGTTGGTAAATGCCATCAATAGAGATCAAACCGACAGCAGTAAATATTTGCCATTTACCCCCCCAACACGTATTACCAGTGAGCTGCGTGCCGATTTTAAAAAACTGAGCAACCACCTCGTTAATTCTTATTTACTTGCAAATGCCCAAATTTATTTAAAACAAAACCACGTGCTGCTCGAAAATGGAACAGAAACGCCAACGAATGGGTACACACTCTTCAATATGGCCGTGGGTAGCGATGTGAAGAATAAAAAGGGAAGTCTCATTTGTAGCATTATTTTCACTGCCAATAATATCACCGATAGGGCCTATCAATCGCACCTAAGCCGATTGAAGTATGCCCCAATAAATTATTCCGACGGACGAACAGGAATATATAATATGGGTCGAAATATTAGTATAAAAGTGTTGATTCCGTTGAGTTTTAAGAAGTGATCCGAAGGCTACAAACAAAAATAATACCGTCCGATACTTCGCTCTTAACTAGCGCTTCGAAAAACGTTCGTTAGGAAACCGCTTTAATTCTCTTGCCCCACTTGATGAGCTCGTACCAAATTACCGACACAAAACCGATGCCAACACTCACTGCAATTTGTGCCAAAGACAATTGTTCGAATTCGAAAAAATCAGTCAATGGTTTTACAAAAAGTAACACCCCGGTGATGACGATGGTGATGCCAATAATAATAACGACTAAGTTATTTTTATGTTTTAATGTAGTGAGCACAGAATAATAGAACGAACGATTTACTAAAGTTAAAAAAATATTCGCTGCAATTAAAACGGTGAAAACCATCGTTCGGGTAATATGCTCTCCAAAGCCCTGTGCTACCGCATATTGGTAAGCTACTAAAGCCCCTATGGTTATCATTAACCCTTGAATAATACTTGTGGTAAGCTCTACCCTATTGAAGAAAACGCTGGCAAAAGGCCTTGGTTTTTTTATCATCGTATTTTGTTCCATGGGTTCGTTCTCATAAATTATTGAACAGGTAGGCCCCATTATTAGCTCCAAGAAAATAATATGCACCGGATAAAAAATATTCGGATATACCCACCCCAATACTAAAGGAATAAGTACCGTTAAAATAATAGGGATATGAATAGAGATGATATACCGTATTGCCTTTTTTAGATTCGTATAAATTCTTCTTCCCATGGCCACGGCGTCAACCATCTTCGATAAGTCGTCATCCAATAAAATGAGTGATGCCGCTTGCTTGGCTATCTCTGTACCTTTTTTGCCCATGGCAATTCCAATATGAGCAGCCTTTAAAGCAGGTCCATCATTAACGCCATCGCCGGTCATCGCAACAATCTCATTTTTTGCTTTTAAGGCATTAATTATTTTGAGTTTGGCATCCGGAAACATCCGGGTAAATACATTCGTAGAAATCACTTTCTCTTGCAGCTCCGCATCTGACAATTGCATTAGTTCATCGCCGCTAATACTTTGCTCGTATCCTTTAAATCCAATCTGACGTGCTATAGCAGCAGTAGTTGCCGCATTGTCGCCGGTTACAATTTTAACAGCAATACCTGCGGCATAAAAATCTTCCAGTACTTTTTTAATATTTTTCTTCGGTGGGTCGTAGAAGGCTATGATTCCTTTAAATTGAAATTGAAATTCTTGTTGCTCAGCAGGAAAGTTAGTCCCGTTAAAAACAGCTTCCCCAACGCCCAAAACACGGTAGCCATCTAATGTTAACGTATGAATAGCATCGTCAACTTGTTGCTTCTGTAATGCGTTTAAATGAGATGTCCCCATCAAGGCTTCCGGGGCTCCTTTAGCGGCGATGATACGCTGTCCTTCGGTGTTCTCAAACAAATGAGTCATCATCGGAGGTTTTCCTCCTAAGGGGTATTCGTGAATCATCTTGAAATGAGACCGCTCATCAACGGATGATGTATTTTTATAGGCGGCATGAAGTGCAATTTCCATTGGGTCGAACGGGATGGGTTCACTCCCAAACATGGCGATTCTTATCAGCTCCTTTTCAGCATCATTTAAGGTATGATCGGCTGCTGAGATGGTATTGGTAGCAAGCACAAAGAGCTTGGCAAGGCTCATTTTGTTTTCGGTGATCGTACCTGTTTTATCAACACAAATTACAGTGGCACTACCGAGGGTTTCCACCGTTTTCATTTGTTTCACTACAATACCCATCTTCATTAGTCGCCAAGCGCCGAGCGCCATAAAAGTGGTGAACGCTACTGGAATCTCTTCTGGTAAAATACTCATGGCAAGCGTTAGTGCCTTTAATAAACTATCCAACACATCGTCCGACTGAAAATAGTTTATTACCCAAACAATTACAAAAACAATCGCACCGGCAATAACCATCTTTTTTACGAAGTTACTTATCTGCTTTTCCAGTGGCGTCTTTTCTTCTTTAATACTCTCCAGGCTTTTTCCTATTTTCCCTAGCTTGGTTTCCAAACCAATGGCTGTAATTCTTGCAATAGCCAATCCACTCGCTACCGTGGTGCCACGGTAAATGATATGGTCATCTTTCTTCACATCCTTATATACGGCGAATGATTCACCTGTAAGGATGGATTCGTTAACCGAAAAATCATTGGAATGTATAATGGTACCGTCGGCTGCAATCGACGTGCCTTCTTCCACCATCAGGCAATCGCCAACAACCAATTCATCACTATGTATTTCTACAACCTCGTTATTACGAATTACATTGCAGTTGGGCTGGGTGAAATCTTTTAATTTTTCTAAGGCATTTCGGCTTCGTGAGTCCTGATGTAAGGAAATAGCCGCTACCAATACAATGGCAGAAGCTAAAAAAATACCATCCCCTGTTTTTCCGCTTAAAAAATAAACAATAGAGGCAACCAATAAAAGCATGACCATCGGCTCTTTAGCCAAGCTTTTAACGGCATCAATAAATCCATTTTCTTTTTTATAATCTAATCGGTTATACCCGAATTTAGCTCTTGCCTCGAGCACTTGCTCTTCTGAAAGTCCTTTAATATTGAAGTTATTGGGGTGCATCGTTGAAAAAAGCGTTTTATTTAAAACGGCTCGTGGCAGATAAAACCTAGCCAACAAAACGTTATTTGGAAATGTAAAAATAAGATATAAACACGTCTAAACAGCAGAAATAACCCAACAAAATCGGCATTTCACCTAACTTAAATTCGTTCTTAATAATTGGCCTTATTTCGCTTTAACTATTTTATAGATAAAGGCCGTGTAATTCACATTATTGGGATTAAGTCGATACATCACATCGTCAATAAAGCTTGGTTCAATGGTGGCTTTATATTCCAAATCGAAAAACTCCTTCATGGCATTCAATCGGGGTTCGATGTTCTTTTCAGAATAAAAAATAACGTAGTTCGGGTGCAGGCTTACGACCGTTATATCCAGTGTTTCCATCACATTTTGCAGTGATTGCGCTTTACTTACGCCAAAAACAGGCACCCATTTTTGCAAATAAAAACGAGGCGAAATATTTACGTTGTCCCTTTCACTTTCTTCAATTAACAAGCCGCTGGCGTCGCCCTGGCTTTTAATGTAGCACATCGCTTCAACGCGACTTCGTTTGCCATAGGAAGGAGATAAAATGCACAAAGCCACGGTGTTTAAGGTCCAAAAGAAAACCCAAAAGTAACGTAAGACGGATGGATTCTTCCTCCAAAACTTGGATTGCGCTACAAATGCGGTCCAGCCTATCATTCCTAAAATTATAATGAACGGAAAAATAGGGAGTATAAATCGTTCCTGTTTGTTAGGGAAGTAGGAATGGAAAGCCAAAAAAATAAAGCTTGGCAAGAATAAAATCAAGTTTTTTCGGAAGTTGCGAAAGAATCCGAAGAGCAAGAAAAAGCTGATGGGCGGAATAAACATACCCAGCATAAGTATAAAATAATTATACCAAGGCTGCGTATAATAACTATTTGCATTTTCAATATTATACCGCACATATTCAACAAACTCCACGAAGGGTTTATTCCATACCATATAATCGCCTCCACCCTGAATGATGGCAGCACAGAGCAAAAAACTCAATCCGGTAGCCACGGTGGCAACCCATTTACGTTGCATCATCAAAGCCATCCCAAATCCGGCGGCAAATAAAATAGTTTGAAACCGAATATTAAAGGAGATGCCTAGTAATAGTCCAATCAGGAAGTAATAACCAAAGGATGCCTTCTCCTCTTTTACCGATAGCCAGGTAGCCATTACTAAGGGTGGAATGCAGGCAACTTCAACTAAGTTTCGAACGCTGAGAAAAGGAAACATCCAGAAAATGGAGAGCATTAATCCAACCCTTTTTGCCACTTGAATCCCCGCTATTTTCTCGGTAATTTTATATCCATAATAAACGGTAATTAGGGAGTAGGCCGCATGTAAAAACCTGACGAGGAGCATTTTCCCTTGTGCATCATACCATCCAAAGAACGCCAAAAAACGAAACAGAAAATAATGCAACCCGGTATAAAAAAGACTATGACCATCAGGATGTTCGATTGTTTTTTTAGCATTGATGAGCCAGTTGTTTTCATCTACTTTATCTACCCAGGTTTGTGCTTGCTCAATAACCAAAAAATGATCGTCGAGCATGCCAAAACCCTTAGAGAACAATACCGCTAATAAACGAAAAAGAATGCCCGCGATAAGGATGAGTGGAAGTGGTTTTTCATTCCAGCTTCGTTGTATGGTTGTGATTATTTTTTGAGACATGGCAGCGGGTTATTTTGGGGCATGTTTTAACGTTAATCTATTGTAAATTCTATTTCACTTCGCAGTGCAACATCTTTTCGCCTTCAATAAAACCTTCCAACACATCGCCAATGCTCACTTTTCCAACTCCTGCAGGTGTTCCAGTGAAGATTAAATCGCCAACCTTTAAAGTGAAGTACTGCGATATATAATGAATCATAAAATCGAAACTGTTAATCATTAAATTGGAGTTGCCATGTTGCACCGCTATACCATTTATATGAAGTGAAAAATTTATATTTTTGATATCTTTAATTTTTTCAAGCATGATAAATGATCCAATCGGAGCACTACCATCAAAACCTTTGGCTATTTCCCAAGGTAGTCCTTTCTGCTTTTGGATGGATTGAATATCACGTGCAGTGAAGTCGATTCCCAATCCAATTTCTTGGTAATATTTAGGTGCATATTCCTGCTGTATTTTTTTTCCTACTCGATTTATTCTAATCACTAATTCAACCTCATAATGAATATCGTCACTAAAAGAAGGATGATAAAATGGTTCGCTATCTTTTAGCAGAGCCGTATCCGGTTTCATGAAAATAACCGGAGCATCGGGTATAGCGTTACTCAATTCCTTTATATGATCAGCATAATTCCGTCCAATACAAAATATTTTCATCGTTTTTTAATTTTCAAGTTTAGTTAATTCATTCTCTACAAATTCTTTTAATTGGAATACGTATTCGTTACTGAAATTAAATTGGATGCCGCCCGTTTGGTATATTTCTCCGATGGGTTTGCTATAGCCTAATTTCAACGCTGCCTTATAATTTTCTAACCCTTTTACTTTATCCAGCTTGTAATTTTTCCACATGGCGATGGCTCCCAGCTGGGCAAAACCATATTCAATATAGTAAAAAGGCACTTCAAAAATATGGATTTGCTTATGCCAGGCGTTGGCTCGGTAGGTTTCTTGCCCGGTAAAATCCACTTCCTGCATATTAAACTCATCAAAAATTTCAACCCAAGCCTGGGTTCTTTCTTCTACGGTATGCGATGGATTCGTGTAAATCCAATGTTGGAATTTATCTACGGTAGCTACCCAAGGTAATGTTTCCAATGCGTTTTCTAATTGGTCAATAAATGCCCGACGCAGCTCATCCGGACTAAAATTAAAGGCATCCCAACCATCCATACTGATGAGTTCCATGCTCATACTGGCAAGCTCTGCTACTTCACTCGGGGTATTTTTAAAAGCGTTCAGTGCCATGTCTTTGGTTAGAAACGAATGCACTGCATGTCCTCCCTCATGAACTAGGGTTTGCAAATCGCGAATATTGCCGGCCGCGTTCATGAAAATAAAGGGGGCTCCAATTTCCGCCAAGGGATAGTTATAACCTCCAGGTGCTTTTCCTATTCGGCTATCGAGGTCTAAATGTTTCAATTGTTGCATGGTAGAAAGACAATCGGCAAAATAAGGATCCACCTTTTCGAAACAGGCGATACCTCGACGGGTTAAATCATCCCCATCGGTAAAAGGCTTCATCGTTGGCTTTCCTTCTGTATCTACGTCCATGTCCCATGGCTTTAACCCTGCTAATTTCAACTCCGCTCTCCGTTTGCGAGCTCGTTCATTCATAAAAGGAACAATCTGCTCTTTAACACTGGAGTGAAATTTCTCACAGTCGGCAGAAGTATAATCAAATCGGCCTAAGGCAGCAAACATGAAGTCACGAAAATTGTGGAAGCCGGCATTGGTTGCTACCTGATGACGCAGTGTAACCAGCTTATTAAATAAGTCATCTAAAGCATTTTTATCCTCCAATCTTCTATTTGCGATCAAATAATAAACCGCTTCGCGAATTTTGCGATCAGGATTTTTTAAATAGTTGGCGGCCTGTTGTAAGGTTTGTTCTTTACCTTCATAGCTGATGGTCATTTTAGCATTGATGGCAGCATATTGTTGTGCCAGGGTCGACAGTTCGGTAAATAGAGGGATATTCTCTTCTCGAAAAATCTCTATCTCCTTTTTCACACCACGTAGATATACAAAATAGGTTTCAGCGGTGAGCGGATATTTCGAATTCGCTTCGACCAATTTCTTGTTTAACAAATCATTATATGGTGAAAGAGGAGGTTCTATTTCCTGAACAAAAAAGAGGTAGTCTTGCTCTATTTCTTTGTTGGTGGTGTCGCAGGTCATACGAATATAACGCCAAGCTAAATCTTCACTTACCACACTTTCCAGTTCGCTTCGTTTAAGTAACCAGAGCTCCAATTCGGCAACAGAGGCAATGCTTTCGCTTGCTAAAATATCATAATAAGGCTTTAATTTGTCCCAACTAGTAATACGATAATCTTGTGGTAAAAAAAAACGATTCGGTCTTGAAATTTCCATGGCACGAAATTATAAAATTATAATCGCACCTGAAGCATTAAAGCAAAATGTTGTAACGCCTGAGGATAGTAATAATTATAACTGTTTCTTATCCCACCTGTTATATCACCGAAGGTATAGCCATTACTCTCATAGGAAGTGTTGAAAATATTATAAAGCACGAAGTTAAGATTTAAGTTCTCGAATAGCTTTTGACTTACAAAATGATAGCGTAAATAAACATCATTCACGAAATACGAATTAAGCTTTCTATCGTCACTACCACTATTATCTAGGAATTGTTTGCTCACATATTTTGAGATCAATTCAACCTCAAAATACTTCGAAGCGGTATATTTTATTGACGAACCAAAAATTAGGCTGGGAGATAATGAAATGGGCGTCGTTTTATAGTTAAAAGAAAATGCCGTGTCGTAGGTCGTATTATAGATGTATTCGGTATAGTTTTGAATGCTATTTTTGGCATACGTAACATTTGAATTGATGCTTAGGTTGCTATTCAATTCATGTTGTACTATTAGCTCTATTCCTCTCCGATAGCTTTTCCTTACATTTTCGCGTACCGGGTTACCCACATCATTCAACCTCCCGGTTAAAACCAGTTGATTTTTGTAATGCATGGAATATAAATTTGCCATAAGATTCCATTTTCTAAACTTCTTTGAATAACCCATTTCAAAATCACTTAAATATTCAACTTGAGGTAGGGAGGCCATGGTTGATTGCACAAATTCGTCACGGGTAGGCTCGTGGGCCGACTGGCCATAGTACACCATAATATGGCTACTATCGCGTAGAGAGAAGTCAGCTCCAATTTTCGGATTAAAAAAAAGATACTTGCACGTTATATTGCTGTCGATGGCATCATTAAAATTATAGCTCAGCAATCGCATCTGTAAATCGGCGAAAACATGCACGTGTTTTGTAATAGTATAATAAATTTTACCATAAACATTACCATCGTTTTTAATGCCTTTATCATGTTTATATTGAAAAGGTTCATAGAGCGTATTCGGCTTTGGCGCAGTCCATACATCACTCCAGATGACCTCATTATTATGCCATCCAATATAATTATTGAAGGAGACACCGCCATTGATCTCATAGTCTTTTTCTTTGTAAATAACAGCACTGACAACGCCTAAGAAATCATTATCAAGCCATTTTCTGGCTATTAGGTCGGCATTGGTGCGATACGTGGTATCGGTATTTCTAAAATCGGGTAGCCCATAATTGGAAAGCGTGGCATTGGCATAGTAACTCTCATAATACCCTTTTCCTTGGGTATAGTGTAAAACGGTGTTCACATTGAGCTTCGCATTAATGGCATAACTATATAGCAGTTGATAGTGGGTTTGGGAATAATTATCGGTTTGGTTTTTATAGGTAAAGCCATTATACGTGCGATGGGTTGGTAGGGAATCTTGAGGTACGCCATCCCAGGCTTGATAGGTGTTTTCTAACCCATGCAGAACAATAAATTTAAGTAAGCTTTTATCTCCATATCGTGTGATGGTGCCATATCCTGATTTTAATTTACTGGCAGCCCGGTCTATATATCCATCGCTTGTAATCATGGTAAGAGAACCTTCGAAATTCCAATGATTTCGGAGCATTCCACTTCCGAACTTGATATTATTTTTAAACGTTCGATAAGAACCCAAGGTAGTGGTGAGTTGGGTATAGGCATCAACATTTCCCTTTGTCGTTTCAATGTTTATACTACTACCAAAAGCAGCCCCTCCGTTGGTTGATGTGCCAATGCCACGCTGTACCTGTAAGCTATTGATTTGGCCTGCCAGATCAGGCAAATCTACCCAGTATACACTGTGGCTTTCCGGATCGTTATAGGGCACACCGTTAATGGTTACGTTCACTCTTGTGGCATCAATGCCTCGTATTCGTATTCCCGAATAGCCAATACCGGCGCCCGCGTCACTAGTATAAACCGCACTCGGAGTAGTGCCCAGGATAACCGGAAGGTCCTGTGCGTAATTTAATTTTTTAACTTCTTCCCCAGTCAAATTGGTAAACGTTGTTTTTAATGGTTTTTTATTTTTTATGCTCTCCACCAATATCTCATCGCTTACTACTTGCAAAGGTTTCAGCTCAATAATAAGGTCGGCTTTATTCGCAGATATCGTCAAATTAATCACGCTCATGCTGTAACCGGTTTCATAAGCCATTAGTTTATAATCGCCTGAAGAAATAGCCGTGAGGATGAAGTATCCATTTTTGTCGGTAAAGGATTTTTGAACCAATACCCCTGCTTCCGTATGGAGCGCAATGGAACAATGTGCAACAGCATTATAACTCGTAGAGGAGAGCACCATGCCTTTAATGAAAAACTGAGCCGGTAAATGACCTGCCATAAATACCACAAAAAACAACAGAAAGAATTTTCTCATATCGATAGATTAAATAATTTTAGGTGCTTTAAAAAAATCTACTGAGAGAGAACAAGAATAAAAATCCTTTAACAGCATTACCTGTTCAAGTTCTTCGGGTTTCATCTCAGCCAAAGCGTAATTGCAAAAAGCACCCCGTTTAAAAAACTAAGGCGAAGATACGATCTTTGGCACGAAATTAGCGAGCGCTCTTTGAAAAAAAATAACCTATAATGCAACAAACGAAAATGCTTTTTCTTCTACTCATGATGTCCTTTGGGCTAAAGGGTTACAATCAGGTTAAAGTGGACAAGAACACGGCCACCGACGTAAAAAACATGAAGGAGGATGGTAAGGAAATAAAGGAAGGATGGACCCATGGGGCTAGTTTAAACATCGCTTTTAATCAGGCCTCTTTAACCAATTGGTTCTCAGGAGGTGAGAATTTCTCTCTTGGTTTGAATTCTGTTTTTAAAGCCAACGCCAACTTCAAAAAAAATAGAAATCTATTTAAAAGTAACTTGGAAGCTGCTTTTGGCTTACTAAACTCCACTTCTACCAATGGATTCAGAAAAACAGACGACCGTTGGGTGCTCACCTCCTCATTGAACAGGAAATCGTCGCAGAATTTTTATTATACGGTGGCGGGTCAAATTAAGTCGCAATTTACCGATGGGTATAACTATACCGATGGGGTGAAAAGCACGGTGCTTTCAACTTTTTTTGCACCTGGCGATATAAAATTAGGATTGGGGATAACCTATCAAAAGAAGGAGAACTTTTCGGCTTACCTCTCACCTCTCACGGCCAAAATTAGCATGAAGCTGGATAAGCGCTTTCTTCATCAGAAGATATTTGGCGTTGACAGTGGCAAAACCAATTCATTCGACCTTGGAGCCTTTGCCCGATTTGATTATTCAAAAGAAATCAGAAAAGACTTAAAATACGCCGGTTCGCTCGATGCTTTCTACGGCTACCTGCTTAAAAACTATAACTTTTATTTCAGTAATATGGTCAATTGGAAGCTCAATCAATATTTTGGAGCATCGCTAGGGCTGGATATCGCCTTTGATAATACCCAACCGAGTTATACCTATCCAATATTAAATAATGTGGCAACCAAAACAGAAGGAAAAGCAAAAATGCAATACAAGCAGCTTTTTGGGCTTGGATTTAGTTACAGCTTCTAAAGCTTGTTCTTGCACGGCCTTACCATAAAAGAGGAATAAAAGGCACTAAAAAAGCCTGTTGTATTTTGTACAACAGGCTTTTTCTATAACGCGTAAGGCCGTCTATGCTTCAGCAGCAGCGCTAAGCTTCTGCGACTCACGATATACTGCACGCTTTTTAGTTTCACGCAAGCGCACACATTTCTTTGTGAAAGCCTGACGAATACGTAATTGCTTTACTACCTGCGTTTTTTCAAATTTCTTTTTGAATTTCTTTAACGCTTTTTCTAATGGTTCTGATTCTTTTATTTGAATGTATAACATATATATTTTCTCCAATTTCCAAAATAGGAGTGCAAAAATACATTTTTTTCGCTTCTTTCAAAATTTATAATGAAAATATCTAAGGAAAACTTTAGAATTCACCGATATCATGTGTTTGACGGGGAATTTCTAATATTAGTAAGGCATTGAAACTATTCCTTTATTTTATCTTTAAGATATTGAAGAGCGCAATCGTCGGCCACGGAGTAGCTACGCCATGTAGTTTCTGAATTTCCTGCTATATAAATCTGGCTCAGTCGGGTGAGTTCATACTTAAATTGTTGGAAATTGTAGTAGGTGTAAGGAATATTCTCGACATTCAATTCATGGGCTTTTATTAACTGCTCCACCCGATCGATATTCTCGAATATATAGGGGTATGCCTTCGGTGATAGCTTAAGTAAGAAATCAGTATCCAGCTGTGCTCCACTTTTAAATTCTACATTGTATTTTGCAATATAAATATCCCAGTTTACGATACATACACCACACAAAACCAGATAAGCCGCCCATGCATTCATGCGTAAAAGATAAAAGAGTGATTTTGAATGATGTATTTTTATCAACATCGTTATTAAACCAAAAATGGTGAGTGCAATAAAAACGTACACGCCCAATCGTTTGTAGGCCAATGCATGCCAGGAAATATAGTTATTGTTTCTTATCCATAAGGAAATGGTAAGCACCATATTCTGAAGCATCCAGGCTATGGCTAAAATTTTAAGCCATTTGCTTTTTGAATAAAAGTTTTGATTGGCCCGAAATAAGTAGATAACAACAATCATCGATAAAAAAACACTTACGATAAGCCATTCGGTGCCCTGATGTACCAGCTCACTTAAAGATAAACCTTTCGGGATTTCAAAATTGATCCATAAATATTTTATGTCAATCGTATTCAAAACAAGAAGCATCAAATTCATGATAATCAATAAAATGAGCCCGCTCCAATACTCGTTTTTAAACGCTATACTAAAGTATGCAGACCACGGTTTACTTCTTTTACGCGTGATGGAATCGGCTAATAATGCTTCTTCGTGGGCGAATAATGAATAATTTCTATGGATTAACATACCCGAGAGTAAAAATAGTCCGAGGAGAACAAAGAGCATCCGAAGAACGGAAATATGTTTTAGTAATTCACTGATTTTGATTCCAATTTCTTTCCAAAAGGTATCGGTTACTTCTGCAAAAATGGGATTCGAAATACGGTAAATCATAAAAAAAACGACACCGATAAGGATCGGAAATATGGAGACAAGCCATACTTTTGAAAATTTTAACCCCCGTTTGGCCGCCTTGGATGACGATTTCTCCCAGGTCAAAAGTTCAACGGGGAACTTAACAAAATTGCTGATCGAGGTAAGCAAAGAATACCCAATGAAACGCAATCCCGGCTGGATAATGAAGCCTAGCGTTATGGCGTATGAAATAAAAAACATCCATTTGCTGAGCAAGCTGTTATGCCAAACGAGCATCACGGCAGTGAAAACAGTTAGAGCAACGCTGATGAGTACGTTTCTACTTTTAAAGCTTTCTTTAAACAAAAGATATTGAAAAGAAAATACCAATAGAAGAAATAACAGGATATTCAAACCGAATCTTTCGGAAAAGAATAAGCTGTTGTAAACAAGAAGTGCAATGAGTAATAAAATATTACTGCGATTGTTGTTGAAAAATTTTAAGAACATATATAAAAGCGAGTTAGAGCTTCGTATAGTTTCTACATAGGGGAGTTGATTTTAGAGGTTTGCGTTTTTTTATGGCGTAGCTAATTTATAGATTCTTTTATTCGGATGAGGCGTCGTGTTTTCCAATATAGCATACTCCCCGGCAACCCGGAGACAAACGGTATAACAACATGCTGAAGTCCTCAGGACGAGATTTTATATAGACAACACATTTCTTATATAGTACTCTTTAAATAAAAGTACAATGCAAATTAAAGCAAATAAAATGGATATCGCCAAATTTATTTTTGCAAGGAAACGATGAGATGACTTATATCGGATAAAATGATAAAAAAAAGCAGCAATCAACCAAGAGGTAAAAGCAACGACTTCTATTTCTCCATTGGGGTACTCTTTACACCGCGATCGGAGCTTTTATGCCGGGATGGGGGTTGTAGTTTTGCAATTCAAAATCACTGAAATCAAACTTGAAAATATCCGTCACCGCCGAATTAATTTTCATTTGAGGGAATGGTCTCACGTCGCGGCTTAATTGCAGTGCTACTTGTTCGAAATGATTTTTATAAATATGAGCATCGCCAAAGGTATGTACAAAATCGCCCGGCTCATAGCCGCATACTTGAGCCATCATCAACGTAAGCAAAGCATAGGAAGCAATATTAAAAGGAACGCCTAAAAAGGTATCGGCACTACGCTGATATAATTGACAACTTAATTTCCCGTTCGCCACATAAAATTGAAACATCACATGGCAAGGCATCAGAGCCATTTCATGAAGCTCCCCTACATTCCAGGCGCTTACGATCATTCGGCGACTATCCGGATTTTTTTTGAGTTGTTCAATAACATCCGTTATCTGATCAATCACCTTCCCATCGGCCGTATGCCAGCTTCTCCATTGATACCCGTAAACAGGGCCTAAGTCGCCATTTTCATCGGCCCATTCATCCCAAATGGAAACGCCATTCTCCTTTAGATATCGAATATTGGTTTCGCCTTTAAGAAACCATAGTAGTTCATAAATAATACTTTTTAAATGTACTTTCTTGGTGGTAATCAAAGGGAAACTTTCGCTTAAATTATAGCGTAATTGATGCCCAAAAATACTTTTTGTACCCGTTCCTGTCCGATCCTCTTTAAAAGTTCCTTGAAGCATTATATGCTCTAAAAGATCTTCGAATTGTTTATTCATCATATATAAAAATAAAAAACAAATATATTTTTAAGTTACGCAACATTCTAAAAATAGATTTTAACAAAATGTTTGAAGAAATAAATATCTAAATTTGCCCCCTATAATTACCAAACAACCAACGACCAACGAATTACTAAAATGAGCATCTACAAACCATCGATTCCATGCATCGATTTGAATTTATTTATGCATGGCTCTGCAAAAGAAAAAAGCGCATTCGTGCAGGATTTAGGAAACGCCTTTGAAACGATTGGCTTTGTGGCTGTTAAGAACCATCTGTTGAGCGATGAACTAACCCAAAAACTGTATGAAAGTGCAAGAACTTTTTTCCAGTTAACGAGTGAAACAAAACAACAATATGAAATAGAAGGCCTTCACGGACAACGAGGATATACTTCTTTTGGAAAAGAACATGCCAAAGGGCATACCTCAGGCGACCTAAAAGAATTCTGGCACTTTGGCCAGGATGTGCCTTACGAAGTGGTTGTTGAAAGAAACGACTACCCTCAAAACATACTGGTAAAAGAGGTGCCCGAATTTAATACCGCTGGCCTTGAAGCCTATATGCATCTTGAAAAAACAGGCGTTTATTTGCTTCGGGCTATTGCCCTCTATTTGGGTTTAGATGAGTTTTATTTCGACGCTAAGGTTGAATATGGGCAGAGCATACTTCGACCGATACATTATGGTCCTATATTGGGGGAGCCGATTGAGGCCGTTCGTGCCGCTGCACATGAAGATATTAATTTGATTACCTTACTTATCGGTGCCAGCGCCGATGGCCTGGAGGTGCTTAACAAAAAGGAAGAATGGATTAAGGTAACGGCCCTGCCCGAGCAGCTAATTTGCAATGTGGGTGATATGTTACAACGCCTTACCAATAATAAGCTAAAATCAACCACGCACCGTGTGGTAAATCCACCTCGGCAGCAATGGGATACGTCGAGATATAGCATCCCTTTTTTTATGCATCCAAGAAGTAATATGAGTTTGGCCTGTTTGCCTTCTTGCATAAACCCAGAAAACCAAAAACAATATGAAGATTGCACAGCCGGGCAATTTTTAAATGAACGTTTGAGTGAAATTGGGCTGAAGAAATAAATATTTTTTCTAAGCAAGTGCCGATCACTTAAATTTGTAGTCTGTAAAATAAAAGATATACGAAGCCAATGCAATTAAAATACGCCTGGAAAACAATAAAACAATACGAAGAAATCAAGTTCGATTTTTTTGAAGGCATCGCCAAAATTAGTATCAATCGCCCGGAGAAGCACAATGCCTTTACGCCTCTCACCGTAAAGGAAATGAGCGAAGCCATGGAACTTGCTCGTCAGGATGAACGCGTGGGGGTGGTAATTTTAACAGGCGAAGGAGGCAAAGCCTTTTGTAGTGGAGGCGATCAAAGTGTGCGTGGGGATGGTGGCTACGTAGGTAAAGATGGGGTGCCACGCCTCAATGTGCTTGATCTACAAATGCAGATACGCCGAATTCCGAAACCCGTGGTTGCGATGGTGGCTGGTTGGGCTATTGGCGGAGGGCATGTTCTGCATGTGATTTGTGACCTAAGTATTGCGGCCGAAAATGCCCGTTTCGGACAAACAGGCCCCATGGTTGGAAGTTTCGATGGTGGTTTTGGGGCCGGTTATTTGGCACGTGTGGTAGGACAAAAGAAAGCCCGTGAAATATGGTTTTTATGCGATCAATACGATGCGAAGGATGCCTTAGAAATGGGACTGGTTAACAAAGTAGTTCCATTAGAGATGCTCGAGGAAACCACTGTGGCATGGTGTAAAAAAATGTTAGAGAAAAGCCCCATCGCTTTACGTATGATTAAGTCGGCGTTTAATGCAGAGCTCGACGGACAAGCAGGTATACAGCAACTGGCAGGTGATGCCACATTATTGTATTATTTGAGTGAAGAAGCGAAAGAAGGAAAAAATTCCTTCCTCGAAAAACGCAAGCCCGACTTTAGTAAGTTTCCAAAGTTTCCGTAGTCTTTAATTCTAAAATTTGGAGATTTAGTAAAACTTACGATCGTCGAGGTCTTCTTTTTGAAAACCAGCATAACCATACGCTATATACCTTTTACCTGAAGCTATTTCAAGAATCAAAAACCCAACTCCTGAACCAATACTTTCTTGAACAACGAATCTAAATTGCTGTTTCCATTGAGCCGTTCTAAGGGCATGGAAAGAAAAATAAAATTGGTTTGGTTGCTGGTAGCATCAACACGTTTCGTACAAACTACCGATGGGCCTGTCCAGGTTACCGGACCGGAAGTGGTACTTACAATCAACTCGCCGGTGTAAACATCAATGAATTGGGCCGAACCATTATCAATTGCTTTCAAAAAGGGCCTCGCCGAACTGATAATACTAGTTGACTTTAGGATCGGATAGCCCGCAATTAAGGGCTGCATGAGGGCGCTATTGTTCATTCTAAATATTCCCATGGTATCCGGAATAAGCTCCTTAATAGGTGTAAAATCGAGTAAAGCCGACTGCTCATAAAAAAATGGAGAGAAGTTAACCGCCATGAATATCCTGCCGTTATTCGCTAAAAAGTCGCCTAAACTACGCTGGGCAAAACCGAGTGAAACAGAATCATTATCACTGAACCACACTATTTTATCGAAAAATTTAAGCACTTTGTTCTGTGTAAAATAATCGGCGGAAAGCTCATCATAGTTATTATTGTTTTTTACAAATGCATTTAAGGTGTCGAAAACCAATATGCCGGCACGCTGCATATTCGATTGAAACAGGGTCAACTTCGAAGGGGTAAATGGAGAGGTAGCATTCACCACCAATATTTTATTCAAAGGCTTCTTACAATAAAAGGTATTGGAGGCCGAAGCATTGGATTTCGCCCCTACCTTATCAACGGCACGCACATACAATACGTTATTACTATTAAGTTTCAGCCCTTTAATTTCTATACTTAACTTTTGGTTGGTGCCCGAATACACCTCACAATTGGGCGAATTGCTTAACACCTCTTTAGCAACAAAAGCTGCTTGCGTTATCGAGGACGTTAAAATATACGGGGCCGCAAGGGTATCATTAAAGAATAATTCAAAATGATCCAAATTGTTTTCCCCATCAGGGTCGGAGGCATTCCAATAAAAACGAAAAGCTGGAAATGTTTTACTGGTATTCTTTGAAGGGAATAAAGCGGTTCCTGCGGGTATAAAAACACTACAGATCGGAGGAGAATTTTTAACCGGGTATATTAATGAAGCCGGGGTTTGATCCTTTAAACCTTGATTGTCTATTGCACGAACGCTAAAGTTAAAATTGGCTGTATCGCTTCCTGCCGGCAGCGCGAGAGTGAAAAGGCTGTCTTGTTGCGTAGTATAAATCCAGGTGCTGCCATCGAAAGAAAATTCAAAGCCTTTGACGAACCCATCTCGGTCATCGCCCCACCAAGTAATTTTTATTTGTGAAATAAAACGGGTGTCACCCGCTCGTATTATCGTATCGACTACCGTATGCGTTTCAGGGGCCTCATTTTCTAGGGTCTTGCCCATAAAATCCTTTTTGCAGGCGAACATCGTCCAGGCACACAGTATAGAAAGTAATAGGATTCGCATGAGGTGGTAAAAATAATCAAAATATTTGCAGTTGTATTGCCTCGGTAATTTATTTGCGCATTTTATCCTTCTGCGAGATGGGGTTGGCGTTATTTTTAGTATCCCGACGATCGTGAATTTTTACGATCAGACCGTATTCATTGAACATTTTTTTTATACCTTCGCGCCAAGAAATGGGGATCACGTAATTCGCAATACCTGAATACGTTATAAGCCCTAGAAATAATTCGGATGACGTTCATACCATTTTTTTATTCGATATCTTAAAACGTAATTTATACCATGTTTGATTTAGATTTAATTCAAAAAGTTTATGCCCAATACGCAGCAAAAGTAGATGCTGCACGCACCTTATCGGGTAAAGCCCTCACCTTAACCGAGAAAGTTTTATACGCTCATTTATCGCATCATTTGCCCAATGAAGCGTATGGTCGTGGTGAAAATTATGTGGAATTTTCCCCTGACAGAGTAGCGATGCAAGATGCAACGGCCCAGATGGCCTTACTTCAATTTATGCAAGCAGGAAAATCTCAAGTGGCCGTTCCAAGCACGGTTCATTGCGATCATCTTATTATTGCCAAAGAGGGTGCCGTAAAAGATTTAGTGGAGGCCAATCAAGAAAACAAAGAAGTCTATGATTTTTTATCGAGTGTCAGCAACAAATATGGCATTGGATTTTGGAAGCCTGGAGCAGGTATCATACATCAGGTAATTCTTGAAAATTACGCTTTCCCTGGCGGAATGATGATAGGAACAGACTCACATACCGTGAATGCCGGCGGATTAGGAATGGTAGCCATTGGTGTAGGTGGTGCCGATGCCGTAGATGTGATGGTGGGGATGGAGTGGGAATTAAAATTCCCAAAACTTATTGGAGTGAGGCTAACCGGTAAATTAAGTGGTTGGACTTCAGCCAAAGATGTAATATTAAAAGTAGCCGGCATCCTTACGGTAAAAGGTGGAACAGGCTGCATTGTTGAGTATTTTGGTCCTGGAGCTGAATCCTTAAGCTGCACGGGTAAAGGTACGATATGCAATATGGGCGCCGAAATAGGTGCAACAACTTCTATTTTTGGCTACGACGACAGTATGCGTAGATATTTAAACATCACGGGCCGAAGTGAAGTGGTTCAGGCTGCTGATGAAGTAGCTCCTTATTTAACTGCTGATCCTGAAGTTTATGAGAATCCGGAACGCTATTTTGACCAGCTTATCGAAATTAATTTATCGACACTAGAACCCCATATTAATGGGCCTTTTACACCCGATTTAGCTTGGCCGTTAAGTAAATTTGCAGCAGCAGTCAAAGAAAATAATTGGCCCGAAAAACTAGACGTCGGCTTAATTGGCAGCTGTACCAACTCCAGCTATGAAGATATTTCGCGTGCCGCTTCATTAGCACAGCAAGCCATTGATAAGCATCTCATTGCCAAAAGTGAGTACACCATTACCCCAGGTAGCGAACAAGTACGTTTCACCGTAGAACGTGATGGCTACCTTGATACTTTCGGTAAAATGGGAGGCGTTGTTTTAGCCAATGCTTGCGGCCCCTGTATAGGACAATGGAGCCGCCATAACGCAGATAAAGGTGAGAAAAATTCGATCATCACTTCATTCAACCGTAACTTTGCCAAACGTGCAGATGGCAACCCCAATACCCATGCTTTTGTTGCCTCACCAGAAATCGTTACAGCACTAGCTATCGCCGGCCGATTAACGTTCAACCCGTTAACCGATACCCTTACCAACGCCAAAGGGGAAGAAGTAAGGTTGGATGAGCCGAAAGGATATGAACTGCCCGCAAGAGGATTTGAAGTAAAAGATGCCGGTTTTCAAGCACCTGCTGCCGATGGCCGTACCGTAACCATAAAAGTAAGTGAAACAAGCGATAGATTGCAACTATTACAACCGTTTCAAAAATGGGACGGAAAGGATTTGAAAGGGTTGAAACTCCTCATTAAAGCCAAAGGAAAATGCACTACCGACCATATTTCTATGGCAGGCAAATGGTTGAAATTTAGAGGCCATTTGGATAATATTAGCAATAATATGCTTATTGGTGCCACCAATTTCTTCAATGATAAAGCCGACTGCGTGAAAAACCAGCTGAATGGCAACTATGAAGGCGTGCCCGTGGTAGCGCGTCAGTATAAGGCGGCAGGCTACTATAGTATGGTTGTTGGTGACGAAAACTATGGGGAAGGCTCTTCCAGAGAGCATGCCGCTATGGAGCCTCGTTTCTTGGGAGCACGAGTGGTTTTGGTGCGTAGCTTTGCTCGTATTCATGAAACCAATTTGAAGAAACAAGGGATGATTGCCGTTACCTTCGCCAATAAAGAAGACTACAACAAGATACTTGAAAATGACACCTTTGATATTCTTGGTCTTGAGCATTTCGACACCTCAAAACCATTGCAGGCTGTAATACATCATGAAGATGGAACAAAAGAAGAAATACCATTAAACCATACCTATAACGCGAATCAATTTGAATGGTTTAAAGCTGGTAGTGCCTTGAATTTGATCAAGCAGAAAAACACCTAGACCCGATATTATAATCGAAAAAAAGCGCACCGCTTCACTTCCAGGTGTCGATTTTAATCCTATCCCTTTATAAGCCTTCCGATTTTCGGAGGGCTTTTATTTTAATTGAATTTTGCTATTCAGAAAACAAATTAAATAAGCATTATTTTCTTAAATATTAATTGTTAATAGAGCAAAAGACAATAATTTTAATTTATACAGGATAATATTACTATATTTGCTTTTTAATATAGAAATAAAACCTTTTAAAACTTATTTAATAATGAATCATTTGTTATTTCGTGTAGTAATTGCAAACGAACAACATCTCCAGTTTGCTGAATCGATTTGTGCTGAAATGGAAACCTCATCAAAACAAAGAGGGACGGGCATTTCGAAACGATCACCGGAACAAATCAGTTACTATATTTTAGCCGGTAAAGCAGTTATTGCATTAACGCAATCGGGTGAATGGGCCGGATTTTGTTATATCGAGTCGTGGGATAATGATGAATACATATCAAACTCAGGACTCATTGTGGCCCCTTCGTTTCGTCAGAGTGGATTAGCTCGTAAAATCAAAACTAAGATTTTCAAATTGTCGCGCATGAAATTCCCTGATGCGAAAATATTTGGTTTAACAACCAGTTCTGCGGTAATGAAAATAAACTCGTTGTTGGGATACGTGCCCGTAGTATATTCGGAATTAACTACGGAAGAAAAATTTTGGGATGGATGCAGCAGCTGTGTTAATTATGAAATTCTTCAGAGCAAAGGTAAAAGAAACTGCCTGTGTACGGCCATGCTCTTCGACCCCATGATTCATACCAATGAAATTGTTTTATCGCAACCTATAACGGAGCAAGCATCATGACCAACAACAACGTAGTGCTGGCTTTCAGCGGGGGGTTAGACACTTCGTATTGTGCAATTTACTTATCCAAAATAATGAATTTGGAGGTGCATGCCGTAACCATTAATACCGGTGGTTTTAATGAAACTGAATTAAAAGAAATAAAAGACAGAGCGCTTTCATTGGGGGTGAAAAGCTATACATGCATTGATGAAACGGATCATTATTACCAAAATTGTATTCGGTATTTGATCTTTGGCAACGTTTTAAAAAACAATACCTATCCGCTGTCGGTTAGTGCCGAACGGTTGAATCAAGCCACAGCCATTGCTAACTATGCAAAGAAAATAGAGGCGGCCTATGTAGCCCATGGAAGTACCGGAGCAGGCAACGATCAGGTACGCTTCGACCTGATTTTCAATATCTTGATTCCTCATATTAAGATCATTACGCCCATCCGCGATTTGAAATTATCGCGTGAACAGGAAATGAACTACCTAAAAGAAAATGGAATCGAAATAGATTTCGAGAAAGCAAAATACTCAATCAATAAAGGGCTGTGGGGCACTTCGGTGGGAGGAAAAGAAACGTTAACATCCAATACTACCTTGCCTGAAGCAGCTTTTCCAACACAACTTACCAGGGAAGACACAGAACAAGTCACCCTAACGTTTAAAGAAGGTGAACTCGTGGGCATAAACGACCACCTTTTTGCCAATTCGGTTCATGCTATCCAGTATTTGCAAACACAGGCAGCTCCATTTGCTATTGGAAGAGAGATACATGTTGGCGATACCATCATTGGTATAAAAGGCAGGGTGGGTTTTGAGGCTGCTGCCCCATTAGTTATTATAAAAGCCCATCATGCGCTGGAAAAACATGTGCTTTCGAAGTGGCAATTATTCTTAAAAGATCAACTGGCTAGCTGGTATGGTAATTGGCTGCACGAAGGACAATTTTTAGACCCTGTGATGCGAAATATAGAAGCGTTCTTTTGCGATTCCCAAAAAAATGTAACCGGAAAGGTATTTGTCACATTAGCACCATACCGGTTTATTATCAATGGTATCGAATCGAGCCACGATTTGATGTCGGCCAAATTTGGCTCTTATGGCGAAACGAACGAGTCATGGACGGGAGAAGATGTAAAAGGATTTTCCAAAATTTTCGGTAATGCCACAGCCATTTTCCATCAAATAAACAACGCAGTAGATACCCCACAATGAAAAAAATAAAGGTTGGAGTGGTGGGTGGTGCCGGCTATACCGGAGGTGAACTAATTCGGTTGCTCATCAATCATCCCCATGTTGAGATAAGCTTTGTGCAAAGCAGAAGTAACACCAGTAATTTTATTTATGAAGTTCATACCGATTTATTGGGAGAAACAGATCTGAAATTTTGCGCCTCCCCTACGCAAGAAATTGAGGTGCTTTTTTTATGCCTCGCACATGGAGCATCAACTCAATTTCTTAACGAAAACAAGATTAACAACGCCATTAAGATTATTGATTTAAGTCAGGATTTTAGAACCAATACCCAACACCGGGAAGAGCAAAGGGATTTTGTTTATGGCTTACCTGAATTAAATCGTCAAGAAATTACCACGGCCCATCATATTGCCAATCCAGGCTGCTTTGCTACCACCATTCAGTTGGCGTTATTACCCTTAGCCGCAGCGCAAATGCTCAATAATGAGGTTCATGTTACGGCCACCACGGGTTCCACCGGTGCCGGACAAGCATTGGTTGAAACATCGCAATTTAGTTGGCGCACCAATAACCTATCCTTCTATAAAGCATTTGATCATCAGCATTTAGCAGAAATACGGCAAAGCCTCACCCAGTTACAGCCAAACTTTCACCAAGCCATTAATTTCATTCCGCATCGTGGCAATTTCGCTAGAGGCATTTTTGCCACTTGCTATGTTGAGAGCAAACTAAGCATCACCGAGGCCATTATCCTATATGAGAATTACTACCAAAATCATCCTTTTGTATTTATCAGTAAAAATAACATCGATTTAAAGCAAGTCGTAAATACCAATAAATGTTTTCTTTACCTAGAGAAACATGGCCATAATTTATTGATTGCCTGTGCCATCGATAACCTATTGAAAGGGGCTTCTGGGCAAGCAGTACAAAACATGAACTTGCTTTTTGGCCTCGAAGAAACCACCGGATTAAAATTAAAAGCTGTTGCATTTTAACACCATAACGCATGAATTTATTTGATGTTTACCCCATATTTAATATTACCCCGGTTAAAGCTGAAGGCAGTTATATATGGGACGAAAAAGGGGAAAAGTATTTGGATCTATACGGGGGACATGCGGTGATTTCAATTGGACATTCGCATCCCTATTATATCCAACAAATTACCAATCAAATCAATAAAATCGGATTTTATTCTAACGCAGTAAAAATACCGATTCAAGAAAAGCTAGCCATGAAGCTAGGCCAACGAAGCGGTTATGAAAATTACCAATTATTTCTGTGCAACTCCGGTGCAGAAGCCAATGAGAATGCGTTTAAGCTGGCTTCGTTTCATACCGGGAGAAAAAAGGTTATCGCCTTTCGTAACTCATTTCACGGACGAACCTCCTTGGCTGTCGCCGCTACCGACGATAAAACCATCGTTGCCCCGATTAATGAAAGCGATAATATAATATTCTGTGAATGGAATGAAGAAGACGCATTACATCGAATTTTTTCTACCCATGAAATAGCGGCGGTAATCATTGAAGGAATTCAGGGAATAGGGGGCGTAAATATCCCATCGCCATCTTTCCTTCAAAAAATAAAATGGTTATGCGATAACGCCGGCGCACTAATGATTTGCGATGAGATACAATCGGGCTATGGACGAAGCGGCAAATTCTTTGCGCATCAATGGGCGAATATAAGGCCCGATATAATTACCATTGCAAAAGGTATGGGCAATGGATTTCCAGTTGCCGGGGTGCTCATTCATCCCAAAATAAAGGCTACCCATGGCCTGCTTGGAACAACCTTTGGTGGCAGCTATTTGGCCTGTACTGCGGCAATCGCCGTACTCGACGTAATGAAGGAGGAAAACCTAATGGAGAACGCCTCCATCATGGGTGCTTACTTACTTCATCAATTGAAGGAAATGAAGGGCGTAAAAGAAGTGAGGGGCATTGGGTTAATGCTGGGAATCGAATTTAATTTTCCTTGTGGCAGCATACGAAGTGAATTATTACACACGCATAAAATATTTACGGGTTCGTCATCCAACAAAAATACGCTGAGGGTGCTGCCGGCATTAAATATCAAGAAGATGGAAGTCGAGCTGTTTTTAGCGGCACTAAAAAACGTACTGAAAAACCAGATGATGAATGGGTAATTTAAAAAAATAAAAACAGTTCTATCAAATGTTAAAATTTACTTCCTTCTCCGATGTTGAGAATCTGAATGATCTAATACAAGAGGCATTAAACATCAAAAGAAACCCACTTCAATTTCAATCGTTGGGTAAAAACAAAACCCTCGGCTTGGTGTTCTTAAATCCTAGTTTGCGAACTCGCTTAAGCACGGAGAAAGCGGCCCTAAATTTAGGCATGCACGTTATCATTATCAATGTAAATCAAGAAAGCTGGGCGTGGGAAATACGTGATGGAGCCGTGATGAATGGTACCAAAGTAGAGCATATTAAAGATGCGGCGGCGGTAATAAGCCAATACTGTGATTTGGTCGGTATTCGTTGCTTCCCCTCACTTACCAATAGAGAGGAAGATTATAACGAACAGCTGCTGAACCAATTTATAACCTATTGCAGCGTGCCGGTAATTTCGCTTGAATCGGCTACTCGCCACCCATTACAAAGTTTTGCTGATTTACTTACGATTACGGAAAATTGGCATAGGCCGGAGAGGCCGAAAGTGTTACTAACATGGGCCCCTCATATTAAACCACTGCCACAGGCCGTGGCTAATTCTTTCAGCGAATGGATGCGGCATGCCGAAGTTGACTTTATCATTACCCATCCACGGGGCTATGAATTGCATCCGGATTTTACAACGGGCACAAAAATATGTTATAACCAGGAAGAAGGGCTGCAAAAAGCAGATTTTGTATATGTAAAAAATTGGTCGTCATACCACGAGTATGGTAAAATAGTGCCCGCTAATGATACCGAATGGCTGCTAAATAAAGAGAAACTTGCCGTAACCAACAATGCAAAAATTATGCATTGTTTGCCGGTACGCAGAAACGTGGAGCTTATCGATGAATTGATTGATGGCGAAAATTCTATCATTCTTCAGCAATCGCATAATCGATTATTCGCAGCACAAGGAATCATAAAGAAAATGCTGGAACAAATACTTACAACGTCATAATTTAAAAATAAAATGGATTCACTTTACATCATTAAAATTGGCGGTGCTATTATCGATGACGAACCCAAGCTAAAGCAATTTATTGCCTTGATTTCCTCCATCAAAGAAAGGAAAATAATAGTTCATGGGGGTGGAAAGCAGGTTGATAAATTGGCATTGACATTAGGCATTCAACAACAAATGATGGACGGCCGAAGGATTACGGATGCCGATACATTGCAATTGGCAACCATGGTATATGCCGGATTAATTAATAAGCGAATCGTAGCCTTAATGCAAGCCCAAGGCGATGATGCGTTGGGCCTTTCGGGGGCAGATGCGAATTGTATTCAAGCTAAGAAAAGAATAAAATCGGAAATTGATTTTGGGTTTGTTGGCGACATCCCTTACAATGGCATTAATACGGCTTTTTTATCCATGTTACTCGAACAAGAAATAGTTCCGGTGTTCTGCTCTATAACACATGATAAGGAAGGACAATTACTTAATACCAACGCCGATACCTTAGCCTCTGCCTTGTCGGTGGCCATGTCAAACAGGTATGAGGTACAGCTGCATTACTGCTTCGAAAAAAAAGGGGTATTGCATAACGTGAATGATGAAAATGCCGTTATCCCTAATCTAACCATGAAACAATATCAGGAATTACGCAAAAATAATATTGTCGCAAAAGGGATGATTCCAAAATTGGATACGGCCTTTGATGCCGTAACAAAAGGGGTAAAAACCGTTGTCATCTTATCCGCAGAAGAAATTTTAACTCACATTCATGCTATCAAAAATGTTGGAACCCATCTCACCGCCTAAACTAGCCACCCATACCATGCAAAAGGAAGAAGCCATTGCCTTACTAAAAAAGTTGATCGCCACTCCTTCTTTCAGCAAAGAAGAAAATCATTCGGCCGATTTAATCGAACATTTTCTACAAAACAAACAAATCCAGGTGCACCGACAAGGAAATAACGTGTGGTGCCGAAACCGGTGTTATAACCCCTTATTGCCTACCATTCTATTGAATTCGCATCACGACACGGTTAAACCAAATTCAGGATATACGTTAAATCCATTTGAAGCTATTGAAAACGAAGGAAAATTATACGGATTGGGAAGCAACGATGCGGGTGCCTCACTGGTAAGTTTGATGGCTACTTTTCTGCATTTTTATGCCGATGAGAACTTGAAATATAATCTTATTTTTTCCGCCACTGCCGAAGAGGAGATTTCCGGTAAAGATGGGGTGGCTTCTATTTTAGAACATTTGGGTAGAATTGATTTTGCCGTTGTGGGCGAACCCACAGAAATGAACTTGGCCATTGCAGAGAAAGGCTTAATTGTGCTTGATTGCATTTCTTATGGCACAGCAGCACATGCCGCACACGACCATCCGGATAATGCGATAATCAATGCGTTGCCCGATTTACTTTGGTTTAGAGACTACCGGTTTCCTAAAAAATCGCATCTTTTAGGTGAAGTAAAAATGAATGTATCCTTAATAAACGCAGGTACTCAACATAATGTTATTCCCAACCGATGTGAATTTACTGTAGATATTCGCACCACCGATGTTTATCGAAACGAAGAGGTTGTTGACATTATAAAACAAAATGTTTCCTGTGATATCCAGCCTCGCTCCATCCTCCTTAATTCATCCTCCATTGACATTCAACATCCGTTGGTACAGGCTGGTATTAGCCTAGGACGGCTTATTTACGGCTCGCCTACAAGCTCCGATATGGCGGTGATGAACTTCCCTTCGGTAAAAGTAGGTCCCGGAAATTCACTCCGATCTCATCGTAGCGATGAGTTTGTGTTCCTAAATGAAATTGAAGAAGGTATTACCATCTATATAAAAATGCTATCAAAAATGATCTATCAATGAAGAATAAAATTTGGAATAAAAAGGAAGTGCCATTAAACCATCACGCTAAAATGGTAGAAGATTTTACCATAGGTAACGACAAACTATTTGATCTTCAATTGGCTGAATTTGATGTCATCGGTTCATTGGCACATGCCGAAATGTTGAAGGCAATAGGGTTATTGACCTTCGAAGAAGGGGAGTTAATTCAAAAAGAACTGCATACTATTTTAAGTGAAATTAAAGCTGGGGAATTTCGGCTCAACGACGGGGTAGAAGACGTGCATTCGCAAATTGAATTTTTATTAACGGAAAGAATCGGCGAAGCCGGAAAGAAAATTCATAGTGGCCGCTCGCGTAACGACCAGGTATTACTTGACATAAAACTTTTTCTAAGGCATCAAATAAAAGAAATAGCGAAACACATATCGCAATTATTTGATTTGTTGTTGGAGCTAAGTAAAAAAAATAAGGACAACCTACTTCCAGGATACACTCATTTTCAACTCGCTATGCCTTCTTCTTTTGGATTATGGTTTGGGGCTTACGCCGAATCGTTATCGGATGATATGGAGGTGTTGGTGGCAGCCTATCATGTGTGCAATAAAAACCCGTTGGGATCTGGAGCGGGTTACGGCTCCTCGTTTCCTCTCGACCGCACGTTAACCACCCAATTATTGGGGTTTGAAAGCATGAATTATAATGTGGTGTATGCTCAAATGACCCGAGGGAAAACCGAGAAAATAACGGCGGTGGCGATGGCATCCGTCGCGGCTACACTCTCCAAACTAGCCATGGATATTTGTTTGTATATGAATCAAAATTTTGGATATGTTTCATTCCCCGATTCGCTTACCACCGGCAGCAGTATTATGCCTCACAAAAAAAACCCGGATGTTTTCGAATTAATTCGGGCCAAATGTAATCGTATCCAGGCGTTACCCAACGAGCTTACCCTCTTATCCTGTAATTTACCTTCAGGCTATCATCGCGATTTGCAATTAACAAAAGAGACCTTGTTTCCGGCAATCGATGAAATAAAAAAATGTTTGGGGATGACCCAGTTTATGTTGAGCCATATTATAATAGCGACCGATATTTTAGCCGATAAAAAGCACGACGTGTTATTCAGTGTTGAAGAAGTGAATCGTGAAGTAATCCAAGGTATGGCATTCAGAGACGCATACCAAAAAATTGCATCTCAAATAGAAACGGGCGATTTTCACCCATCAAAAAAAGTAAGGCATACCCATGAAGGCAGCATCGGCAATCTATGCAACGATCATATAGCAAAGCATTTTAAGGCATTGCGTGATAAAATTATAGGCGATTAGCGCTACTCAATATTATAGGCTGTTTCTCGTTTCACCTCCTTTAAAACAAAGCTGCTATGATATTGGCCAATATTGGGAATGTTGGCAATAACATTTACAATCAAATCGTTGTAGGAAGTAATGTCTTTTACAGCAATTTTAAGCATATAGTCGTACACTCCTGAAATGCTTATTACTTCCAAAATCTCTGGAAATTTGGTAACGGCAGCTTCAAAGTTCATCAACGCTTTCTTGGATTGTTCCTTTAACGTTATGTTACAATAAACAAGCAGGTTTAGTCCTACCAGTTCTCGATTCACTAAAGCCGCATATTTGATGATGATACCATCATGCTCCATGCGTTTAATGCGTTCATACGTTGGGGTTTTGGAAAGGCCGATCTTTTCGGCGATATCTTTCACAACGAGAGACGAGTCGTTCTGTAAGATATTGAGAATCTCAATGTCTAGTTTATTCATTTCAATTTTATTAATTAAAAATTTTCTTTAAATAATTCTTGTTTCGAGGCGTGAATATAGCTAATATTATTAATTGAACGTTTTAACTTCTTTCTTATCTCTGTTGCGGAAGAGAGAATCGTTTGATTTGAAATAAAAATCTCAAAACATTTCTATACTTTCGCTTATCATAATTCAACGCTAGGGGTATCGTTATACAAGCTATCAATATAACATACCTTTAACATTTTAATTCTAACCCCGCAGCCATAGAAGATGAATATAGCCAGCACCGATCGCACCCAAATACTAAATTCCATTAACTCGTTACGAGGAGTTTCGGCTTTGATGGTTTGCTTATATCATTTCGCCTATATTTTCAAAGATAGCCAGAAGGCTCTCTACGATGTCCTTTTTTGGGGTCAGGAGGGTGTCTATGTTTTCTTTGTTATTAGCGCCGTGGTATTGCCTTATGCCATGGAAAAGGCATCCTTCCATTGGTCTGATTCAGGCAATTTTTTAATGAAGCGGTTATTACGTTTACATCCTCCCTTTATTTTGTCGGCCATTCTGTTTTCAATTTCTATGAACTGGTGGCAGTCACATGTTTTTTATTCTTGGCCATTGATTAAAAACTTTCTATTCAATATTACATTTTTAGCACCTTGGGTAGGCGAGAAATGGATACTCGATATTTTCTGGTTTCTACCGGTACAATTTCAATTTTATCTGGCCATCGCGTTGATATTTCCCTTGTTGAGTTCAAAAAACGAATGGGTACGACGTCTGGTCATGCTTGGCTTTATGGCCCTATGCTTCATACGAGTTATACCGGGGGCACATAGTAAAGACGCCATTTTTTTTCATGTACCCATATTCTCAATGGGTCTCTTATTGTATTGGTATATGACTAGAAAAGTAAAGATTCTGGAATTTGCAATTTGGATGTTAATGGCATCCTATCTTGCCTTTACCTATACCTATCCTCGAATAGCGATGGTTTCAATAGGCACGGTGGTTGCCTTATTAATACTTAAATCAGGCTCAAAATATTTGAACAAACTGGGCGATGTATCCTACTCATTCTATCTTACGCATTTTATTCCCGGCTCTTTACTTACCTATTATTGCTTGCCATTCGCAACCAGTATTCTTCAAAAATATCTCTTGTTATCGTCGATTGTTATCTTAAGTATTCTATTTTCTATGTTTTTCTATTGGCTTATTGAGAAACCTAGTGCTCGATGGTCGAAAGCAGTAACATATAAAAAGGCGGAAGTAAGTGGCAAGTAGAAAATTCGATACTATTGACTACCCATTTTTGGAAGCCACCAGCTACCATATTCAGTATTTGTTATTACCATTCTATTGTAATTATTTAGTTTTAAAAAAAAAGTAAACAATCTGAAATTAGACCATTAATTTATTTATGAAAAAGAAATTCCGGCTATATCTTTTCCTTTTAATTGGCGCTTCAATATTTCTTAATTATAGCTGTAAGAAGAGTGGTATCAACAATCCCCCCCCAACGCCACCTCCAACTCCAACCGGACTGGTGCCCCTTTTAGCAACCAACTCCGTAGGTTCTATTACAAGTAATTCAGCAACATGTGGCGGTAATATTAGTTCTGATGGTGGTTCAGCGGTAATCGCCCGTGGGGTGTGCTGGAGCCTAGGTACTACTCCTACGATTTCCGACAGTACCACCAATGATCGTATCGGCATCGGTAGTTTTACAAGTTCCATAACAGGTTTAACGACCAATACCATGTATTATGTAAGAGCGTATGCTACCAATAGCACAGGCACGGGCTATGGCAGTATTCTTTCCTTTAAAACGGCCCTTTTAGCACCACAAATACCGATACTGATCACATCGACTTTAGATTCAATAAAAAGTAGTTCCGCTACTTGTGGAGGTAATATTACCTCCGATGGTGGAGCTACGGTAACCGCTCGTGGCGTTTGCTGGAGCTTAGCCATGACGCCATCGGTAGCCGATAGTACAACTACTGATGGAACGAGCACCGGAAATTTTGTAAGCACAATTAATGGCCTAGTGGAAAATTCGGTGGCATTGACCACCTATTTTCATTCGTGATTGACCACCAAGAAAAAAAGTTGTTTTACAACCTGCAACCCTTTATTTATAATGCTCACCAAATTCTGATTCAGGTGGTCAATGGTTTCCGAAAATGGGTGGTCAATCTTGTCGGAATTTCCAATAAAACACCTACCTATGAGGTTGAAGAAACAATTCTGCATGATGTTGATAAAGATGATATCGCTGTTCATGAAGTTACCTCAATTTATGGAGGTGAAACGGTGCTTCTGAAGGCAATACTTGATAACACAGGCAGGGTTTTTATGGATGGGCTGATTGATGTCATTCAATTATATAATAATCCTGAACATTTACTTTTAAAACTAAACAATTATTTTCACGTGGATTATGTTGAAAAACTGTTAAAAAAGTATTCCGGTGGCTTTTTTAATTGGAACAAACCATTCAACTGTTTAATAGATTTGGATGGCAATATTCTTATTGAGCCAACGGGATATGATATTTGCTATGATGAAGAAATGAAAGCATTTGTGAATGAGTATAGAAAAGAATATGTTCTTGGCATTTAATAATTTTATTTTAACAAACAATCGTCCGATTATTTGCCATGCCATAACGAGGGGGGATAGGGCCTTTAAATACATATTTCCATGCTATTTATTATTTGGGGGACGATTATATGGTTAAGCTCAAACCATTGCTGAAAAATTAGAGTCCCGAAATCAACACAAAACTACTTTCCAGTAACAAATTTCTACAATTTTCCTAAATAAATTATATCACGTTGATTTGAACGCCCAGGATTCCAGTACGCAGGTTGTTCTTTCAGTTCCGAAGATATTTTATATACAAGATTTGTTGTTTTTGTAGTCAGAGGGTTTATTTGGTCAAAGAAAAGTCCCCAACCATTTTCTATAATCAATGTTTCTGCATGGTCGTTTTCGTAATTTTTACCATTGTAGTTTACAAATACGGAACCTTCTTCAACCATTCTACTTACGTTATCTGTGTTTTTAAAACTTACGTTAATAATTAGAAACATACTTCCTTGTTCAGTTTTATACAGTTCGTTGTAGTATTCATTGCCTGTGGAAACATGGTCACTTACGGTTACATGGTTTACTTTAACGTCAAAATAAGTAGTGTGTAGTGTTTCTCCTAATTGCGGAACTTTAACCTTTCCTGTGGTTTCCTGTGTTTCTGTTACTGGTTCTTGGGTTTTCGATGTTTCATTTTCAAAATTTGCTTTTGGCGCATCAGGTTTAAAAATGATTAGGCACAAAAGACCTATCGACATAGAAGCACCGTAGAATTTTACGACATTATTACGGGTTTTTTCTTTCTTGTACCAAAATAAACCTGCAGGTGGGTAAATAAGTCCTACAAGTAGAAATACAAAAGAAATAAAAATTACAATAACAAGTATATTTAACATGTCGGATAAATGTTTGTATTCATTTATCCCTGCATGAATGGTTTATAAATAATCGCGTGGGATATTAGCCTACTTGTTCGCCTGGGCTGCGACACCCTGCGCACAGAATAGACCACATCCACGCTTGTCATGGTGCAGTAACAAATTTCTGTGCGTTCTTCAAGGTCGCAGTTTGGAGAACAGAATATTGCTAACGCAATTGCATTAAAAAGTCAAATGTATAAAAATCTTTTAAATTATGAGATTAATTCCAGTACCCGTCCTTATCGGGATATTTATTTCTATTGGCTAGTTTTTACTAACTAAGCGAACGCTAAGCGAAATGTTTTTGGTCCGCTTAGCGTTCGCCGTAGATATATTGATTTTATTAGGGTGTACAGAGTGTATTATCCTTCTTTACAAATGTTTTTTAATTACATTCTACCTTTTCCATTGATTTATTACTTGATAGGTTTGATATTTTCGACATTTTTTTAGATCATGCCTTTTTTGGATATTTTAACGAAGCACCAGTGACGTAAGGAGATCATTAGGGGCTTAGTTTTAAGTTAACTATTTATGCTTGTGTAATTCCGTTAAGTGGATAAAATAGATGACTTAATAACGTTCATTTCAGTTGTGTTTAAGTGCAATCTATTGTGGATTTGCGCCAAATCAATGATGAACATCGGTGCAGTGGAGGCTTAGAGGAAAATGAAAACGGCTTCGTGTACGCTTACTGTCAGGAAAAGCTAATAAAGGGCTTAATATTTAGCTCACTATTTAATAACCTTCACATCCTTTCAACTGAATAGAAGAACTCCTTCCTCTGAAAAAATAAATTTATCCAACCTACGTTCTTATTGCTACCTGGGTTTCTCGGAAGCATACATTACGGAAGCTTTTACCCCACAATTCTTAAAAGTGTAATGCGCTATTTCATTTCCTTCAGAGAAAGTACCAAAAAGTTCAGGTCTATTTTATAATCTTAGAATTACGGGTAGTTTTTCAGGTGAATATTTCTTTGTATGTAGAGCAGCGTACTTCTTAAAATCATATTCATTTACAATTTCAATTTTGGTAAGAATGGAATAATAGAATTTGTTCTCTTTTTCTTTAATCACATAAACGGGAATCTGTAATTTTAATGCTAGGGCACATTCATCATAAACACCTTTTCCGACGCATCCTTGATATTCAGAAGTAAAAATAACGTTCATTTTTTCTACAATATCTAGATATGGCCCTATTGAACCTATCTCACCAATATGCTTATTCGGGCAAATTATAAGACCAAAAAAGGTTTTATTTATAAAATCGTATTCTGATTTTTCCTGTTCGGAATTGTATTTTTTCTTACTATGGGCATAATATCCCAATTGAAATTTATTCATAATGTGAATTAGGTTTTATGGGTTATAGTAAACCCATTGGTTTTATTTATTGTTTTACGTTTATTAGAATTGATACTTTTTGTAATTTTTTCAAAATGTATATTTAGTAAATCTATAATAACTTGAGTTAATACTATTTATTAGATACATTATTTAAGCTGCTGTATTATTGTTGTATTAAATGCAGTATTCCCGATGGGGTTGTAGTTCAAAATAAAAACAAAATAAATCTGTACATATAGGCGTTCTCATTCTAGTTAAACCTTTTTTTAAGTTGTAGCAGCGCCATATCTCTTGCTTCTATTTTGGATCTTTTTAATTCAGAAATTTGGTTTTTTTTCTTTTTCGTTTCTACCGCCGAAGCTAACTCTACGATACTGATTTTGTTACCCATTGCTATATACATGCCCCTAATATGGTTTGAATAAGTTATCACATTCCAGTTTAATTCTAATAGCTGTAGTACCTTGTCTATGTGGTACCTGCTATTATATTTGGTGAACAGAGATTTAATAGAAGGAATCATTTCTTTGGGTAAATGTTTCACGCTGGAATATCCGAACATTCGGCTAACAATATGTGCCTTATTGGTTTTTACATATTTCTTTGTTCCTAAAATTGATTTTATTGAGACATATGCTGCAAGTTGTGCGACATCAAATTCCGATTTATCCTTATTGGAAATTCCGACACGATTGACCACCTGTTTTCATTCGTGATTGACCACCAACAAAAAAGTTGTTTTAAAGCCTGCAACCCTTTATTGATAAAGTTCAGCAAATTCTGATTCAAGAAATCAATGGTTTCCAAAAATGGGTGGTCAATCGTGTCGGAATTTCCAAACTGAATGTAAAACTGTTTTTATGGTTCCTATTTATCCCGAAAAACCCCAAAATGTTTAAACCATGTTTAAACCGGGAAAACAAAAAAGGGCTCCAGTTGCCTGAAACCCTTACTATTGTTGGTGGGAGTTACTGGGTTCGAACCAGTGACCCTCTGCTTGTAAGGCAGATGCTCTGAACCAGCTGAGCTAAACTCCCTCTATTTCCCTTCCATTGAAACCATTTTTAAAAATCAATTTCGTTTTTGGGAATGCAAAAGTAATTTTTTTTTCATTCTATACAAAAGTATTTTACTTATTCTTTTTATAGGTGTTAATATGTCGCTCCTTCTTCGCCGGATATATATCGTCGATGGTAACCATAATGCCGGTCTCCTCGACCTCTCCAAAATGTGGATTAATAGCGGTACCAAAGACTTTCATCGTAGAAGAAAGGTTCATATAGATGTTTACCAATGGGGGTATATTCTCCCCTAAATTACGTACACTCTGATTTAAAAATTTAAAACCCTCATTAAAATCGAAATCATTGAAATTGTTCTCGAAATCTCCTATATCGGTCTTGTATTTTATTCCATTGATGGGTACCATTAAATGCTCTTTATCAGGGAAATAATGATCTAAAAAACAAATTAACATATCGTGTGCCTTCGCGTTATAATGGCTATACATCGTTACCTTCCCGAAGAAATATTTAATATGGGGATAGTTTACTACAATAGCTCCTAGTCCATCCCATATATTATCTAATGCAAAAATGCCTTTGCGTGGATTTATGGCCGGTTGAAAATTAGGCTGAACCCAGCTACGCCCTAATTCAATGGTGTACGGCAGGTAATGAGTTATAAAATTTTGCGAAAAGGTAAAGTAGTTCGCCGTCGACAATCGAGCCTCCTCCGTTTCTGATTCCAATGCTTTTATGCATTCAATAAAACGATAGCCTCCTACTATTTCACGGTCTTCAGGACTATATACAATAAGTTGCTCATAACAAATAGGATCCGTATCGTAATGATCCATATCTAACGCCTCCCCTGTACCACCGCCTGCTGCCCTAAATGTTACTTCACGCAAACGAGCGATTTCCAACATGACGTTGGGCGAATTATGATGATTTACAATATAAATTTCATTATAACCTTTATTCGTTTTTCTGATGAATCGATCCGAATTTAGTTCTTTAGAAATCAATTCAATATTAATGGGTGGTATAATATCTTTCAAGTGATTTTAATTTAATTGTTCTTTTAATTTATAAACTTCAGCTCGTACCTCGGAAGCCCATTCTTCATCGGTCTTTTCATTGGTAAATACGGCTGGCTCGATTAATTTTCCGAATACAATGGGTATGTGTTTCCCTTTCTGCTTATGCATCTCGTCAACTAAAAAAAACATTTCAAGATTTGCTTTTATCCCAAGTTTCGTTCTTATTCTGCCGAGGTTGTAAAAGAAATTGCTGTTTCTCGCTTCAATATACACCGGTATTACAGGCTTGTTAAATTTTCTTGCACGGGTAATAAACGTTTTTTTCCACATAAGATCGGCAATAACGCCACCGATCTTTCGTGAAACCATACCGGAAGGAAATACCACAATTAATTGGTCGGAGGAAAAAAGTTCATTCACAATTTTTAGTGACTCCGACGAGGCTCTTCCATGCTTGTTTACACCTACCATCAAGGTGTTAAGGTTGGTTATATTCAACAGTAAATCATTAACAATAAATTTTAAGTCGGAGCGTACTTTCTGTAATTCCACAATCAAACACATCCCTTCGAGCGCACCCATGGGATGATTGCAAGCTAAAATACATCCTCCCGTCTTAGGAACATTCTCAATATGGTGAATCGTAAAACTAATCCCGGCGTCTTTTACCACACCTGCAGAAAACTCAAAGGCATCGTCGTTCTTATGCGCTGATAGAAATTGATTGGTTTCTTCTTGATGTACGATACGCTTTAAAAGTTTCATAACAAACCCAGGCACCCACCTATATAGTCCGGGGTTTTTTAACTTAAATACGGCGTCTAAATCGATTAACTTTCTCTCATCCATCGGGTTTTAACCTTTCTTATGTATCTTTGTTGAGGAATTCATTATGACAGTGCGCGAATATATTGATAATAATTTGCAACCCCTTTCTGCCAATTCTTTAGTGGATGACGCGATAAGCTATTTGGCAAAGAACTCACTTCCGGAAACATTTATTTTTAGTGGTGAAAAGGAGTTGCGCTTAATACGAATGGCGGATATCATTTCGGAAGAAGGGACGGATTTAGCCATCCTCTTTGCCACTCCTTTTGAGTTGAAACTGGTGGGAAACATGCATTGGAGCCAATTGCTTACCATTTTTAATAACTTAAATATTCAAATTCTACCGGTCTATGATCGTAATTTCTACTTTGTAGGTTTACTATCTAAGGCTCATTTGGTTTCAAACATCGCCGACCTCAGGAGTCTTGAAGAACCGGGCGCCATGCTGCAACTCGAGTGTGACCCTGCTTTTTATTCTGCCTCGGAGGTTATTCGAATAGCTGAAACCTACAATGCCCGCGTATTGGCGTTATTTGTTCATCATCAGCAGGTCACTCAAAAGCTAATGATTACCTTAAAAATAAATCTACAGGAAACAAAAGGTATAGCAAGCACCTTCGAAAGATTTGGTTACGAGGTAAGTAACGTCTTTATGAATATGGATTTTAATCATGATGTTTACCAAGATCGTTATGAATCATTTCTAAGAGTACTTGACATGAAATAATTAGTATCCATGAGAATAGCCATCTATAGTCGAGTTTTACGTAATGAATATTTGCCTTCTGTGGTAAAGCTTATCTCTCTTTTTCAGAAGAAAAACGCCGACGTCGTCATTCACACCGTGCTGTTTTTACAGCTCAAAAAGCATCTAAAAAAAACAGGCGCACTTCAAGTCTTTGACCAGATTTCATCGAATGAACCCATCCATGCTATTATTTCCATAGGAGGAGATGGCACCTTGCTCGACACCTTGACCTTATTGAAAAATCGGGAAATCCCTGTTCTCGGTATTAATACGGGGCGCTTGGGATTTTTAGCCAATGCCCCATTTGGGAATTTTGAAGCCATTACCAACAACCTTATGGATGAACGTTACGTGCTAGAAAAAAGAACTTTAATCGAATTTAAAAGCAATACCGATTTGTTTGGATCGGATATATGGGCTTTAAACGATTTTGTGATACATAAAAAGGAAAGCTCCAGCATGATAACCATCAATACCTTTTTAAATGGCGAATTTTTAAATACGTATTGGGCTGATGGACTCATTGTAAGTACGCCCACAGGATCCACCGGCTATTCCTTGAGTTGCGGCGGTCCCATTATTTTTCCCGATTCGGCTAATTTGGTGATCACCCCTATTGCTCCTCATAACCTAAACGTTCGTCCTATAGTGGTATCCGACGACGATGTAATATCATTTGAAGTGGAGGGAAGGGTGAATTCTTTTTTGGCCAGTCTCGACTCTCGCTCGGTTCCTTTTGAATCAAATATTGAAATTGCCGTTAAGCGTGCTGCACATAACTTTATTTTGATCCGTTTTAATGAACATAACTTCTTAAACACCTTGCGCGACAAACTCTCCTGGGGAAGTGATTTGAGAAACTAACCTCCGCGTATAACGCATATATTCCTTTGTTTTACTAGGTTATAGTAACATTACCAACAATGAAATAAATGAATTTTTCGACAATCCAACCACAAAAAGGGTTATTCCGAATTTGATGCGCTGGGTTAAGCTTAATTTCCAATGCTGGTCAAGTAAGAACAAAGAAACCCTTGTTGCTGCCATTAATCTTGGGTAGAAGTTTTTTAAGATGAAATACAATAGATCCTTCCTTTGTCAGGATACAACAGGGTCAATACCTCCATTTTTCCGTCACTTCATGAGGGTGTTGATGGTTGATGATGAATGGTGTTTTTTCGAGATCCTTCCTGCGTCAGGATGACACTACAACAGGGTCAATGCATCCGGTTTTCCGTCGCTTCATGAGTGGGTTGATGGTTGATGATGAGGGGTGTTTTTTCGTGTTGGTTTTTGAGATCCTTCCTTTGTCAGGATGACACTACAACAGGGTCAATGCATCCGGTTTTTCGTCGCTTCA
>CANNQU010000017.1 GCA_947507965.1 Bacteroidota bacterium
AGCGTTGGGGTAAACTGTAAAGTGTTAAATACTTTGATCTTTACAGATGCGCTATCATTTTTGATGGTACAATAATCCGTTATTACTACTGTATATATTTCATTACTGTTTGCTACGATATTAAAACTGCCTGTGGTATTGCTCTGCTGAGCGATATTGTTTTTCTTCAGAAGGTATTCATAGCTGCCATTGCCTCCTGCACCTGAGGCTAAAAACAAGTATATTAAGTTAAAGAATTTGTCTAAATAGGGATAAGGAATATATCTGTATTGTAATTGATTATTTTTGTATTCGTGAGAGGAATTAAAAAAACACCTACAACTTAACTTATGGGTCGGAATTTGAAAAGTATACAAACCCTGCATAATGCATGTTCACGGGTATACTTCCTTATAATATAATTATGATTTTAGTCATACTATATCGATGCAATAAATGCTAACTTTGCTATAGTTTATTTAAGAAACTATTTTATGAAATATCTATTAGTATTGATTTCCCCCTTTTTGTTTTTCGTCTCGTGCACAAAAGATGGCCATGAAAAACCTCCCGTAATTATTCCTGATCAAAGTGTTGATTTAAATATTACCTACACAGTAGATAATGCGGCGCTCGTGTTGAATTCATTCAACTATCAAAATCAAGCAGGCAATACATATAGTTTAAGCTCGCTGGTTTATTATTTGTCGAAAATAAGTTTAATGAAAGCAGATAGTAGCCTGGTGCTGCTCAAAGAATACCAGTATATTGATGCATTTACTACTGCCACAAATAAGTTAAGCATCAAGGGAATACCCGTAGGCAATTATATTGGAATAAAATTCAATATTGGTTTGGACCCCTTGCAAAACAAGTCGTTTCAATTACCGGCAACCACCGAGAATATAAATATGCAGTGGCCCGATATGATGGGTGGTGGTTATCATGTGATGAAAATGGAGGGGAGTTACAAAGACCTCTCCGCAACCTATGGATATGCTATGCACCTGGGAACCGACAGCTGTTTAATTCCAATTAAGCTCTTGAAGCCAATCAATATCACTAGCGGCAGTAATACGCCGCTAACTATGGAGATGAACATCAACGAATGGTATCGTAATCCGTATAAATATGATTTTAATGTCGATGGTAATTATATTATGGGTAACATGATGGCCATGAAAAAAATTGTACTCAATGGTAACGACGTTTTTAGTATCAAATAATATGAGAAAATCTGCTTTTGTAATATTAGTAACATTGATAGTAGTCATCAGCTGTCAGAAGAATGTTTCTTTGCCGGGTAAATACACTGCAACCCCGTATGAATTGAAAGTCCCCAAAGGATTTCCAACACCTGTAATTCCGGTCGAAAATCCAATGACAGTAGAAGGTGTTAATTTAGGACATATGCTCTATTTTGATCCCATCCTGTCGAGCAATGGAAAATCTTGTAATACTTGCCACACTAAAGAGAGGTCCTTTTCTTCCCCCTTATTTGTAAGTAAAACAGGAATCAAAACAAGTGTTCCGCCACATCTGAACCTCGCCTGGAATCCTGAATACAATTGGGATGGCTCGGCACCCAAATTAGATCTGCTTCCACTGGCTGATTTTGGACCTGATTTTTTTAATACCAACATGTCTGATTTAGTTCAGAAAATTAAGAGTCACCCGAAATATCCATTCATGTTTAAGCAAGCGTTTAATGTGGATGATGTAGCGAAACTTTCGAGCGACGAATTGCAACTAAAAATTGTTTATGCCCTCTCGCAGTTCATGCGCACCATGATTTCCTCCAATTCTAAATGCGATAAGATGTTTAGACGAGAGGTGAATTTTACACCAGAGGAACTCGATGGTTTTCAAACGTTCTCTACCGAGAGAGGCGACTGCTTTCATTGTCATGGATATCCATTGTTTTCTAATAATTCTTTTAATAATAACGGATTAGATTCGGTGCATTTAGGAGCTGATGTTGGTTTGTTTGCGGTTACGAAAAACGAGTATGATAAAGGCAAATTCAGTGCCCCAACCTTAAGAAACATCGAGCTTACGGCCCCCTACATGCACGATGGCAGGTTTCAAACTTTAGAAGAAGTGGTGGAGTTTTATAATTCAGGGGTACATTGGAACTCCCCTAATATTGACCCTTTGATGACGAAGTCGGCGAAGATCTATGGACTTAATTTATCGACCACCCAAAAGGCGAACCTGGTGAAGTTTTTGAAAACCCTTACCGATACCACCTACCTGAATAATCCTGAATTCGCGAACCCCTTATAGTGAAAGCTTTCAGGGGGTATTTACGCTAATGATGGTATAATGAAATGGGGAAGAATATCAATTTTGTCGTCATGTGATCGTCACTACTTTCATGTCATTCTTTTAGAAAGGCGTATCTTTGCATTTTGCAAAGAATAATGAATCTGTCACAGCACACCACCAGAAGCGAAGTCATGTTACATTTGGGTAACGATGTAGAGAAATACTCCAACGAATTTTTAAAATCGATTGAAACCAATTGGCAACCCGGCGAGCTGCTTCCCGATTCGACCAGCGAAAGTTTTATTGAGGATATCAAAACGATCCAAGGCCAGTCGGAAAATTTGAGTTACGATTTATTGGCGGTACTTATTGGCGACACCATTACCGAAGAAGCACTTCCTACCTATGAATCATGGTTGGTAAGCATGGATGGGGTGCAACCGCAGCAAAATAATAATTGGATGAAATGGATTCGTGGATGGACCTCGGAAGAGAACAGACATGGCGATGTGCTTAACCGCTATTTGTATTTGAGTGGTAGGGTGGATATGCCCAAGTTTGAAGCTTCAGTGCAATATCTGATTGCCGATGGGTTTGATATTCAAACAGGAAGTGATCCCTATCGAAGTTTTGTGTATACCAGTTTCCAAGAAACAGCGACGAATATCTCACATCGCCGAGTAGGAACTCTTGCAAAACAGAGTGGCAACCTGGTGCTTTCCAAAATTTGTGGACTCGTTGCGAGCGATGAAGCACGCCATGCCAAAGCATATAAAACTTTTGTATCTCGGATCTTTGAAGTAGACCCCAGCGAAATGATGAAAGCCTTTGAAGATATGATGCGCAAGAAAATTGTGATGCCTGCAATGTATATGCGTGAATTGGGCGAGAAGGTCAATACCTTTTCTAATTTCAGTGATGCTGCTCAACGATTGGGTGTTTATACTTCACTCGATTATATTGAAGTGATGCAGGATTTGATTACAGATTGGAAGATTGCTCAAATGGGTAATTTAAACGAGGAGGCAGAAAAGGCCAGAGACTATATCATGTCGTTGCCCAGCCGATTGGCAAGGTTAGCGGATCGAATGAGTAACCCTACCATTGAACACAAGTTTAGCTGGATCAAAGCGTAATTGGAAACGGTGATTCAAGCCTAAATCCTTTTTTCTGTGCTTCGGTTTGATTATTTCAGGACTGAAATTTCCCTAAAAACATTTTAAAATAGCAATACCAGCGATGTTCTATACATCGTTGGTATTGCTCTGCGATTTAATGTGATGTTTATAAACGAGGAGTTTGCACTAATTCTTCACTGGCAAAAACGCATAATTCTTACCATACTCAACCATCTGTTCAAAGAAGCTTTCCGGATATTCGATTTTTATATCAGTAATATTTTCTCCGTCCATTACTGCTACCAAACGCGGCTGAATAAAGCCTCGGTATGGTTTTAATCCCATTTTAGAATAGCGTTCTTTCACTTCTTTAAGTAGCACTTGATCAACAATAACACCATAACCTTCTACCAAGGCAGAACCTGCTTTGTAGTCGCCTTGCGATTTGATGCGTTGAATTTCGCGTAGTAGTTCTCCAAAGAGGGTACGTAATTTTTCGTAATCATTTACTTTCACAAATGTTTTCCCATCGCGTTTAACCCATTCGATGACATTGTCTTTTTTGCCATGTTCGTAGGCCCATTGGGCTACCAATTGACGGTTACGCATGTGTGCTTCTTCTAAATTATTGCCAATCTCAATACGTGTTAATTGTGTGATGAGTGCGCTGGTGATATAATTATTATACTCACATTTAGCCACATCCATGTTAGGCATTACGCCAATTTCGATGAGTTTTTGATCCATAATAAAATACAGGCCTACTAAATCGGCACGTGCTTCTTCGAGGCAAGAGGCATAGTTTTTAAGGGTCTTGTCGGTCGTTTCAACACCGGGTTCAATTTGTCCGCTGGCATGACCTATACACTCGTGCATATCGGTATGAAGGTCGCCGGCCAGGCTTCCATATTTTTTATTCAGTTCAATATATTCTTCACTGAAAGCAAATTCGCCAAAGGCTCCTTTTTTCGCAGAAGCTTCATTATAGCTATGCACAATATTGGCAAGTGAAACCGATTTAGAACCATGAGAAGCGCGAATCCAATCGGCATTCGGAAGGTTTATTCCAATGGGTGTGGCCGGTGCGCCGTCGCCACTTTCAACAATCACAGTAATGGCTTTGGCACTAATTCCTTTCACTTCTTTCTTTTTGTGTTGGGGTAGAAGCGGGGTGTGATCTTCAAACCATTGAGCATTATCTGCAATTGTTTTGATTGTTTTGGTCGCTACCTCATCTTTAATACTCACCACACTTTCGAAGGAGCCTTTTTTTCCGATGGGGTCCATATACACCTCAATGAAACCGTTTACCACATCAATTTTGCTGTCTAAATCTTTCACCCAGGCGATGCAATAATCGTCGAAATCTTTGACGTTCCCGGTGGTGTAATATTTTATCAATTTTTGCAGTGCGTCTTTTTGTTTCGCATTTTCTGAAACAGTCACTGCTTTCTCCAGCCACATCACAATTTTTTCAATGGAAGCACCATACATACCTCCCACTTTCCAGATTTTCTCTTTTACTTTACCGTCTTCTTTTATTACTTTGCTATTGAGCCCCCAACTTGGCGCATTGCCTTTGGTGCTGAATTTTGTGTAATAATCTTCCACTTCTTTTTGTGTTACGCCTTCATAAAAATTCACGGAAGAAGCTTTTATATTATCAATATCTTTGGTTAAGTCAACCAATTTGGATTCGAATTTTTGATCAAAGATGAATGGTTGCAAGTAAGAAAGCAATTCATTTACAGAGTTGAACCCAGCCATATCAAAGCCTTTGGCGTCACTTTGTGTCATTAGGGAGGTGAAATATTCAAAGCTGCATTTAGGCACAAATTTATCGTTGCTATAGTGGTGATGGTTGCCATTACTGAACCAGAATCGTCCACAATATTCTTTGAAGTTAAGCCAGTCGGCGGTTTTTTTGTCGCCACTATAAGTATTGTAAATATTTTCTAAAGTCTTGCGAATGAGCAACCCGTTTTTATCTTTTTGGTCGTAAATCATATCGCGACCGCTGAGGGCAGCTTGGTAAAGATAGTAGGCTAATTTTTTCTGGTCTAGCGTTAAATTGTCGAAGCCCTCAATTTTATATTGAAGCAATTGCAAATCGGCAAATTCATTGTCGTTAAAGGTGGTCGTATCACTCGTGGCCATAGCAGGTTTAGGATTGTTAGTCGCATTATTGCAGGCGGAGAGCAAGGATGCAAAAATAAGTGTGGAATAAAAAAATTTTCTCATGGGTGATGAATAATAAATTAGGACAGCAAATGAAACGAAAATTACTTGTAACAAAAAGGGGTAGTTTTTTTAATTCGATATCGCTTCGGCTACACGTTGTCCGTCGATGGCGGCACTTACAATTCCACCGGCATAACCAGCTCCTTCGGCACAGGGGAAGAGTCCTTTTACTTGCACGTGCTGTAGGGTTTGAGGGTCGCGTGTGATACGAACCGGGCTGCTCGTGCGGCTTTCAGTGGCTACCATAATGGCATTGGCAGAAGTATAACCTTTTATTTTATTACTAAAATCGTGTAAGGCAGTTTTGAGTTTCACCGATATTTCGGGTGGAAGAACGTGGCCTAGATTCGCCGAAACGAGTCCGGGTTGATAACTGCAGGAGGGTAGTGTGGAAGAGCATTTGTTGTTTAGGAAGTCGCTGATTCGTTGTGCAGGCGCCTGAATGGAGTTATTGCCGGCGATGAAGCAATCGTTTTCTATCTTCCTCTGATATTGTAATGAGGCGAGGGCTCCGTATTTTTGGTATTTCTGATATTCTTTTTCGTTGATGCTTACCACCAAGCCACTATTGGCAAATACACCATTACGTTTGCTTGGACTCCAGCCATTAACTACCACCTCACCATCGGATGTTGCTGCCGGCGCAATAATGCCACCAGGGCACATGCAAAAACTAAAGACTCCAGTTTGCTCCACCTGAGTAACTAAACTATAAGATGCTGGGGGCAAATAATCGGGACGGACTTTGCATTTATACTGTGCTTCATCGATGATATGCTGTGGATGCTCAACACGAACGCCAATGGCTAAAGGTTTTGCTTCCAAGTAAATATTTTTTCGGTGGAGAAGCTCAAAAACATCTCTGGCGCTATGTCCGGTAGCTAATATTAATTTATTGGTAACCACCTTCATCGTCTCATTAATGGTAATCGATTTTACTTCGTCAAACTGAGTTTCGATATCGGTGAGTTTACTGTTGAAATGCACCTCTCCTCCATAATGTTCAATACTTTCACGCATGGCAGTCACAATTTGAGGAAGTTTGTTGGTGCCAATATGTGGGTGGGCTTCATAAAGTATGTTAGGGTCGGCTCCGTGCATCACAAAGAGTTGCAGTATCTCTTGTAAGTTACCTCTTTTATTGCTTCGGGTATATAATTTACCATCGCTATAAGTGCCGGCACCACCTTCGCCAAAACAGTAATTACTATCGGGGTTAATTTGCAGGTTACGATGAATCGCGGCTAAATCGCGTCGTCGACTTCTCACATCCTTTCCGCGTTCAAAAATGATGGGTTTAATACCCAACGTGATCAGTTTTAGAGCCGCAAAAATGCCGGCAGGGCCAAAGCCTATGATATGCACCGGGCGTGCATTTGTAACATTTCTTAAGGCGTAGGTGAATGGTGTTGATACATGAGGCTCATCAATGGTAAGCTTGGCTACAAATCGAAATTTAATGGAACGGCTGCGTGCATCGATGGATTTTTTTTGGAGTTCGAACCCTGTAATCTGAGATTCGTGAATACCCAAGTGCCTGGCAAATGCTTGTTTTAGTAAGGCATCGGTAGCGCAGTGTTCAGGTGCAAGTATGAGTTCGAGTTGTTGAATCATCAGCAGGTAGGCTAAGGCGGAGTTTCTCTAAATGCCAGCGGCATCTATTATACAATTACTGCGGTAGGTTCAATCTTTTTAATAAGGCCTTGCAACACGGTTCCAGGACCATATTCGCTAAATTGTGTGGCACCGTCGGCTACCATGGCACGCACACATTGCGACCATTTCACTGGGGCGGTAAGCTGGATAATCAAATTTTTCTTTATTTCAATGGAGCTTCTTACACCGATGGCTACTGCATTTTGGTATACGGAGCAAATGGGTTCATGGAAGGTGGTGGCTTCAATGGCTTTCGCTAGTTCTTCTTCAGCAGGTTTCATGAGTGGTGAATGGAAGGCACCTCCCACTTGCAATACCAAGGCTCGTTTTGCACCTGCCGCTTTTAAGGCTTCGCAGGCTTTTTGAACACCTGCTATACTTCCCGAAATCACAAGCTGCCCAGGGCAATTATAATTGGCTGCTACCACCACTTCATCGGTAATTGATTTGCATATTTCTTCCACTTTTGAATCGTCAAGTCCTAAAATGGCGGCCATCGTAGAGGGTGTAAGGTCACACGCTTTTTGCATGGCTTGAGCACGTAAACTAACGAGTTTAAGGGCATCCTGGAAGTTCAAAGTTCTGTTGGCTACCAAGGCGCTAAATTCGCCCAAAGAGTGACCCGCCACCATGTCGGGCACAGCATGTTGCTTCACCAGATAGCTAATCACCGAATGTATAAATACGGCAGGCTGCGTGACGTTGGTTTGTTTTAGCTCTTCGTCGGTACCCCCAAACATGATATCACTGATACGAAAACCAAGGATATCATTGGCATCTTCAAACAATTCTTTGGCTTTATATTGACCCTCATATAAATCCTTACCCATGCCAACAAATTGTGCGCCCTGACCCGGAAAAACAAATGCGTGTTTCATTGATGAAATATTATTTGCGGTAAAAATAAGAAAAAGTGAGGAGATGCTTTGGGGATTCTAATGGAAGCACAAAATCTGAACGGCGTAAGGTACGGGTCATTGTCACGCTTCAAATGTGAATTTGTTTTTATTTCTGTGTTAACACCTTCATTATTGCCTCAAGTAATTTTGGCTTTAGGATAAGAAGGTGATCATCATCGATTTTATGGAGCACCTTTTCTCCAAACGCTTTCGTAAGTGTAGCCGTAAGCATAACAGGCATAATGAGGTCGTGGGTGCCGTAAAACAAGTGAAGGCGGATATTGTTTCTGCGAATTTTAAGGGTTAACTCTTCCTTGGGCATCAGCAAGTTTTTGCAGAGCAGGATTCGTTTCATCAACAGGGCACGTTTTTCTTTCGTCGCATTTTTTTCAAGATAAAATGTCATCGCTTCTTTGTCGATCATACCCAAATAGTACCCCATTTTTATGCCTCCAAAAACCAGGTTCGGGTGTTCGATAAAGTAGCCTATGATTTTATTCGTCTGTTTTAATTTAGAGAGAATATCAACGATGGTGAGCTCTTGAAGGCCATCAGCGGCAATCAGATAAAGTTCCTTTGTGTGTATGTCAAACTGATGGAGTAAGGTCGTTGCCCATCGTCCACCCAGGCTATAGCCCAGCACAGAAAACGTAATGATAGAATTGGATTGGAAGAACTGGTTAAAAATATTTTTAAAATCATCGAGACTCAATTCATGATTTTCGTTCCACTCACTTTCGCCATGTGCAAAGAGGTCGAAGCTATAAACGGTATACTTCGTAAGGAGTGCTGGCATGATGTAATCGAAGTTATAACAGTTCCAGCCATAGCCATGAAAACAAAGTATTACCTCTTGCGCATCGCCTTCTTTTTTGTAATGAAGTCGTGAGTTTTTATAAGTGATAAAATGATGTTCAATCATGAATTTATAAATTCTATATTTGTAAAAATACTTTTTTGTAACGTATGAAACGTTTTCTTTTCACTGCTTTTTTTTCAACACTCGTCATTTTTGTGAGCGCACAAAATTATTGTATCAAGAACAGGTTCTCTTCGAGCTCGATGTTTACCGATTCGCAGATTGAGAAGGATACCAATATTGTGTATGCTGTGGCGAAGCATTGGAATAGTAATGTGATGGATAGTTTACGCTTGGATATTTATTATCCCGGCGCTGCTGCCGAAACTTTATCCAAACGTCCGCTTATCGTGTTCGCTTTTGGGGGAGGATTTCTTGATGGAAGTCGAAATGACTTCACTTTTTTCTGCAAGGAGTTCGCCAAGCGGGGTTATGTAGCCGCTACGATTGATTATAGGGTAGGATGGAATTGTGTAAATGGCACTGCTGCCTTACTTTGTTTGTGCAATGATTATATAAGTATGTACAATGCCGCTTATCGAGCTACTCAGGATTTTAATGCCGCGCTACGATTCCTGAGTTTCAGAAATACACAATATAAAATCGACACCAATTATTTTTTTGTTGGAGGTGGCAGTTCAGGAAGTATTACCGCGATGAATGCAGCCTTTACAAGCCAGCGTGAGATTGATTTGAAATTAAACTGGGCGCATACCCAACTAGGGGCACTCGACTCTTCTGGAAACACCTACCCCAAAAATTATAAGATTAGAGGGGTGCTCGATTTCTGCGGGGCTGTGTTCGACACTACGATCATGACCGACAACGCTGGTATTCCTATTGTGAGCTTTCACGATTCGCTTGATTGTGTTGTGCCAGCGTATCATGGTTATGTAATTAATTGTACCGGTAATTGTTATAACCTCTTTCCTGTTGATGGCTCTGGATTGATTTACAAAAAGGCTTTAAAAGAGGGCACTTGTGCTGAGCTGCATATCAATCCAGGCACTGCACATTGCGGGTCGAACCAAAATTATGTACTCACCCACGGCAGCTGTTTCTTAAAACGGGTGATGTGTAATACCTGCAGTTCAACTCGTTACAGCAACCAGAGTCATATCGCCAGTTGCGACTCCTTGGTGGCAGGCAGTGGCATAAGCTCGGAGTATGGGAAAATTGATTTTAGTGTTTCTCCGAATCCAGCGAGCACCGTTTTAAACTTTAAATTTGGTGAATCAGCAGGGTCATCGGTCGTTACTATTTATGATGCCCAAGGAAGGGAAGTGCTGAGTCAAGTGATGCTGGTAGGGTCTTTCGATTTACCCATCATTAATTTTAAGACAGGGATCTATTTTCTCCGTATACAATCGCTGAGCAGCATCAGCTTGAGCAAGATTATGATTCAGCGATGAGAGGCTAGAGCATCGGGAATGCGCTTCATCTTCCCAAAAAAAGTACATAAAAAAAGCCCCTCCAAATTGGAGAGGCTTTTTTTATGTTGACTGAGTCGACTTATTTCGTTGTTTGAGATGGAGTCGTAGTAGATTGTTCTGGCTTTGTTGTTGAAGTCGATGCAGCTGATTTTTTTTCACCACATGATTTTTTGTCTTTACTGCAACATGATTTCTTCGAAGCACATTCTTTTTTTGTGTTCGATTCGGTGCTTGCAGGTTTTGTTGTTGTTGGTCCCTGAGCCAAAGCCATAGAAGCAACAAATAAAGTTACTGTGGCGAATGATAATAATTTTTTCATGATAAAATATGAATGATTTAGAATGGTATAATATTATTGTAAAGCAAATATACGCAAAGTGCTGAGCATCTTGGATGATATTTCGGATATATTAACAAGTGCGGTGATTAATTTGATGGCCTTGATTAAACCAAATCGGCAATAATCGTTTCGCCCCCTCTCACCACCTCTTGCATTGAAACATTTATTTTAGTACCCAAAGGCAAAAACAAATCGACCCTTGAACCAAACTTGATGAAGCCCATTTCACCTCCAGCGATGGCTTTATCACCTGTTTTGCTATACATAACTATCCGACGAGCTAAGGCGCCTGCAATTTGCCTAAAAAGCACCGCTTTGCCATTGTTTTTTACAACGATGGTGGTGCGTTCATTTTCTGTTGACGATTTGGGATGCCAGGCCACCAGGTATTTTCCAGGATGATATTTCGCATAGTCCACGTCGCCTCCAATGGGGTAACGGTTTACATGCACGTTGAAAGGCGACATAAAAATCGATACTTGGATTCGTTTGTCTTTAAAGTATTCGGTTTCTTCTACTTCTTCAATCACCACGACTTTACCATCAGCGGGTGCAATAATTTGATTTGCTGTGGATTGGGTAGATCGAAGCGGATTGCGGAAAAACTGCAGCACAATCACAAAGAGTGCGATACTGATGAGTACAACCGCTTTAAAGAGCCATTCGGGGGCCACGAGGTGAGTGCCATAGCAGAGCAAGGTTAAGGTGCCGATGCTAATTAATATGGTAGGGTATCCTTCTTTGTGTAAAAACATAAATAGTTGCGAAAATAAAAAGTTAGAGGAATTAAATCGTTGGTTAATGATTCTTGGATTAGAAGCTACGGTGCTCTTTCGTCCATTCTTGAATATAATGGGCAATCTCGTGCATAGGGGTTCCAGGAGGGAAAAGACGGCCTACACCAAGGGCACTCAGTTTTTTCATATCATCGTCAGGGATGATACCGCCACCCGTGAGTAACACATCATCCATTTTTTTTTCATGCATGAGTTGTAATATTTTCGGGAATACGGTGTTGTGCGCGCCACTTAAAATGCTGATTCCGATGGCATCTACATCTTCTTGTAAGGCTGTATTTACCACCATCTCTGCCGTTTGTCGTAAGCCAGTATAAATTACTTCCATTCCTGCATCCCTCAAAGAGGTCGCAATCACTTTGGCTCCACGATCATGGCCATCAAGGCCTACTTTGGCAACGAGAACTCGGATAGGACGTTTCATTGGGGTATATGGGGTTGATTATGAATAGGTATTAAGGTTTTATTTTTAATGCAAAGTAGTTTTTCTTACCACTTTGAACAAGAATGAACTTATCCTTTATGATATAAGTAGCGTTGATCGTCAAATTGATATCGGCAATTTTTGTTTTATTAATACTTATTCCTCCTTGCTCGATGGCTCTTTTTGCTTCCCCTTTCGATTTTGAGATTGTAGAAGAGGTGGCTAATAGGTCCATAATTCCAACTCCTAAATCGAGCGTTGTTTTCTCTATTTCGAACTGCGTAATGCTTCCCATCACCTCTGCGAAAGTATCATCATTCAAAGCCAGCAATCCGTCGATGGTGTTTCCAAATAGTGCTTCGGAAGCCGCTTTCGCTTGTTGTAGCGCATCGAGGCTATGTACTCGAATAGTGATTTCATCGGCCAATGTTTTTTGCAACAAACGCAGATGTGGGGCGGTGGTATGCTCTGCTTCTAGGACTTCTATTTCTTCTTTCGTAAGGATGGAGAAAATACGAATATAGCTAGCGATATCGGCATCGGCGGCATTGAGCCAAAACTGATAAAACTGGTAAGGAGAAGTACGTATAGGATCGAGCCAAATATTTCCACCTTCTGTTTTGCCGAATTTTGTGCCATCGGCTTTTTTAATCAATGGGGTGGTTAGCGCGAAAGCTTCACCTCCATCTTTGCGACGAATTAACTCGGTACCAGTAACAATATTTCCCCATTGGTCGCTGCCACCCATTTGCAGCATCACCCCATGGTTTTTCCACAAGTAATAAAAGTCATATCCTTGTATGAGTTGATAACTAAACTCGGTAAAACTCATCCCTGTTTCCAATCGCGACTTCACCGAATCTTTAGCCATCATATAGTTTACACTAAGGTGTTTTCCTACATCACGTATAAAATCGAGAAATGAAATTTCTTTAAACCAGTCGTAATTATTTACAATCTCGGCCGCATTGGCACCTTTGAAATCGAGAAACTTTTCAAGCTGTGCTTTCTGGCAATTCAGGTTATGATTCAGGGTCTTTTCGTCCAATAAATTACGTTCAGCACTTTTGCCACTCGGGTCGCCTACCATGCCGGTAGCTCCGCCAACCAGGGCGATGGGTTTATGTCCACATCTTTGAAAATGGAGCAGCGACATAATTTGAACTAAATTCCCTACCCCTAAAGAATCGGCGGTAGGGTCGAAGCCGATATAGCCCAGGGCCATTCCTTTATTCAATTGCGCTTCGGTGCCCGGCATGATATCTTGCAACATGCCTCTCCATTTTAATTCTTCAATATAATTTTTCTGGGTACTCATCTCTTTAATTGAGGCAAATATAATTGCATTTCAAGATTTGATTTTGTTTTTATTATGATTTAATCCAGCTTCAACACCGCCATGAATGCCGACTGAGGTATTTCTACATTACCCACTTGTTTCATTCTTTTCTTGCCCGCTTTTTGTTTTTCAAGCAATTTGCGTTTTCTTGAGATATCGCCACCATAACATTTTGCAGTCACGTCTTTACGCATAGCACTGATGGTTTCTCTAGAAATGATTTTCGAACCGATGGCAGCTTGAATGGCAATCTCGAATTGTTGACGAGGGATAAGCTCTTTCAGTTTCTCACATATTTTTTTCCCCCAGTCATAGGCTTTGTCGCGATGAATCACCGCACTTAAGGCATCTACAGGCTCTTTGTTGAGCATAATATCTAATTTTACCAGATGGCTTTCACGGTAGCCAATAGGATGGTAATCTAAAGAGGCATAACCTCTGGAAATGGATTTCAATTTATCGAAGAAGTCGAACACGATTTCACCCATGGGCATCTCAAAATTGAGCTCTACACGGTCGGTAGTCAGGAAATGCTGATTGCCAATGACACCTCGTTTCTGAATACATAACGAGATAATATTACCCATGTATTCGCTTTTGGTAATGATCTGTGCTTTGATATAGGGTTCCTCTACATAATCGGTCTTGGAGGGGTCGGGCAAATCGCTTGGATTATTCACCGTAACCTCCTCGCCATTGGTTAAAAATGCTTTGTAACTTACGTTGGGTACAGTGGTAATAACGGTCATATTAAACTCGCGTTCGAGTCGTTCCTGAATAATTTCCATATGAAGCATTCCTAAGAAGCCACAACGAAAACCGAATCCCAACGCGGCCGATGATTCCGGTTCAAAAACAAGAGAGGCATCATTGAGTTGCAGTTTATACATACTCTCGCGCAGTTCTTCAAAATCGTCGGTATCCACCGGATAAATTCCTGCAAAAACCATCGGCTTTACATCTTCAAATCCTTGAATCGATTCAGCGCAAGGGGCAGCCACATTGGTAATGGTATCGCCTACTTTTACCTCTTTCGCTGCTTTTATTCCTGATATGATATAGCCCACATCGCCTGTCTTTACTACATCACGTGGTTCTTTCTCAATACGTAAGACTCCGATTTCTTCGGCAAAGTACTCTTTCTCTGTGTTCACAAATTTAACCCGATCGCCTTTACGCATTTCACCATCAACAATTTTAAAGTAAGCGATGATGCCGCGAAAGGAATTAAAAACAGAGTCGAAAATGAGGGCTTTCAAGGGAGCTTTCTCATTGCCTTTAGGAGCAGGCACACGCTCAATAATAGCGTCGATGATATCGTATACCCCTTCGCCCGTTTTTCCACTGGCGCGAAGAATATCTTCATATTTACAGCCAATTAAAGCCACTATCTGATCGCTTACTTCTTCGGGCATGGCGCCGGGCAAATCAATTTTATTGAGTACCGGAATAATCTCGAGGTTGTTTTCTAAGGCCAAATATAAATTAGAAATTGTTTGAGCCTGGATGCCTTGAGTTGAATCAACGATGAGCAAGGCTCCTTCGCAAGCAGCGATGCTTCTCGATACCTCATAAGCAAAATCGACATGGCCAGGAGTATCAATTAAGTTAAGAACGTAATCTTGATTTTTGTATTTGTAATCCATCTGAATGGCATGGCTCTTAATGGTGATACCACGCTCACGTTCGATATCCATATCGTCCAAGATCTGGGCTTTTTGGTCGCGCTGGCTAACCGTTTTAGTATATTCTAAAAGACGGTCGGCTAAAGTGCTTTTACCATGGTCGATATGGGCTATAATACAAAAGTTACGTATATTCTGCATGAACTAATTCTAATGGGTAAATTAAAACGCGAAGATACGAAAAAGCCGTTATCAACAGGACTATAATAAGGGGTCGTGACTTGCAGCTTCCGTGACTTCTTTGCACAGAGTCTTGAGAGGAGAAGGAAACTGATATAAACGGATGCTATTTTGTTATCGGGCTTTTATCCGGAACAAAATCGAGCACAACCGAATTCATACAAAATCTTTTATGGGAAGGTGCAGGCCCATCGTCGAACAGATGGCCCAGATGTCCGTTGCACCTGCCGCAGATGACTTCGATTCTTTCCATATTGTAGGAGTGGTCTTTTTTGTAACGCACACTAGAGTCGCCGGCCTGCTCGAAAAAGCTGGGCCAGCCGCAAGAACTTGCAAATTTACCAGTAGAACGAAAGAGCAAATTTCCACAAGGAGCACAATAGTAGGTTCCTTTCTCGTCGCTGTCCCAGTATTTGCCAGTAAAAGGCCGTTCTGTTTGTCCGAGTCGAGAAACTTCATACATGGTCTGGGGCAATACTCTTTTCCACTCTTCATCGAGCACGAACAATTTGGTGGTATCGGTGTTGGAATAATATGGATTCATTGGTTGGTTGGTTATGCTGTTAATGGCGGTCTTTTTTTTTGGATTTTGAAATTGCACACAGGCAGCAGTAATCGACACCAAGAATGCAAGGAGCAGGCCAGATAACAGCGTTGAACGATTCAGTATTAACATTTTTGCGAGGCTGTGTTTGCCTGTGCAAAGTTAAATCAAATACCCCAATTAACTTTGAAACATAAGAAAAAGGAGGCGGAGAATCGTTCGACAGCAGTTTTAGTTATTTTCAACCATGCAGAACCAAGCATGCAAGCACAAGGAAACAGCCAGCACCTAGGCCAAGATTCACACAATAATATAACTTATTTTGTTGGCTAGGAGTCCGAGTTGTTTATAGCTTTCATCCACCGCCAATGGGTGAAAAACAAAATGGAACAAATTAAAATCAAGAGACTACATACGATGATGGAGCCATTGGCATCATGTTTAACCATTTGAATCTTATCCGATTTGGCGGCCTCATACATGGCACGGAGAGTTTGGTCGTCGGGCATATACGTTGTTTTCGACATCTCATCCCCTTTTTGAGTTGTTTTCAGGATGTCCATCTTGTAATTCTCATAAGACGCTAGGCTAGGTGCACCAGAAGCATTCCATCCAGAATGCAGAGGATCTCCAAGATTAAGCAAAGCGTTCACCAGATTACTGATGGCGATGAGAAAAGTGATGATGGATACCAAGCAAACGGTATATCCATAAATTTGAGCTCCGGTTTTTTTTGATTTCTCCATGATATGATGATTTTGTTTGTGAAACAAAAATGATAAATTTATTTTTGTTAAAAAATGACATTTGTCATATGTCTATTTCTACAGAAAGTATTGATGTCAGAAAACAGCCTGATGGCGCAAGCGCTAATAATAGGAATGGCTTAGCTCATATGTTGAGTTTCTTTTTCCTTTGATACGCTCCAATGGATGTCATTATAAGGCCAGCTAAGATTATATATACCCAAGCAGGCACAGGCATCGGGTCGCCGGCAGCAAAGGAGTGCAAACCTGAAAGATAATAGTTCACACCGCAGTAGGTCATGATTACCGACGACAATCCAAAAAGTGCCGCTACATTATAACTAAATAATCCGCTCAGTTTTGGAATGAGGTGCAGTTGAAGAATGAAGGCATAAACCAAAATGGTTATGAGTGCCCAAGATTCCTTGGCGTCCCATCCCCAGTATCTTCCCCAAGATTCATTGGCCCAAACACCACCCAGATAAGTGCCTATACTTAGCAAGGCAATACCACCCATGAGTGCCCTCTCACTGAGATAAGATAGTTCGGTAATGATGGCCATGATACGTTTCTTATTGTACTCTTTTAACAGCAGCATCAGCAATAAATTAATGAAGCCTAGGATGGCGCCTAGTAATAAAAAGCCATAACTACCCGCTATTATTGATACATGGATAATGAGCCATTTAGAATTTAAAGCGGGTATTAGAGGTATTATTTCAGGATCAAGATAGCTAAGTTTCGCTATCCATAAAATAATGGCAGTTAATACCATCGTGGCCCCCATACCCCCGATTGAGTTCCTTGCAAATAGAAGTCCTGCCAAGGTGGTAGCCCAGGCAATATAGATGAGCGATTCGTAGCCATTCGTCCAAGGTGCATTTCCTGAGATATACCAACGTAATATCAAACCAGCACTGTGAAACAAAAACCCGAAAATGACGCCCGTCAATAGTAAATTGTAGCTTATCGTGAATCTCAGGGTGTGATCAACTATGGTAAGGAACAAAATTAACAATAGGAGCAACCCAATATACAGATACCAGGAAGCCAGTCTGCCAAAGATGCGAAGATTATTAAATATAATTTCAACCTCAATTTTAGGAGCTGTTGGCAGAATTGCAGCGCTCTTTTGTCGTTGAAAATCTTTAAGGTCTGAAATAAGTCTATCGGGCAGTGTATAATCTTTGCAAAAGGCTGCTTGGTGCAAGGCCGATTGATACATGACAGAAAAACTTCCTGCCATTTGGTTGGAATATGAAAGTTCTTTAACACGGTAATCACGTTCAGGAGCTCCTGTCCATACGTTCATGGTATCATCATTAAGTGGGAATGTGCTAATCGCTGTTCCGTTTAAAATCGATGCTAAGAGGTTTACCCGTTCATCTACTCGGAGCAGTTCTATTTCTAACGTACCACGGTCCATGGGTTTGGTATGATAGGCTGCATTTACTTCTTGCTTTATTTTATAGGAGCCGTCAGAATTAAAAAAGTCTTTAAAGGAGGCACGTTTCAATTCTGTATTTAAGAGTAGTCGGGTGTGTGAGCCTAATTTTATAAGAGGTATCGTGTCCCAAGCTTGGTTGGACGAATAAATGCCGAGAACAACCTGGTCTGCATTTAAATCATCATAGGATTCCTTGCCTGATATTTTTCTTAGTATTTCTCTGTCTAAGGTATGCATCGGTTTCATACGACCATTCACATCTTGCATCACGAGATAACTAAAAAGTTTTGCGTGTTCTATAGATAGGGGTGGATCCTTGGGCTTTATTTCTGGCTGAGCAGGGCTAACGATACTGAGTGCTAGAAGTAGGAGGATGTAAAAAGAACGACTCGCCCTCATTAATAAAATCTTTCTCGACAGTTGATTGAAGCGGCTTTTTCTATTCAAAAAAGTTAGGACGAAGCTCAAAGTTAAAAGGCCATAACCGATATAAGAAACCCAAGTACCCCAATAGTCGTGGGTAACAATGAAGTAGGTGCCTTTTTCGTCCATATCAAAAGTCGATTGTAAGAACCGGTAACGATCGTATTGAAGAAAATTATTCATGAATATTTTAAAATTCATGGTGGCATTGCTTCTCTCATCAATCACTTGCACCTCACTCGCAAAAAATGAAGCACTGTTGGTGCTCGGATATCGGTCTATGCTAAAATCTTTAAGCGTAATTTTAAAGGGGAGAATAACCGGTTTCGCCCCATACGACACCGACAATTTTAGATGGTTTTCCTCTACCGTTATGGGAATGCCTTGTAGGCCTGATTGTCCGTACACGGATTGTTCACTTAGTTTTCCATTGATGGTCAGTTCACAGCGTAACTCTACGATGCTTTCACTCTCTATTTTACGGTCGCCACTAACCACCGAAAGCTGCCCCCCGCTAAAATAATCTGCCACCATAAAACTGTTTTCACTGTCAGCATACTGCGCTCTTAATAGCAGTGGATAAGGGTTTTGCGAAGGGATGAGCGTGTCTGTTTTTTGAGTATCCATCGACTTCTGAGTATACACATTTTCAGAAAGGAAGCACAAAGAGTCCGCTTTCTTAATGATGTTGAAAGCACCGGGTATCAAGTTCTCTGCGAAGTTAAAAACCAGCCCATGGATGCGTAAAGACTGGCCTTCCTTCACAAAATATTCGGTGCTCCCAAAAACAATTTTAAGGGTGGGCTTACCAGAGGCTGAGGGTACAAAGGTTTGTATGGGGTTGGGGATGAATTCTTTTAGCTTTATTCGAATCAGGTTAGAGCCCACCGTGTAGGATTGATCAAAATGATTATTACCAATAGAAGCAAATAGGACCCGCTCGTCAAACTCCCAATTTTGCTCATTGGTTACCACTTTAAAATGTAAATAGTTTTCTGAAGATAAGCATACGTTGGTGGTGTTACCTTCTCTAATATGCAGGGTACCATCAAAGCTAAAATATCTGGTAATTCCAGCCCCGATGAGAATTGTAATGATGGCCAGATGAAGTATTAGCGAAGCCCATTTTTTTTGCTGAATGATTCGAGAGGTTGAAATGTTCCTGAGAAGAGTTAATGCGAATAAAACCAAGAGTAATTCGAACCAATGGCTTTTGAATATTATTTTTCGAACTGCACTCGAACCGAAATCGTTTTCGATAAATGTTGCTATTCCAATCGCAGTGGCAAAAAGAAGGATGTAGATTGCAGCCGCTTTGGTACTCAATATCTGGCGTAGGATTTTTTTTATTGTATCCAATGTTTTCATCCGTGTTTTTTTTTAAATTTACTTCAATGGATTTATAAAAACCGGGTCTCCAGGTAATGAGGTAAGATGGCTCTCCAGGTAGGCCAGTCGTGTTTCCACTCTTTTCCCCAAACATCGAGCTCATAGGTGATTCCTTTATTATAGAGTACTCCTGCAAACTTTTTTGATGATTCAGAATCTTCAAAATCACCACTGCCGGTGACGATATGGATATGACTGCTTTTCTTTATGTTTTCGAGAATGGATTCATCCATTAAATTTGGCAGGTATTGCATGGGAGAATTAAAATAAACCTGTTCATCATGATATCCTTTGGTGTATTCAGCCAAGTCGTAAACGCCGCTCATGGCAATTACTCCATTGATTAGGTCGGGACGTTTTAAAAAAAGGTTCATGCTGTGGAGGGCACCAAACGAAGCGCCACTTAAAATTAGGGGCGTTTCTTCTGAGGTGTTTTTCCGAATGAAGGGTACTACTTCATTAAATATATAGTCATTGAACTGGTTATGCCGAATGGCTTTATGCTCGCCTGCCATCGAGCTGTTGAGCCAGCTCTCGTTATTGATACTGTTTACCGAAAAGACCTTTACTTTACCGTTGTTTATGAAGGGCGCCAAAGTGTCGATCATTTGAAAGCGCTCATATTCCAGGTAATCGGCAGCAGCCGTAGGTACAAAAAGTAGTGCGAAGCCCGAATGGCCGTAGGTTACGATCGGCATTTCTTTTTGAAGGGCGGGGCTATGCCAGCTATTTATTTCTCTGTGCATGATAATGTTTTTGCATTTAGTGGTATTATGCAAAGATGTTAAATTATTTAGAAATGGAGGAGGGGAATAAAAATCAATAAATATAAGTGATCAAATTAGGTTGTTCCCTATTTGATGTGCTGAAACGAATCACCAAGGTTTCCTCCCAGCCATTTTAATGTTTTCACCATCCTTTGATCTACTTTTGTATTTAGCCCTACCGGGGCGCCCTATTTGTAGCCAAGGGAGTTAGCCTGTATTAAGCACCGTAGGTGCGACCTGAAGATATCCTCAATCATACTAACGTTGCTAACGGTCGATAAATCCGAAAAAAACATTGAGCAGTAAATCATATACTGAATATCCTATCAAATTCAGCTTTCATATTATTAATATGATTCAGCTTCGTTTGTTATACTAAAATGTATTAATTTACCCTTTTTTAGAAAAACTAAATGCAAGCGAGGAAATTCGATATTCATATAATGTGCATGATAAAGCGCATGCTCCCTTTTCTAAATATACGAATGGGGCTTATCGCGGGTGTGCTGCAGTTTAGCTCCGCGATGGCGCAAACACCATTTCAATTGGCACCACAGCATCCGGCTCCGTACGATAAACGTTTTATTATTCCTGATATTAAGCAAGTTAACGTGATCACACTTTCTACTTTATTCTGTGTAGATTCTAAATCGATTTATAGAGACAAAGAAGCCGGGAATGTGGATACTGGATTAAATATTGGATTTGGACTGGGATACGCCAAAGCTCTTATTAACAGCGAGTACTACGGTTTGTTTGTGGGTGTAGGATACGAATATTTCCCTTCTAAGTATCAAAGCGTGAAATGTTTTTTTGAATATAAGTCGCCCTATTTTTTCAGGCATCAGAAAATAAAATACTTTCTTAAATACAAGAAGACTTTTCTTCCACAATTCGAGTTTATTTTTCCAAAATACGAGTACCTTTATGGCTGGGATGCAATGCACCAACATTGGACACAACAGCGATTTTATTTTCTTAATATACGATCCGGCATGCTCAATTTTAATTATGGTGTTCAATTCGGCACCGCATATCACGTATCATCTAATGTTTTTGAGCTTTCATATAATTTATTTCCGAAAAAATGGTAAAGAAATTTCTACTTATGGTTGGCTTCTTTTTAACGATGCCTTCGATGGCTCAACGCATCAGCAGCGGAATACATTTCGGAACGAATATTTATGAAATTTCAACTCGAAAAGAGTACTATCTCTTTCCCGATCCACAAAACACTTATAATGTTTACTATGGTCCCAAACGAAACCGATTTCGAGGGGGCGGTTTCTCGCCAGGAGGCTATTTACAACTTGACTATAAGGCATTCCTTAGTGGCTTAGAAGTGAATCTGGTGAACAGGAGCTATTTTGTAAAATGTTATTATATGATGGATAAATCGTTAGGTGATCGGGCCCTTGAATTTAAGGTAACACAACAAAACACCGAAATCAATTGGTTCTCCGGCCTCAAACTCTTGAAAAGAAATCGAAATGTTATTGTATACGCAGGCTTTATTTATGCTATTGTAAATAGTAATACAGAAGTAGGAAGAGATAACGAGAACAGTAATATATTGGGAAGAGTGTTTATGGGGAACAATGAGATGTATAATGTCATGTATAACGACCTTAATTTTTGGCGTTTGATGGGTGGTGTAGGTTATACTTGGAAAAACAGTATGCTCTCTCTTCGTTATGATTATCGTATCAATTCTGCGAGGGTAAAATTAACCAATGAAATTAGCAGCTTCAATCTTCATTATAATTTAACCTTAAATTTTCAGAAACTAAAAAAAGGCCATTTTATATTTCAGAAATGAAACAGACAACTCTCCTTATTCTTGTGGCTCTTTGCTTGGGCAATTGTAAAAAAAGTACGCAACCTGTGCGCAAGGCTTTGATTGGTGCCCCTACGGCTTTTGCACTCGGTACTCAATATATTTCCCACACCGATACCACTTTAATACTGGAAATGAAAGTCGGCGTTTTTACCAGTCGCGACCGCGAGGTTACAACCCTCAACGATAGTGCGTTTCATTCCTGGCCTACGAGTAGCTTGGGTATTATATTTAACAAAATTGAGCAACACGAAGCACTATCGATGAATTCATTTTCTACTATCTTGGCTTTTGATCAATCGGAATCATACGCTCAATATGATCCATTTAATCAACGATTGAGGGCGGTTAATAAAGTGCTTCTGGATATGGAAAGCGAGTCAAAGAATGAATTCGGGCTCGCCTATTATAATCGATCCGACCTGTTCAAAAACAATTTAGAAATTCGAATCCGCGACGGAGGTAGCCCCTTTCAGGTATCTCGTGAGAGCTTATTAAAATGGCAGTTTTGGATGCCTGATTATGAGAAGGGGACCGCCAATATGTATGACGCTCTGTCGATGCTTATCGATACCGTTTCAACCTATGCCAGTAATAGCAATATGTCCATCACTGTTTTCATGCATGCCATAGACGACCGTTTGGGTATTAACTATAAAACAATCATCAATAAGGCGATGGCTAAGAGAGTGAAAATTAATATCATTTCCCTCGACCCCATCAACAAGGAACTTTCTGAAATTAGCTGTCGTACTGGGGGCTTCCTGCATCTAATAGATCGCCGTACTGTTCTGGAGGTGATGGATAAAGGAGTACCTGCACTAACAAGTATACTAAAGACCCTGAGTGGCAATTTAAATATATATACTATCAACTTCACGGTAAGAAGAAGCTCTGGCACATTCTATAGTGGATATGTAGTGAATGATTACCTTTTGCTACAGGAACATGATGCTGATGGCGAAGAGAAAATTTATAACCCTTTAGGATTTTATGTTACCATTCCATGAATAAAGCCCAGTTTATTTTTTATTTCCTCCTGTTTTGCAACATCACTTTATGGACGCAAAGAGCCGAGCTTGCCATACAAAGAGGGCATTCGAATACCATTCGATTGGTTTCGTATTCGCCATCGGGTGAGCTGTTGGCCAGTTTTGGCGATGATAAGCAATTGGTTATTTGGGATGTAAGAAAAGGGAAAGAAATAAAATCAATTTCCTTAGGACAAGACAACATCGATCAAATTGTTTTTAGTGCCGATAATCAGGGTGTCTTCATACGCCATACAGGCACGTATAGCTATTATAATATCGGTCGTTCGATTTTCGAAACATGGCCGAGTGTTGAAATTATAGCACGTAACCGCATGCATTATATTGCTTTGGATAACTTGTTTGAGGTGGTAATAAAAAATGCGAAACTTTATAAAAAGAAACCGAAGGAGAAAAAGAAAATCTTTCAGAAGTCGGCAGAATATTTTGATGAATATTTCACCGCTGTCGACGTATCGGTAGCGAACAATCTTATTATTGCGGGCAATGATGATGGTAAAGTTTATTTGTTTAAACTCTCTAACGGTGCCAAAGTGCCAGACGCTACAGGCACTAAAAGGCGTACCTTAACAGGACATCTTTCCAATATCACGGATCTGTGTTTTAGCCCCGACCAAAATTATTTTGCTACGGCAAGCGCCGATCGTTCCATCATTATTTGGAACACCAAAACGCTTCGAATTGAAAGAAGGCTCTACACCCAATCGTTTCGAAACTATGCGCTAGCCTTTAGCGATGATGGCAATAAGCTGGCAGTTGGAAATGAAATTGGACAAGTGAAACTCATCGACTTAGCATCCACCAATATTGCACTCATCAACTATCCTTTGCATATTCATCCGGTGAGCAAAATACAGTTCGATGGAAACGACAAGATAATGACTTCAGGATATGATAATACCCTACGCATCACCGATCTTAAAACGGGGGAATCCTCTTTTGATTTACATTATCTCAAAGGCCTCACGATTCCTAATTTAATCAATGGTTTTTTCGAGAAGGGGTTAAAGTACTATCGAAATCCATACAGTATAATTAAGACTTTCGACCACTCAAGACAGGGTCAATACCTTGCTTATTCGGGGGTCACCAAAAGTAGAGACTATCCTATACTTCGAGTAGTTGATTTGCACTCTAAGAAGGAAAAACGTGTCGTGAAACAGGTGAAGCAAATTCAATCGATTCGGTTTGTTAGTGACAGCACTTTCATTTCCTGCGATGGAAGCGACTCGATTTGTTATTGGACACTCCTTCGCAATAAAATTATTTTTAATACTATTGTTTTACCAATCGAAGTAACCGATGTCGAAATTATCGATGCTCGTTACCTCCTGCTTCGAAATGGAAATTCTTTTTCTGTTTATGATGGTTTAAATAAGGTTATTATTGCTCAGTTACCCATTTTAAGCACCTGCTATACTTTTGATCGTGAAAGGGGACAATTATTGTTTGCTGATGTAAATTACTTGATTCATTTATTCGACTTACGAGAGCACTCATTTCATGAAACAAAGGTTTTTCGTGGTCATAGCGATGAAGTACGATGCATTTCATTTCATCCCTCGAAAAACGTATTCGCATCGACAGGTTTCGATGCTTCCATAAAATTGTGGGATTTAGCTACTGGCGAACTCCTGGTATCCATTGTGCCCATTGGAAAAGACGACCGTATTGTACTCACCGAAGAAAATAAATATCTCATCTCAAAGAAAAACCTCAATTCGGTTGGCTTCAAAGTGGGCACTTCGTTTTTCCTTGCCGAACAATTTGACATGGAATATAATCGACCCGATTTGGTGCTCGAACGACTTGGTTTCACCGAACAGAAAACCCTTGATATCTATAAAAACGCCTATGTCAAACGATGGAAACGAATGAGTTATAGTGAGAGTGATACACTCCTTGCCGTGCCTAAGATAAGCCTCCTTAATGCCGACAGAATACCTATGGTGACGAAAGAAGATAAGGTAACCATAAAAATAAAGGCCACGGATGATCGGCTACGGTTAAAGCGGCTCTTAGTGGAGGTGAATAGCATCCCTATTTATGGTACTCAAGGTGTTGATTTAACGGCTTCGCAATCCCACGCCTGGGATACACTGCTTGAAATAAAACTATCACCCGGCATGAATAAAATTTCGGTGTCATGCATTAACGAGCAGGGCATTCAGAGTTATCGTGAAAGTTTCGAGACCGAGTTTATTGGGTCGGTAGCAAAAAGTAAAATGTATTTTATTGGGTTAGGCGTGACACATTATCAGGATACGAATTTCAATTTAAAATATGCAGCAAAAGACATCTTCGATTTAGCCTCTGGGATTAAGAAACTGTATCCCGAAGCAAAAATTATTTTGCTTACCGATTCGGAAGCGACACGAGAGAATATCCTTAAGTTAAAGGAACAACTAATGCTGACGGGCATCAACGATAAAGTCATTATTTCGTTAAGTGGTCACGGAATTTTAGGGGATAAACTTGATTTTTATTATGCAACTCATGACATTGATTTTAGGCATCCCGAAATACGTGGACTGTTGTATGACGATTTGGAAAGTTTGTTTGATGGAATACCGGCGAGGAATAAACTACTCTTAGTGGATGCCTGTCATAGTGGAGAAATAGATAAAACATTGGATCTTAAGGTTGATGAAAAATCGGGAACTACGGCAGTCGCCAATGGCAAGGTGAGTGTGCCCCGAGGAGCGGAGCTACTTGTTGACAGTAATAGTATCGGGATGCAAAATAGTTTTGAGTTGATGAAAGAAGTTTTTGCCGATATCAGCCATGGAAATGGCGCTGTTGTTATAAGTGCGGCAGGAGGGTTGGAGTACGCCCTTGAAAGTAACCGCTGGAATAACGGAGTTTTTACTTATGCTGTTTTGCAAGCATTGCAGGGGCGCAAAGCCGATTTGAACAAAGACCATAAGACAACCATCTCTGAATTAAAAAATTATGTAAGCGAGCAAGTGCAACGGCTCACCGGGGGGCGTCAGACACCAACCTCTCGAAGAGAAAATTTTGATTCCGATTGGATTCTGTGGTAGTTCTGCTAGGATAAAGTTAAAGGGCGTACCTTTTAGTCCTCTATGGCCTCAATACCTTGTTGCTTCAGTCGTTCAAGGTTATCCTTCATGGCCTTAAGTTGTTCGGGTGCGTGATGGGACCAGGCGGTCATCTCACCCATGATTTTAAGGGGATGCAGAGAACGGAATGATTTTGTTGGATTTCCCGGATATTTCTTGTCGGTTAGGTTGGGGTCGTCTTCGATAGGGCCTGTAGGCTCCACGATATAAATTCTTTCACGTGCTTCTCCAACGGCAAGTTCAGCCCCCCAAATAGCAGCATCCAAGGTGGCTGTAAGGTAAATATATTTCGCTTTATTTCCTTGTCCGTAATTCGAATTAAAACCAGGGTTTATAAAGTCTCCCTCATTCAAATTTGCTTTGGTGCCGTGAAAGAATTGTAGGGTACTTGTGTCGGGGGGCGGTTTTATTGATTTATCCATTCGTCTTTTTTTTAATGTCATTGCTGTCCACTTGATTGTTCATGATACCATTTCCGTATTAAAAGAGGGGTGCGAAACAGCAAAGGTGCTGCATTTTCTAACTTGTTTGAGTAGGTCTTTTTATTTTTACGATATCAATCATTATTTTCACGATACAAAAGGCTGTAATCGAATACAGATAAGCTGTCGATTGGTTTAACGGGATCTCAGTTTCGGTGTCACTAAATCCTCCTTTTAAATAAACAATAATAAAAGCAGTGATAATTACTGCAAGATGAATAATAATTTGTCGGTTATCAAAAATTGGAGCGTAATCGGAAGCTCGTGACTTTTTGTACTCCTCATTGAGAACAAAATTTAATAGAAACTGTATCGCCTGATTTAAAACAAATCCAAGAAGCGCAAAATTAAATGTCGTATTCAGAAAAAACAAAATGTCTTTCACCGCTTGCTCCCCGGCTTTGCCCGACAAGGCAAAACCTAAGATAGGAACCAGGAATATGAGATAGAAGAAGAAAATAAGTGTCCGAATGCTTAAGTATGTTATTGCTTTTTTAGCTAAAGAAAGGGAAGGTATCATGGGGTCATCACCTCGGCTAAAAAGTATTTTCAAAGCGTTAAACACAGCGATGATCAATGTTTCAATCCAGTACAAGTAAAAAACCGTAAAAGGCGACCAGTTCCATTGCCAGACGCCCCAGATGGGAAGCAGATTGATGGCAATGGTAAATGCGAGTGAGGGTATTTTATCTTTATACATAAGATTGCAAACATAATACGGAAAGAGCATTATGCGCTAACATCAATGTAAATAAAATACATTCAACATCCCGGCATCGAAACAGGAAACATAAAGAGTGGAAATGTGATTTCGGAAAAATTGAAATAAAAAAAAACTGCCAACATAAAGAAGGCAGTTTTTTTTATTTAGAATGTACTTATAGTTTAGTTAAATGAGTAGCGTATGCCAAATTGCATTTGCCAAACATCTTCCATGGTAAAGCGAGGCTTGGTAACAGTAACCGGTAATACCCCTGTTTGATTATCAATTTGCATTTGATAAACTGGTTGATTGGTATTGGCGTCACGTTTTACAAATTTCAATGGCACATTATTTACCACTTGATTACCTACACCCCAACCTTTGTTTAAGAGGTTGCCCAAATTGTAAATGTCGGCATGAATTTGCAAACTGTGTTTGGTGTTCTTCACTTTAATAGAATAATTTTGTGCATAGCTAAAATCTACGGTGGTATACATTTTTAATAATGCCCCGTTACGTTCTGCATATTTTCCACGATTGGCTTTTAAATAATCATTACTGTTGATTAAAGTTTCAAAAGCAACTTGTTGGTCAGCGATAGAATAGGTTTTAGCACCTGCTGTTAAGGCTTGGAACTGCAAATCTGTTGCTTTTGATGGGATAAACATCAAGTCGTTATTGCTAATTTGATCGCCATTAACATCACCGTTAATTGCGAATGAATAGCGTCCTTGACTTCCACTTTGGAAGAAGATTCCGATGGTTTGAGAAAATGCTTCAGTATGCTTATGTGTATAAGAAATAGCAGCAATAACACGTTGACGTTGATCGAAGTCGGAATAGGCTAAAGATGGCTTGTTATTTCCATTCACCGTTAAGTTATTTGTCCATGATGAGAAGGCGATAGAGCTTGCTGAGGTTAAATCTTTCGCCATGGCAAAATTGTAGGCGGCCATTAAATAAACACCTTCTTTGAAAGTTTTTTCCAATTTGGCAGTAATCGACATCGACGAACCCATATTATTGCTTCTTAATACCGTGGCATCATTAATCGATTTGTTGATTTTATTGGTATCGTTTTTATTCGCAGTCACCGCAATTAGATTACCATAGTATGGACGGTTATCAACACCGGTGTAAGTACCAACCGATGGTTTCATATTGGCATTGATATAATAAACGGCGTTCACATTCTTACTAAAGATACCTTCAAAAGTACCGATAACTCCTCCAGGCAATTTCGCATCGACAGCCACATTGGTTCTCCATAATTGTGGGAACTTGTAATCTTGATCAACCACGGCGATATTATAGGTAGATGGCAAGGTAGGGGTTGCAGGAATGTATTTGGTAGGATCGGCACTAAACTGATAAGCCGTTGTATTGCTAATATTCATAGCCCCTGTTAAAACACCATTATTACCCACTTGGTTAGAAACATAAACAAATGGAGGAGTGCCACTAAATAATCCAGTACCACCTCTTACCTGTAATGAACGATCTCCTTTTACATTCCAGTTGAATCCAATACGTGGAGAGAATAACGGATTTGATTTAGGTAATTTATCAGTATGTAATGAAAGTGGTTTTCCTGTTTCATCCATAAATGCCAAAGTGTCGACTTTTGGATTGTTTAAAGCGGTATTGCCATACATTGGGATATCGACACGAACGCCTGCTGTTAATTTAAAGCGTGAGCTTACATTATACTCATCCTGAACATAAATACCAGGGTAGTTAACTTTGGTAGTTGCTGTAGGTAAGCCTTTGTCGGCCAATGCCGAATAAGTTAATTGATATTGACGAATAGATACTAAACCACCGGTAGTATCGCCATTAGCCGATTTGTAGAAATCGCTTAATGAATTAAACGCAAAGTTTCCATAATAGCGGGGGGTGAAAGTATTCTCAAATTTATATTGTTGGTAGTTAATCCCAGCAGTAATAGTATGTTTGTTGAAATACTTTGTGAAGTTATCTTGAAATTGAATCACATCTGTATTTAAAATATTGTTCGGTGTAAACAGCTCGTAACCAAAAGAGGTGTAAGTTTTCCCACCCGATAAAATATCTACAAAAGGAAACGGTGTTGCGTTATTTGACGAACGAAAATCGCGCATGGCAGTATAGCCTATCTGCACTGAGTTAGTCATGCTATTGCCAATATTGGTATTTAATTCAGCAATAACTGAAGTAAGATTATTATTGATAATATAATTTGCATTTGAGAATCCAAGTGCGTCGGTATTATTCGAACGGTTACCACTAATAACACCACTATTACTCATAGGCACGTCACGTTTAGAATAAAGACTGTTGTAACGAACACTTACCCTGTTTTTATCGTTCACATTCCAATCAATTTTCGCTAAAAATTTATTACTCTCGGTGAGCAAAGCATAGTTTTCATATCCTCCAGCATCATATCCATATTTATTCATCAAGAAACTATGTAATGAGTCGAGTGAAGAAGCAGTAACTCTGGTTACATTGGCTCCTGAAACACCTGACCTGGCTGCTAAATATTGGGTTGCAGGATCGCTGCGGCGTTCAAACTCTCCGTTGACGAAGATGAACAGTTTGTTTTTTATGATTGGGGCACCCAACCGAAAGCCAGTTTGATTCACACTGAACTTGTTAGGGGTTACTGTATTGTCGCCGGCATAACGACCCACCATTGATTCGTTTCTGGAATTTCTAAAAATCGAAGCTTCGATAGTGTTGGTACCTGAACGTGTTACGGTATTAATTCCGGCACCGGTAAAGCCATTATAGCGAATATCAAATGGGGCAAGATTTACTTGAATTTCTTGTATCGCATCCAATGAAATTGGAGTTGAATTGGTTTGTCCGCCTGGTGCAGAAGCTAATCCAAAACTATTGTTAAATACAGATCCATCAATGGTTAAATTGTTATATCGGCTATCTTGTCCAGCAAATGAAATACCTGCCCCTGCGGTAGAAGCAACTGAACTTGAACGTCCTTGTGGTGTTAAACGCAAGAAATCGTACAAGCTACGGTTAATGGTAGGTAATGTTTGCAATTGCTCCTTACTGATGGTGGTAGAAGCACCTGTACGTTTATCATTAAGAATACTATTTTTTTCTACTACCACCTCTGCTGTAGCCAAATCCACCGTGTTCTCAATCAATACAAAATTAGCTTCGAAAGCTTGTCCTAAACTTAGATAAATATTCTCTAGTTTTTGGGTTTTGTATCCGATAAAGGAAATGGTCAAAGTATAAGGACCACCTATACGAACAGAGGGCAAATTAAAAGAACCATCTTTACGAGTGGTGTTGCCCGAAATACTACCAGATGGGTTGTGTAAAGCAGCTACGGTAGCTCCTATAATTGCTTCGCCTTTAGAATCTACGACCTTCCCCATGATTGATGAAGAAGTCGCATTTTGTGCCATTCCATGAATCGACACCATCGAAATTAGTAAAAAAATTAAATGTTTAAAATGGATCATATAATATTGATTAGGTTAAAAAAAATAAGCCAATTAGAATCAATTCCAAATTGTATTAAACTTCTATATGTATCTGTACCTTGTGTGATAGTACAATTTCAGAATCTTGATTCTTGGGCAAATCTAATTTTCTTGAGTTTAGGTAGTGTTAATTGAATATTAACATATTGCAAACAAAGAGTTCCATTTCGCTGTTCTGAATAACTATGATGAATTCATTATTGATTTCTTTAGGACCCGTTTTTAATGGTCATTCAAAAATATATAAACAGCCGATTTGTTTGTTGAACCAATAATTTTAAACTCGCTTCACATTCTGGTCACACATTTAGAATTATTTGCCGACAAAATAATTTCCTTCATCATGCATAAAAGAGAAATTGAGATCGCCGTTGTTTCAGATGTTCATTTGGGTACTTACGGTTGCCATGCTGACGAACTAAATCAGTATCTAAGTTCTATTAAACCTCGAACCCTCATTTTAAATGGCGACATCATTGACATGTGGCAATTCAGCAAATCCTATTTTCCTGAGTCACATATAAAAGTCATCAGAACTATTCTGAAATTTATTGAAGATGGGGTTAAGGTATACTATATCACCGGCAACCATGATGAGAAACTGCGAAGTTTTACCAATTTATACTTAGGGAAATTAACCGTCACCGATAAGCTGATTATGACTATTGACGGTAAACAAACTTGGTTCTTTCATGGCGATATCTTTGATGTAAGCATGAAGCATGCGAAGTGGTTGGCAAAACTCGGAGGCAAAGGGTATGATTTGCTAATTGTGCTCAATAAAACCATCAACAATATTTTATTTCGGTTGGGCTACGGAAGAATTTCGCTCTCCAAGAAAATTAAGGACAGTGTAAAAAAAGCAGTCTCTTTTATTTCCGACTTCGAGAGCACGGTGATCGAATTAGCAGCATGTCAAAATTACGACACTGTGGTATGTGGGCATATTCATTCACCGATCATCAAGACGGTGGTAGAAGGTGGGCGTGATATTAATTATATGAATTCGGGCGATTGGGTTGAGAATCTATCCTCTTTAGAATATAATAATAACAGCTGGAAGGTATATAAATTTCATGAGCAAACAACACTAAGTAGTGCTCTGGCTATGCCCCAAAGAAACAAGATTAAATTGACTCGAAAAGATTTGGAACTCTCCTTACAAGAGCTTACTATTTTATAATTCTTGATATGAAAATATTATTCGCAATTCAAGGCACAGGCAATGGTCATTTGAGCAGAGCCAAAGAGATAATCCCTTTCTTACTTAAATATGCTGATGTCGATCTCTTAGTGAGTGGGACTCAGTCTCAGATTGAACTTCCTTATATTGTAAAATACAAAAAAAGAGGTATTAGTTTTACTCCTGGTGTCGATGGCAAGATAGACTACCGGCATACGATTAAAAATTTAAAGCCATGGGAGTGTATGAAAGATATTTATCAGCTTCCTGTGGCAGATTACGATTTGGTTCTAAACGATTTTGAGCCCATCACTGCCTGGGCTTGTAAATTAAAAGGCAAAGAGTGTGTTTCCTTAAGTCATCAGGCCTCTTTCTTATCGACCCAAACTCCAAGGCCAGATAAAAAAAGTGTTTGGTGTGAGAAGTTGTTTCGCCATTATGCTCCTTGTTCTCATCATATTGGTTTTCATTTCAAAAATTATGATCAGTTTATTAAAACACCGATCATACGAAATGATGTGAGAGTATTGGAACCTACCCAATTGAATCATATCACCGTATATCTTCCAGCCTACAGCTTGGATTTCCTAGCGCCTTTTTTAGAGAAGGTGGAAGATGTAGAATGGCATGTGTTCACCAAGAACCATCTCACCGATTTTCATCATCGAAATATCAAACTCATGCCGATTACCAATGAAGGCTATTTAAAAAGCTTGGCAAGCAGCCTTGGCTTGCTTACTGGCGGTGGCTTTGAAGCTCCTGCAGAAGCAACCTTTCTCAACAAAAAAGTTTTAATGATTCCGATTCAAGGGCATTATGAGCAGTTATGTAATTCTGTAGCATTCAAAAATTTAGGAGGGTCCTATGTGAAAAATATCAATTTAGATTTTAAGGTGAAATTAAATCAATGGCTTAATTTCTATGCCCCCATAAAGATAAACTTCCCTGATATAACTCGAGATATCGTAGAAGAAGTAATCAACTTAAAGGAGCGCTTCGCTTCTAATACACATGATCCAGCACCTTCTTTCTAATTTTCCTAACAGACATTGACTTTAATCCATAGGGGGCATACCCCTTTTATAACGATGTAACCGTGGTAATAAATCTTAAGTAGTTTTTAACGCTAATTCAACCAGGAATTCAAGAAAAAACAAAAACCCCTGAATGTCTTCAGGGGTTTTTCGGTTTAGGATAGTAGCCCGTAGGGTGGTTGAAATCTCTTTTCAAATCGCGGTTTATTAGAATCAATAAAACCCATAAAACTCAATGTTTATAGTAGTTTTACAAATATTACTGTTTAGATAATCCCCGATTTCGCCCAATAAAGTCATAGGTAAAAATCCACCTGTTTGAGAAAAACGCCACCTGTTTTTCCACCAAAATAGTTTTTTTATAGGATAATTCTTTGCGAATTTAAAAGGAATATTTTTCTAATTTATTCAATGGATCTGAACTCCATCAAATCTTAGTATTTTATTAGCATACCATTTCGAACTGCTTATGTTTTTATTCCCGATATCGAAAAACCTGTTTTTTAAAACCCTAAAATTATAAGAAACCATTTCAATATGGAATTATTTGGAATCTCATTCCATATAATTCCATATCTTTGTTTCATGATTCAACGCATTGCTAAAGTTAAGTTAATGGACCTAGCCACCAAATTTAAAGCAGTGGCAGTTACCGGTGCCAGGCAAACAGGTAAAACAACTTTAGTAAAACAAGTATTTAAGGGTAAACCATATGTTTCATTAGAAAACCCTGACACACGTAACTTTGCCTTGGATGACCCTAGGGGCTTTTTACAGTCATACCCTCATGGTGCAATTTTTGATGAAGTGCAACGTGCTCCGATATTGTTTTCCTATTTGCAGGAAATTTTGGACAATTCTAAAATAAAAGGATTATTTATTCTCTCAGGTTCAAACAACTTTTTATTGCAGCAATCGATTTCTCAGACACTTGCTGGGAGAGTAGGGTATATAAATTTACTGCCCTTTTCCATTACTGAATTAATCAAGGCTAAATTATTGCCGATGGATGATGATCGCTTAATGGTTAAAGGTTTTTATCCGCCAATTTATGACCAGCATATTCCACCCGAAGATTGGTGCCCCAATTATATCCGAACCTATATAGAAAAGGATGTAAGACAAATAAAAAACATAACAGATCTAATTGTTTTTGAAAGGTTCATAAAATTACTTGCCGGTCGCTCCGGCCAGGAATTAAATAATAGTGCATTAGCGGTAGAAACGGGTGTTGATGTTAAAACCATTCAATCATGGATAGGAATTCTGGAGAGTAGTTTCATTATATATCTTCTGAAGCCACATTTTAAGAATTTCAATAAAACGATTGTTAAAAGGCCTAAAGTATATTTTTATGATACGGCTTTGGTTTGTTACCTGCTAGGAATTCGAGAAACTTCACAACTCATCACACATCCATTAAGAGGTTCAATTTTTGAAGGCATGGTTGTAACGGAATTAATTAAAAAAAGAACGAATGCGGGCTTGCCAATTAATTTATATTATTGGAGGGATAAAACAGGGCATGAGATTGATCTCATCGTCGATAACGGAAGGACTTTATTACCCATTGAAATTAAATCGGGAAAGACGTTCAACACTGAATTTTTTAAGAATATTGACTATTGGTGCAGGTTAAGTGGAAGCGAACAATCCATTTTGCTGTATGCCGGTGACCAAAATCAGAAAAGAAGTAGCGGCAAAGAGATATTGAATTGGAAAAAAATTATGACTAGAGAGCTATGAAAGCCAGAAATTTGGGATTCTGGTCAAACGATCTATTTGCACTAAATACCTATAAACTTGTTATAAACAAAGAAACACAGCATAATTGCTGTGTTTCTGAAGTAGCCCGTAGGGGAGTCGAACCCCTCTTTCCAGGATGAAAACCTAACGGCCTAACCGATAGCCGAACGGGCCCTCTTTTTTAAAGGAGTGCAAAGGTATAATAATACCTCTAAATTGCAAATATATTTGGAATATTACTATTTTAAAATTTAACTTTGCACCGTTTTAATACATTTCTTATTTTTTTTTATTCATAACGTATCTTAAATTATAAATCGAACATGAAAGTCGCCATCAATGGTTTTGGTCGTATCGGTCGCATTGCCTTCCGTTACTTATTAGAAAAAGAAAACGTAGAAGTTGTTGCTATCAACGACTTAACGGCTAACGCAACACTTGCACATTTATTAAAATATGATAGCATACATGGTAAATTCAACGGTACCGTGAGTGCCGATGAAGAATATCTTATCATAAACGGTAAAAAAATCAGAGCCTTCGCGGAAAGGGATCCCTCGAAATTGCCATGGGGTGAACTCGGAATCGATGTAGTACTGGAATCAACAGGGCATTTCACCGACGCCGAAAAAGCTATGTCGCATATACGGGCAGGTGCTAAAAAGGTAGTAATTTCCGCTCCTGCTTCCGGTGATGTGAAGACCATCGTTCTGGGCGTTAACGACCATACCATCGACGGAAAAGAACTCATCCTTTCTAATGCTTCCTGTACTACAAATTGCCTGGCTCCTATGGTAAAAGTATTGGACGATTCGTTTGGGTTGGAAAAAGGATTTATGACCACCATTCATGCTTATACCTCTGATCAAAACCTGCAAGACGCTCCTCATAAAGACTTACGCCGTGCTCGTGCAGCGGCTTATAGTATTGTGCCTACCAGTACCGGAGCGGCCAAGGCCGTAGGATTGGTATTGCCTCACCTGAAAGGGAAATTAAATGGAAACGCTATGCGTGTGCCTATCCCTGATGGCTCTGTGACAGATTTTACAGCCATACTGAAAAAAGAAGTGACCAAAGAAGAAGTGAATGCCGCATTCAAAGCTGCCTCTGAAGGTGCCTTGAAAGGTATCCTCGAATATAATACCGATGAAATCGTTTCCATCGATATCGTTGGTAATCGCCACTCTTGCATTTTCGATAGCGACCTCACCATGACTCAAGGCACACTCGTGAAAGTGGTTGGATGGTACGACAACGAAGCCGGATATAGTAGCCGCGTTGCCGATTTAATGGAACTTGTTTCTAAAATGTAATTTTTCGATATCCTAAAACAAAAAGAGCCGTTAATTATTTAAACGGCTCTTTTTTTATTGAAAATCTTCCGAATATAAGTTTTTAATCAAACAAGATAATTGCTTTTCCAACTTAATACTAAATACCCTCATGCGTTACGCTCAACATATATTCATTTGCACCAATCAGAAGCCGGAAGGTACTAAATGCTGTGGAGAGGAGCGAGGCATGGAACTTGTAAAAGAGTTTCGCAGGCAACTCGCCGAACGTGGTTTGAAAGGTACGGTAAGGGCGCAGCGCTCGGGGTGTCTGGATGCCTGTGCCTTGGGCCCATCACTGGTTATTTATCCGGAAGGAATCTATTATGGACATGTAACCATTAAAGAGGTAACCCGAATTATTGACGAACACATTATTACGAATAAAGTGGTGGAAGACTTAGAACTGAAATTCTAGTTGACCGTATTACCTTGACCGTCTTGCTCTTGGGTTGGATGCCTAGCAAATTATTTATGGTGTGCTTTTGAAGTAAGGGAGTTCCTAATTCTGGTGTCGTACCTCCCTTTAGCTTCGTCAAAAAACCATCTCCTTCACGTCGTCGGCAATAACCAAACGGCCGGCAACATTTTTCTTGACGTCATCCACCGTTACGCCCGGGGCGAGCTCTACGAGCTTGAAACCTTCAGATGTGATATCATACATCCCAAATTCGGTTACCACTTTTTTAACACATGCCAAGCCGGTGATGGGCAATTCACATTTTGAAAGCATCTTACTTACTCCGGCTTTATTTACTTGCTGCATCGCAACAATAATGTTTTTGGCCGAAGCTACCAAGTCCATCGCACCGCCCATACCTTTTACCATCTTCCCCGGTATTTTCCAGTTGGCAATATCGCCGGTATCGGAAACTTCCATGGCACCCAGCACGGTCAAATCTACTTTTCCTGCCCGTATCATGCCAAAACTCATGGCACTATCGAAGAAGGCAGAGCCCGGTAAGGTAGTGATGGTTTGTTTTCCTGCATTAATTAAATCGGCGTCCATTTTATCCTCAGTAGGGAATGGGCCCATTCCAAGCAACCCGTTTTCCGATTGCAGCACAACCTCCACACCATCGGGAATATAGTTAGCTACCAAGGTAGGGATGCCTATGCCGAGGTTGACATAGAAGCCATTCTGAAGTTCTTTTGCGATACGCTGGGCAATTTGTTCTTTGGTGAGCATGGTTGTGGGAGTATTTAGTTTAGAGTATTTAGTAGGTAGTACAGCGTATTTAGTAGAGAGTATAAAAAAGAAAACACACAAGGTAAGCTTGTAAGCTATATTCTATCCATTAGGTTGGTACACCACATCATTCAGTACTAAATACTAAATACTTAATACTATGCACTAAATACTATGTACAAAATACCAATTACTCCATTAAGCCCCAAGACGCCTTGCCAAATTCACATTCATCCTCTTGATATAGGCAAGCCTTTCAAACAAAGAACCTGACTCGTCATTTTTAATGTAGCCTAAGCGTTCTGCTATTATTAATTGGGTTTCTAGCTCGCAACATGAACCAGCCGAAATACTTAGAAAATTAATAAATTCTTTATTCCCTTTCCTGCCAGCGCCTTCTGCGATATTTGACGGAATTGAAACGCTACATCTTCTTATTTGTGAAGTAAGAGAGTATAGCTCTTCTTTAGGAAAATTCCTTGTCAATCGATAAACATCTCCTACTAATTCAATTGATTCTTTCCAAATTTCTAACATTTAGTAATTATTCATAAGTAAATATCGCTTGTTTTTATTAAGCCTTTTAAGTTTCCATCACACTCACCAATAATCACTATCAAATCCAAATACTTCGCACCATGTACTCTGTACTAAATACTAAATACTCCACTTCGCTCCCCTATTTCTTCGGCGGGTTCACGATATTCTCCCGCATGGTGGTATCGGCTTTAATATTTTGCATTTTGTAATAATCCATGATGCCGAGGTTGCCACTTCTAAAAGCGTCGGCGATGGCCATCGGTATCTGTGCTTCTGCTTCAATTACTTTAGCACGGGCTTCCTGAGCCAGCGCTTTCATTTCCTGCTCCGAAGCCACGGCTGCAGCACGGCGTTCTTCCGCTCTGGCATTGGCCACTTTTAAATCAGCTTCGGCCTGATCGGCTTGTAATTTCGCACCTATATTTTCACCGATATCGATATCGGCGATGTCGATACTTAATATTTCAAAGGCAGTACCTTGGTCGAGACCTTTGGCTAATACCGTTTTTGATATTTTATCAGGGTTTTCCAATACTTCTTTATGGTCATGCGCTGAACCAATGGTGGTAACAATACCCTCGCCAACACGCGCCAGAATGGTTTCTTCGCCTGCTCCACCAATCAGCTGATTGATGTTGGCACGAACCGTAACACGAGCTTTCGCTACCAATTGAATGCCGTTCTTTGCTACTGCCGCCACCGGGGGTGTATCGATAACTCTTGGATTTACCGATAGTTGAACTGCATCGCTTACATCACGGCCAGCCAAGTCGATGGCTGTGGCGAGTTTGAAGTCGAGAGGGATGCTTGCCTTATCGGCGCTAATGAGGGCACGTATTACATTATTTACATTTCCTCCAGCCATAAAATGGGTCTCTAAATCGCTGCGGGTGATATTCAGACCGGCTTTAGTTGAGGTGATTAAGGCATTAACAATCAATGTAGGTGGTACTTTACGTAATCGCATCGCGAAAAGCTGACCAATGCTCACACGAACGCCGGAAACCAAGGCGGTAATCCATAGTCCTACCGGGATATAATAAAGGAAAAGGGCAATAAAAATGATTCCTATTGCAATAATAAAGAGGTAAAATGGCTGTTCCATGATGGGATAATTTTATTTTAAATTATAAGGTGTAAAATTAATAAAAAATGCACTATGAAATACGGAAATAAATAGCAGACAAAGAAATACGCAGAGCGAATACCCCTTTTCAAAATTGCAGGTTTTTTAAATGAGTTGACGAAGCTTCTATTGAATGACCGTTCTATAATTATCCATTAAAAGCATCGATTAGATGAGGGTTGGGTTGAAAAATAATTTATATTTGTAACTTCTATGCAAATACAGGTTTTAAAATCAAAAATTCATCGGGCACGTGTAACGCAAGCCGACTTGAATTATGCCGGCAGCATAACCATTGACGAAGATTTAATGGATGCCGCCAATTTAATTGCCAATGAGCGTGTTCAAGTGGTCAATAATAATAACGGTGAGCGGCTGGAAACCTATGTTATTAAAGGCATGCGGGGCAGTGGGGTGATTTGTTTGAATGGGGCTGCGGCACGTCGTGTTCAGGTCGGCGATATTTTAATTGTGATGTCGTATGCTTTTATGACGCCTGAAGAAGCCCGAATTCATTTACCACTATCCGTTCATCTGGAAGAGAGAAAAAATGTAATAAGTTTCGAAAAGAATGAAGATTAAAAAAAGTTTCGCTTATGTTCTATTCTTTGGTATAAGTGTTTTCTTGCTTTATCTTACTTTTAAAAATACGGAGTTCTCTAAAATACAAGCGAGCGTTGGTTCGCTGCATTGGGAATTTGTTTTTGCGTGTTTCGCGATTACCCTAGGGGCTCACTTTTTACGTGCATGGCGATGGAAACTTTTGCTTGAGCCGATGGGGTATAACGCCCGCCTGCGCACTAGCTTCTACGCTGTTTTAATTGGTTATTTAACGAATTATGCGATTCCTCGTGGAGGAGAGTTGGCCCGCTGTGGCGTTATGTTTGGCACCGATAAAATTCCGGTAGATAAGTTATTGGGAACGGTGGTTACCGAGCGTATCATCGACCTGTTGCTGTTGTTTGTGATTTTTATGGTGACGCTGTTTTTAGAATTCTCTACGATCAATGACTTTCTAAAATTGGATCAATTATGGTTGCTTCATCATTATTTTATTTATGTTTTACTTGCTGCCGGGTTCTCTCTTCTAGCGTTTTCTTTGGTTTTTAGAAAAACGATCGCACAATTCAAATGGGTTAGAAAAATTATTGATTTTCTAAAGGGCTTTAATGAAGGCTTACTCAGTGTGTTTAAAGTTAAGAATCAGCCTCTATTTTGGATTCAGTCAATTGGTATTTGGGTTGGATTCTTTTTTATTAATTACACTTTTATGCATGCAATGCCGATGACCGAGAATTTACCGGCAAAAGTTGTTTTAGTGGTGTTGGCTATGGGAGCGGTTGGCTTTGCTATTCCAACACCAGGTGGTGCGGGGTCCTATCATTACATTATAAAAATGACCTTGGTATTTTATTTTATTAAAGCCGGGGTATCCGATGCCGATGCGGAGTCTAATGCGGTGGCGTATGCACTCGTCTCACATACTGCCCAAGCCGCCTTCATTGCGTTGGCAGGTAGCATAAGCCTTTACCTTGCCTTTATTGAGCGTAAAAAAGTTTCCTATGAATCATCAACAACAGTTACAAAATAAAATTTATTCTCTTGAGTCATTACTCCCTGTTGTATTGCAATGGAAGCAAATGGGGCATAAAATTATATTTACGAATGGCTGTTTCGATTTATTACATCCCGGCCATATCGATTACCTTTCCAAAGCCTCCGACCTGGGTGATCAGCTTATTGTAGCATTAAATACCGATGCCTCTGTGAAGAAATTAAAAGGGGCGCACCGACCCATTCAAAAGGAGCAGTCGCGTTTATATCTAATGGCAGCATTGGAATGTGTGAGTGCGGTGTTTTTATTTGATGAAGAAACACCACTCGATGTGATTTCAAAGATTCTTCCCAACGTACTGGTTAAAGGGGGCGATTATACGTTGGATAACATTGTTGGAGCGAAGGTGGTTATTGAAAATGGGGGAGAAGTGACCGTTATTCCGTTTCTCGAAGGTTATAGCACCAGTATCCTAGAGAAAAAAATAAAAGAAGGATAATCTGAAATTGGAGTTTTGCTCTACCGCATTTTTATCTCTTCATTATTCTAAATAGTAAAGATAAGATTAATGCCATCCAAAGAGCAAAAAACGTTTAATGAAGATCGCTAGGCGAGAAAAACATTTTTTTTATTCTTGATCTTTTCCTTTAACTTTCCGTTTTAAATCCAATCCATCTACCATGAAAAAATCGTTTATCCTTATTCATGTTTTGCTTTTTTCACTTTTTGTGCAAGCGCAAAACAAAAATCCGTTTGATGCCCGAACTACTCGCGATGCAAGCCGAGCTGCTAGCTCGATACTGAAAAATGCTGAATTGATTGATGGGAGAAGCGTAGCATCGACACAAGAATTCATTTACAAGCCGGAATTGTTTTATAAACCATCGGCACAAAACCCATATCTCTTTATTTTGCCCCCTGGCCAAATCACACCGACGGTAATCTATCGAAATCCGGAATCGGTGTCACTCCATTTCTCCGCAAGTGCCGAACGAAGTGCCTTTTCTTTTTTACATGATGTGAAGGGCATGATGCAAATTGAAAATCCGGAGGAGGAATTTACTTTAAATAAAGTGGAAAATGATAATATCGGCATGACCCATGTTCGTTTACAACAGCAATACAAAAACATCCCTGTTTATGGAGCAGAGGTTGTATTTCACGGTCGACACCAAACGATGGATTATATGAATGGGAATTATGTTCCTACTCCGATACTTTCTTCAGTGACACCCCAAAAATCGGCGTCAGAAGCTGTTTCTAGTATGTCGGCACATCTTTCAAAACAAACGATTATAACGGATTTAACAGCGCAACAGAAACAAATATTGAAGTATAATGCAGCCACGGTAACGTTAATCATTCTTCCGGTGGTGAATGCCAAACAGATTGACTATAAATTGGCCTATCAAATTATGGTACGACCTAATTTCATTGAGGTATGGTATTATTTTATAGATGCCAACAGCCTTAAGGTTTTGGAGTTTTATAATGGCACCTGCCATGTGAACGGGCCTAAAACTGCCAATGCCAACGATTTGAATGGCATAAGCAGAACGATTAACACGTATGAATATAACAGTAAATTTTATTGTGTAGACGCTACGAAAGCCATGTTCAAATTAGCCAACAGCACTTTTCCCGATCAAGGGGTAGGTGTTATTGAAACTTTTAATGCCAATAATACCAGTGGTGCGTCACTCTATAATATTAGCACCACCACAAATTCAGGTTGGACGGCATTATCTGTTTCAGCTCATTTCACCGCAGGGCTTGCCTTCGATTATTATAAAAATACGTTCAATCGAAATTCTATCAATGGCTTAGGAGGTACGGTTACCAGCATTATTAATGTAACAGAGCCCAATGGACAGGCCATGGATAATGCGTATTGGAATGGCTCGGCCATGTTTTATGGTAATGGCAGTGTTGCATTTAAACCTTTGGCCGGTGCCATCGACGTAGGCGGACATGAGATGACCCATGGTGTTATAGGAGCTTCGGCGAACCTGGAGTATAAAGCACAATCGGGTGCTATTAACGAATCGATGGCCGATGTTTTTGGTTGCATGATGGATAAGAATGACTGGCAAATGGGAGAAGACATTACCAAAACAAGCTATATTGCTACGGGTTGCCTGCGCGATTTATCGAATCCACATAACGGCAATGGCAATGGGTATCAGCCGGCTAAAATGTCGGAATACAAAAACACCTCTCTCGATCAGGCAGGTGATTTTGGTGGTGTTCATGCCAATAGTGGCATTGCTAATTTTGCCTACTATTTATATGCAACAGCGATAACAAAAGTAAAGGCAGAGCAGGTTTATTACCGTGCATTGACGTTGTATTTAACCAAGACATCACAGTTTTTAGATCTACGTTATGCTGTTGTAAAATCGGCTACCGATCTTTATGGTGCAGGTGCGGCAGAAATTACCGCCGCTAAATCAGCCTTCGATCAGGTAGAAATTTTTGATCCAAATGGCAATACCGGCGGTGGCACAGGTGGCGGCGGCACAACGCAAACAACACCCAATGATTTACCAACAAACCCAGGAGCTGATTTTATACTAAGCTATAATTTGCTCAATGGCGATCCCCAAAAACTTTATCGTTCTTCAACCACAGGAATTAACTTTGTAGCGCTTACCACTACCGATCAAAACCGCAGGGTAACAATCCCTGATAATGGAGCGTATTGTTTATTTCCTGATTTAAATGGGAATATCATTAAAATAGATTTGACGGCTTCACCATATACACAAACAACCATTTACACCGGAGGTGATATGGAGAACATCTCCATATCAAAAGATGGTAAGCTACTCGCAGGCGTTTCAAAAAGTATTGATACCGCCATTTATATCTATAATTTTGCTTTGTCGCAATGGAAAAAAATTCATCTCTATAATCCAACGTATTCGGGAGTAAATGCTGGTGGAGTTAATTATGCCGACGCTCTGGAATGGGATAATACAGGCCAATATGTAATTTACGATGCACATAATGTAATAAAAAACAACTCGGGTCCCGATTTAACCTATTGGGATGTGGGTATCGTAAAAGTTTGGGATTTGAAGAGTAATAACTGGGGTGATGGAAAAATTGAGAAGCTTTTTACCAATTTACCTGAAGGGGTGAGTATCGGAAATCCGGTATTCTCTAAAAACTCTTCTTATATTATTGCCTTTGATGAGATCGACAATAGTGGCGCAACGGCTACTTACGGTGTGTTGGGAACGAATATCTTAACGAATAAAACAACCTTAATAGCGAGTAATACCAAGTTAGGATTTCCTAATTATTCAAAAACCGATTCGAAGTTATTGATTGATGGATACGATGGCGCTAATGTTGAAAATATTTATGTGATTAACTTAGGTACCGATAAAATTAGTGCTTCCGGTAGCGCGTCATTGGTAATTGATCAGGGCAAATGGGGTTATTGGTACGCCACGGGCACACGCTCATTACTGTCGGCCGCAAAAGACGTTTTGGCTTTTTCGATTAATAACACAACACCGGCGGTTACCGCTACCATTAATGGAACATCGATTACCGCGGTAGTTCCGAGCACCGCCAATTTAAATACGCTAATTGCTACTTTTAATCTCTCTTACGACGCCTCCGCTAAGGTTTCGTCGGTGGCACAAATTAGTGGCCTTAGTTCAAACAATTTTTCAAGCCCGGTTACTTATACCATTTCGGCTCAGGATGGCACCACAAAGAACTATACGGTAACGATCACCAAGGGGGTTGTAGGTGTCAGTTCGAATGGCTTAGCGGCAGAATTTACGTTGTTTCCAAACCCGTTTACCGACGAAATAAGTATATGCTATGCCGGTGAATTTAGCTATGAGGTTTTTGATGTTACGGGCAAAAGTATATTCCCGACGCGTGCTCTTCAAACGAATAGTACCGTATTAAATACCCAAGACCTTTCGCCGGGCATCTATTTCATCCAATTAATTAATGCCGTCGGAACGAAAACAATGAAGGTGGTAAAGCAATAGGAAAGTAAATTTTAATTTCAAAAGCGTTGTCACTGAGTTATCTTTGGCAACGCTTTTTAATTCATAACCCATGCATATTACCGAGATTTTATATGACACACCAGAGTATCAGCAAATGCTTCAATTACGCGACGAGGTACTGCGCAAGCCTTTAGGCTTAGACTTAGATTTGTCGAAGCTAGGCCATGATGATACTGATTTTTTAATCGGGTGCTTTGAAGAGGAAACCATCATCGGATGCGTTATCCTTTCACCATTGAGCACGGAGGATTTAAAGCTACGTCAGATGGCCGTTCATGAAGATTACCAAGGTTTTGGCATAGGACGTGAAATTGCAATTTGGGCAGAAGACTACGCAATTTTTAAAGGCTATAAAAAAATTCAGATGAATGCACGTAAATATGCCATTCCATTTTATGAAAAACTAGGATATATGGTTTCGGGAGAGGAATTTATGGAGGTAACGATTCCACATTTTTTGATGAGTAAATTACTCGTAAGGATTTAGCCTTTACTTCTCTTAAAGGAACGATAACCTTAAAGCCGATTATAATTATGAAGTAGCATTACACATAAGATTCAATTAAACCGTTAATTTGCAGATGTATTTTACCTATTCTTTTACTAAATGATTCCACGTTCCACGGTTGATACCATTAACAACACCGTTCGTATCGACGAGGTGATTGGCGATTTTGTGGTGCTTAAGAAAAGAGGTGTCAATCTTATGGCCTGCTGCCCTTTTCATGGCGAAAAAACGCCATCTTTTTCTGTTTCGGTAACCAAAGGTATTTATAAATGTTTTGGATGTGGACGTGCCGGCAATGCGGTGAATTTTGTGATGGAGCATGAGAGTATGACCTATGTTGAGGCACTGCGGTTTTTGGCCAAAAAATACAATATTGAAATTATCGAAGAGCATGTTAATGCTGAAGAAGCGAAAGCCCTCAACACCGAACGGGATAGTATTTTTATTGCTTTAAATTACGCTGCGAAATATTTTAATGAGCAATTGCTTGAAAGTGATGAAGGTAAAAATATTGGCCTGAGTTATTTCCTTGAGAGAGGATTCAGAGAAGAAACGATTACAAAATTTCAATTGGGCTACAGTCATGAGAACAGAACCTCTTTTTATCATCACGCGCTAAAAAATGGCCTCACCGAGGAGTTCCTGCTAAAGGCAGGGCTTATAAGCAAGCTTGAAACCGGAGAAGTAATGGATCGCTATCGTGGAAGGGTTGTTTTTCCGATCTACAATTTATCAGGAAAAATCATCGCTTTTGCCGGTCGTATTTTAAAAGCCAACGATAAGGTTGCAAAATATGTAAACAGCCCGGAAACCATGGTGTATCATAAAAGTGAACACCTTTATGGATTGCACCTGGCCAAGACGGCGATTAAAAAATCCGATTTAGTATATCTTGTAGAAGGATATACCGATGTGATTACCTTAGTACAAAGCGGGGTGGAAAATGTGGTGGCATCGTCGGGTACATCACTCACCGAAGGGCAGATTCGGTTAGTAACTCGTTTCACGAAGAATATTATTGTATTGTATGATGGCGATACGGCCGGAATTAAGGCAGCGCTGCGTGGCATCGATATGCTGCTGGCCGAAGGAATGAATGTGAAGGTGGTTTTATTTCCCGATAATAATGATCCCGACAGCTATTGCAGGAAAGTGGGAGGTACGGCTTTCGAAGAATATATTGAGGGTAATGCAAAAGATTTTATTCTGTTCAAATCGCAGCTTCTACTCGACGAAGTAAAACAGGATATTGCGCAGCGAAGTCACGCAATTCACAATATTGTGGAGAGCATTAGTAAAATACCGGATCCGATTACCAGAAGTTTATATGCTTCGGAGAGCAGTAAGATATTACAAGTTGAAGAGCAACTTATTTTAACCGAAATAAATAAGCAACGGGGCATAAAAGCCAGAGAGCTTATATATCCGATAAATGAGCAACTTAAGCAAGCACAAGATATAATTGAACAAGCAGCGCAACTTGATAAGGAAACGGGTAAATCTGATTTTGAAACGGGGGTGATGCGTTTGCTGCTCAAGTACGGAACTTTTGAATTTGATGCGACTCAAAATGTGATGCAGTATATGGTAAATGACATCATAGAAAATAAATTTGCATTGGAGAACCCGGCGCACACGAAAATATTAAATGAATATGTAATTCATCTGGAGGATGCGAAATTTGAAGCAGAGCATTTTTTTAAAAGTGAAGATGCTGAGATAAGCAAAGCCAGCATCAATTTAATTTTCGACTTCGACAAGCATGAGGTTAGTAAAAACTGGCTTGATATGCATGAAATATTAGTTCCCAAACCGGAGGATAACTATAAGTTGAGTGTGGAAAAAACCTATTCACAGTTTAAGATTAATCGCATCGCTAAGATTTATGATGAAATTGATAAACAATTATTGGAATTACGTGATGATACCGAATTGAGTGAGAAAGAGAAAAGTGAAAAGGAAACTGATTTACAATCGATGCACATGACCGTAAAAAAGGCCGAACGTCTTATTGCGGAGAAGACAGGAACCATTGTATCAAAATAATTACGTTTGTTGTTTTTGGAATTAACCATTGATTACCCTGTTTTTTTTGTCATTGATGATTTCGCAAAAGATCAACTCGAAGTGTAATTTTCCGACTGATGATGAATGACTAAAATACAAAGCCCCCTCGTTTTATAAACGAAGGGGCTTTGAAAAGTTATAACCTCAAAATTAATTGTAGGTATTAAGCATCAGTGGCATCACCAACATCGTTATTTCTTCGCCTTCATTTTGCGATGAAGGAACGAGCACACCGGCACGGTTTGCGGTACTCATATTTAAAATCACGTCATCGCTTTGCAAGGTAGCAAGCATGTCGCTTAAAAAGCGAGCGTTGAAACCTATTTCCATATCCACCCCATCATAAGTACAACCTAATTCTTCTTTCGCCTCATTGCTAAAATCTAAATCTTCCGCGCTTACGGTAAGGCTGCTGCCCGCCATTTTCAAACGAACCTGATGGGTGCTTTTGTTGCTAAAGATAGAAATACGGCGTATGGAACCTAAAAATTCCAATCGATTGATTAATAATTTATTCGGGTTTTCTAATGGGATGACGGCTTTATAATCAGGGAATTTCTCATCGATTAAACGACATATTAAGTTCACTTCTCCAAAAGAGAAAAATGCATTGGATTTGTTATAATCAATTTTTGCGATGGCGTCTTCCGAATTCGGTAATGATGCTTTAAGCAGGTTGAGTGCTTTTTTAGGGATCACGAAACTTATCTCTTCGGTAGGCTTCACAGCGGTATTTTTGAATCGAACCAAACGGTTGGCATCGGTTGCAACAAAATTGATTCCATCTTTTTTTAGCTCAAATAAAACGCCGGTGAGTGCTTGGCGCATCTCATCATTACCTGTAGCTACAATGGTTTTGCTTATGGCATTACCTAAAGAGGAGGCTTTCACCGAAATGCTTGATGCGGAATCGACAATGGGCATCTTCGGAAAGTCATCAGGCTTTTGCCCCGACAGTTTATAGCGTCCGCTATCGGTTATAATTTCAATATTAAGGGTTTCGGTATCCGCATTAAACGTGATGGGTTGTTCGGGCAACGCTTTGAGTGTTTCTAATATTATTTTTGAAGGCACCGCTATTTTACCATCCGCATTGCTCTCAACATTAACAACCGTGGTCATGCTCGTCTCCAAATCGGTAGCCGAAATCGTTAAACGGCCTTTTTTCAGACTGAATAAAAAATAATCTAAGATGGGGAGAACTGATTTCGGATTGATGACACCGGCAATTTGCTCAATGGGCTTCAATAATGCGGATGAGGATACGATAAACTTCATGGTAGATAAATTACATTTTTTTACTTCATGCAAAAATATGCGTTATCGCCTTAAATACCATGGGGTGATGGTAAAAAGTGAATAACTAAATACATCCAGTAACAACCATTTCGAATGGGATTTTCAATTAAATCAAGCGTGAAAATCTTAAAGAGTAGGAATAAGTAATTCAATATCTTTAAATGGGATATCGAAACGGTTGGCAATATGTTTATTGGTGAGGCGTCCTTTATAAATATAGATACCTTCTCGTACGCCATTTTTTTGCCAAATATATTTTTTCAATCCACCCGAATTAGCAATTTTCAGAAGGAGCGTACTGAAAATATTACTTAGGGCATAGCTCGCAGTACGTGCCACACGCGATGAAATGTTGGGAACACAATAGTGTATTACGTCATGCTTAGTAAAAATAGGGTTTTCATGGGTGGTCACCTCAGAAGTGTCAAAACAGCCACCTTGGTCGATACTTACATCAATAATTACGGAATTGCGTTTCATATTCTTCACCATATTTTCAGATACCACGGTAGGTGTTAAACCGTCTTCAGCGCGAAGAGCACCGATAGCAATATCGGCAGTGGTAAGGGCTTTTCCTAATATTTTTGGGTTAAGTAGAGAAGTATAAATGCGACTTCCAATATTGTTTTGCAATCGGCGTAAGCGATATAAGCTATTATCAAAAACTTTCACTTCGGCCCCTAAACCTAAAGCAGCTCTTGTAGCATATTCACCTACCGTTCCACTTCCTATAATAATTACTTCAGTGGGAGGAACGCCGGTAATGCCGCCCAGTAACTCTCCTTTACCTCCATGTATATTACTCAAATATTCGGATCCTATAAGAATGCAGGTACTACCTGCAATCTCACTCATACTTCGTATTACCGACAAGGAGCCCCATTCGTCGCGTAGGTATTCATAGGCGATGGCCGTAACACCCCGGTTCATTAATTCATGAATATAATGTGGTTTTAAATCGGTGGGTTGAATGGCGGAGATTAAGATCTGTCCCTGACTCATCCAATTTATTTCTTCCATGGTAGGTGGAGATATTTTAAGAATGATTTCGCTCTTAAATAACTCTTCCGGATTATACGATATTTTCGCCCCGGCATCACTATATTCTTTGTCACAGAAATTGGCTTTTAATCCAGCCCCACTTTCAATAATTACGTCATGTCCGTTGTTTACCAATAAATGAACTGCCGTGGGTGTTAGAGGGATCCTGTTTTCTTGGTAAGTAATTTCTCGGGGTACCGAAATCTTTAAATTATGTCCGTGTTTGCGTTCTTCTAATAACGCTTCTTGAGGTTGTAGGCCGGCCATTTTTGCCAGTTCTTTGATGTCGTTGGTGTAAACTTCCTGCATATGCTATTTTCTATAACTCAAGAGCCAAAATTAAGAGATTTTTTCGACATCTAAAAAATTTATTATTTCAGTGGTAAATATTCTCGTCTCACCCTGTGTTGCAATGGTAATTTTCAAGTAGGGCAACGGGAGCAGGGAAGAGGCTATCTCAGGCCATTCCAGGAAGCAAAGGGCGTCTCTCGAAAAGTAGTCTTCTAAGGCCAGATCATAGGCTTCTTCGAGGTTTTTCAAGCGATAAAAGTCGAAATGGAAAATTGTGTGTTCTTGGCCACGGTATTCATTAACAATGCTATACGTGGGACTGTGAATCTCATTCTCGGGTACCCCTAGAGCAATACCGATTTGTTTTATGAAGGTGGTTTTTCCAGCACCCATGGGTGCCGAGAGGCATATCATTTTATGTTCTAAAATTTGAGGTAAGAGCTGTTTTGCGATTGAAGCCAAGGCAGCATTATTTTTGCAGATATGTTTACTCATTCTTTTAATAAAGTATATTTTCGCCTTCGCAACTATTTTGAGCAAAGTTAACCAATGAAAAATTTTTTCCAGGATAAAGTTTCTTTTGGCGTTTTTTTATTTTTTATTTTTTATGGGATATTCAATATATTCTATGGCGAGAAAACGCAGGTTCGAGGTGGCTTTTTTTATGATGGCTCTGTGTATGCCGATATCACCATTCATTTTGAAGATTTGGTTTTTCATAAGGGAGCGGGTGCCGATGCCTATAAGCAAGATTCTGATCAATTTACCCATGGCATTAGCGATTATTTATTGCAACGTATATTACCGTTAGGCTTAGCACATTATTCCATCCGTATTTTAGGTGCCAATTTTTCAAATGAAAATGTGGTCAGAGCATTTGAGGTGTGGAATTTGATTTATCTTCTGGTGAGTATTTTTGTCTGGCATTTAATTTTACAGAAATTAGCATTAAATAGCCTCATGAAGCTTTTGAGCTATGCCCTCATCTATATAAATTTTGCATTCTTGAAATTAAATTTTTATTATCCTGTTCTCACCGACACTCCTGCCTTTATGCTGATGATGCTTACCCTTTGGGCCTGGTTATACCATCGGCCGGTGAC